>JAIXPY010000038.1 GCA_027486025.1 Burkholderiaceae bacterium
AAGGGCGATAAGCTCACAGGCGCAATCAAGTCGATTACTGACTTTGGTGTTTTCATTGGCTTGCCTGGCGGCATTGATGGCCTCGTTCACCTCTCTGACCTCTCATGGAATGAGCCAGGTGAAGAAGCCGTTAAAAAATACAAGAAGGGCGATGAAATCGAAGCTACCGTATTGGCCATTGATGTTGATAAAGAGCGTATCTCGCTTGGCATCAAGCAATTGTCTGGTGACCCATTCAACAACTACACCTCCACTAGCGACAAGGGCAGCCTTGTAACTGGCACAGTGAAGAGTGTGGATGCGAAGGGTGCAACCATTCATTTGGCTGATGAGGTAGAGGCATACCTGCGCGCTTCTGAGATCTCAACCGATCGAGTTGAAGATGCACGCAATGTCTTGAAAGAAGGCGATACCGTGACAGCCATGATCATTAACATTGATCGCAAGTCACGCAATATCAACCTCTCGATCAAAGCTAAGGACAGCGCTGATCAACATGATGCAATGAGCAAGCTCCAAGGTGATGCGCAGTCTGGTACCACCAATTTGGGCGCTTTACTCAAAGCGAAGTTAGATAATCAGGGCTAAATCAATATCGCCACTCCTGGTTTTCAGGGGTGGCGGTTTGCATTGATAGACCATGACAGAACACGATCAACAAGCGATTACCCGCTCTGAGTTAGTCGAGAGCTTGGCGGAGCAGTTTCCGCAGCTATTGCCACGGGATGTTGAGTTGGCAGTGAAAACATTGTTAGATACCATGACGCAAGCACTTGCTGAAGGCAAGCGCATTGAGTTGCGCGGTGTTGGTAGTTTTGTATTGCATCACCGTCCAGCACGAACTGGCCGTAACCCGAAATCGGGTGAAAAGGTCATGATTCCAGAAAAGCGTGTACCGCATTTCAAGCCGGGCAAAGAGTTGCGCGAGCGGGTTGACTATAAACCCCTCAATCAAGCGCACAACCAGAATCAGTCTGGCAAGAAGGAAGGCTAATTTGCCTCGCTTGCGAGCAAATGCCTTTGGGTCAATACCGACCTGAGTTTGATACCAAACTGCCTTACGTAAACGAACCCCATGATTCAAATTGAAACCGCATGGCTGCTATTGCTCCCCGTTCTTTTTGGGCTGGGATGGCTTGCCTCGCGTTGGGATCTGCGCCTTGAGAGCCGAATGGATGAGCGCGAGCGCATGCTACAGCAGCGCTCCACCTTTAAAGGCCTGAGTCTTTTATTAAATGAGCAGCCAGATCAAGCAATTGAGGCGCTCGTTAAAGTAGCCCAGCTAGATCCTGAAACCGTTGATCTTCATTTCTCATTAGGAAATTTGTTTCGTCGCCGTGGCGAGACCGAGCGCGCGATTCGCATTCATCAGCATCTAGCCGGTCGTGCAGACCTCAAGCCCCGTGACCGCGACCATGCAGCCTATGAGTTGGGCCGTGACTTTTTGCGCGCAGGCCTACTCGACCGTGCCGAAGCATCCTTAAATCAAGTAGGTGAGGGTAAGTACAGCATTCCAGCTAAAGAAAGCCTTTTGGAAATGTACCAAGTGGAGCGTGACTGGAAAAAAGCCATCGTCGCAGCTACCGAACTAGAGGCATTACAGGATAAGAGTCACCAAACGGAGATTGCCCAGTTCTATTGTGAGCTGGCTCAAGAGGCTTTGCGGCGCAAAGACATGACCGACTCGGAACATTCGATTGACCGGGCCTTGCAGGCGGTTCCTGCGCAGGCTAGGGCATTGATTTTGCAGGGCGACTATTTGGTGGCGATGGATCGCCCGGGTCAAGCAATTGAGGTGTGGAGTCAAGTGGCCGAGAAACGCCCCGCCTATATGCACTTGGTAGCGGATCGCTGGATGGCGGCTCATGCTTCTGTTGATAAAACCGATACCGGCTTGGATCACCTCATCACCTTGCTACGTACTCAGTCGGCCGGGGAGTTATTGGATATCGTGCACAAGCACATGATGATAATTCGTGGACCTGCGGCAACGGAGGTCATGTTAGCTGGGGTAATGCAACACACCCCTAGCTTGACAGCACTTTCGAAGTTAGCTGAAACGCGTTTGGCCCTAGCTGAAGTGAATGGCAGCCCAGAGCGCGTTGCCGATTTACAAGCAACTTTGGGTTTGCTAAAGCAACGTACCACTTCATTAGCACGCTATACCTGCGGTAACTGCGGCTTTAGAGCAAGGCGCTTCTACTGGCAATGCCCAGGATGTAATCATTGGGAGGCATACTCCCCAAGACGCAGTGAAGGGGCCGCAGCAAGTGGCCCATCCATGTAATTTATTTGTTTAAGAACGGTTGATACCCTATGAAAGTCACCATCATTGGCAGCGGATACGTCGGATTAGTGACCGGTGCTTGCTTGGCCGAGCAAGGCAATAACGTTTTCTGTCTGGACTTGGATCCTAAGAAAATCGCCATTTTAAATTCCGGTGGCGTGCCCATTTATGAGCCCGGCCTCAAGGAAATGATTGAGCGTAACCGCGCAGCAGGACGTTTGCAATTCTCAACCGATATTGCCGCATCGGTAGCGCATGGCGATATCCAATTTATTGCGGTTGGCACGCCGCCCGATGAGGATGGCTCTGCTGACTTGCAGTATGTGGTTGCGGCTGCTCGCAATATTGGTCGCCATATGACCACAGCGAAGGTCGTGGTCGATAAATCAACGGTTCCCGTCGGCACAGCTGAAAAGGTGACTGCAGCCATTGCTGAAGAATTAAATAAGCGCGGCCTATCGCCAGAGCTATCTTCGGTTGTATCCAATCCGGAGTTTTTGAAAGAGGGCGCCGCGGTGGAGGACTTTATGCGACCTGACCGCATTGTGATTGGGACCGATAGCAATCCACCTGGATTGCGAGCAAGAGAGCAGATGCGCAAACTGTATGCGCCGTTTAATCGCCACCATGAGCGTACCTATTACATGGACGTAAAGAGTGCAGAGCTGACAAAGTACGCGGCAAACGCGATGTTAGCAACGCGCATTTCATTTATGAACGAGTTAGCCAATCTTGCCGATGTCGTCGGTGCCGATATTGAGGCAGTAAGGCAAGGGATTGGTTCGGATTCTCGCATTGGGTACGGCTTTTTATATTCCGGCACAGGCTACGGTGGATCATGCTTTCCTAAAGACGTTTCAGCCTTGAGTAAAACAGCGCTTGAGCATGGGCGCGACTTGAAAATACTGCAAGCGGTAGAGGCCGTAAACGAGGCGCAGAAAACCATCTTGGTTGAAAAGATCGAGAAGCGTTTTGGTTCAGACCTTAAGAATAGGAAGTTTGCTATTTGGGGTTTAGCATTCAAGCCCAATACCGACGATATGCGTGAAGCCCCCAGTCGCGTCATCATTGCTGAGCTGGTCAAGCGCGGCGCGTCTGTAGTGGCCTATGACCCGGTTTCTATGCCTGAGGCGACCCATTGTTTTGAGGTCGATTTTGCTAATAATGCAGAGGGGCGTAAGCGCGTTTCCATGGTTGATCAGCCCATGGATGCCCTTGATGGCTGCGATGCCTTGGTTATTGTTACCGAGTGGAAGGCCTTCCGTAGCCCTGACTTTGATTTACTCAAGCAAAAACTCAAATCCCCCATCATTTTTGATGGCCGAAACCTCTATGAGCCCCAAGCTATGCAAGAATTGGGTTTTGAATACCAAGGCATTGGCCGTCACAACTGAGCACGATCATGACTGTAGAAAAAGCGAACCGCGCGCAATTTGCTAAGACCAATTTACTGGTGGTTGGTGATGTGATGCTTGATCGCTATTGGTTCGGCGATTCGGATCGGATTTCACCGGAGGCGCCAGTTCCAGTAGTGCAGGTCTCCAAAGTGGATGAACGTTTGGGTGGTGCTGCCAACGTGGCTCGCAACGTTGCTGCACTCGGAGCGAATACAACCATCCTTGGTGTTATCGGTGATGATGAAGCAGGCCATCGGATTGGTGAGCTACTAAAGCAGAGCGGCGTTAATAGTCAGTTGGAAGTGGATCCCAAGGTTCCAACTACCGTGAAGTTGCGGGTGATTGCACGCCAGCAGCAATTGATCCGTTTGGATTTTGAAAAGACGCCGAGTCAAACCGCATTGGAACAAAAGCTGGTGCGATTTGAAAAGGCCTTGGGTACAGCTGATGTGCTCGTACTGTCGGATTACGGCAAAGGGGCCTTGAGTCAGGTTGCTGCAATGATTGAATACGCGCAGACACAAAACAAAGTCATTTTGGTTGACCCGAAGGGCGAAGACTACGAAAAATACCGTGGCGCAACCGTTATCACCCCAAATCGCAGTGAGTTACGTCAGGTTGTAGGGCGATGGGCAGACGAGGCCGACCTGACGCGGCGCGCGCAAGAGCTAAGACATTCACTTGGAATCCAAGCATTACTACTCACCCGCTCCGAAGAGGGGATGAGTTTGTTCACCGATCAGGGTGTTTCGCATGTGCACGCACAGGCGCGTGAGGTATTTGATGTATCTGGTGCCGGCGATACCGTGATTGCAACCTTAGCGGTGGCCCTTGCGGCGCAGTGGCCGCTTGATCGGGCGATAGCACTCGCTAACCGCGCCGGCGGTGTTGTGGTCGGCAAGTTAGGTACCGCAACCGTAACTTCGGAGGAATTGCAGTGACCATTATTGTGACGGGCGCCGCTGGATTTATCGGTGCGAATCTAGTGCAGGCCCTCAATGCTAGAGGCGAGAAAAACATCATTGCTGTGGATGATTTGCGCCCGGCGGATAAATACCGCAATTTGGCCGACCTCGACATCATTGATTACTTGGACAAAGATGAGTTCCTTGAGGCATTCGCTAGTGGACGGCTGGGTAAAGTCAAAGCGGTTTTTCATGAAGGGGCTTGCTCCGACACCATGGAAACCGATGGTATTTTTATGATGGCGAATAACTACCGCTACTCCATGGATTTACTGGATATTTGCACTGAAGAGAGCGTCCCGTTCTTGTATGCATCCTCGGCAGCCACTTATGGTGGATCCGATACCTTTGTTGAAAGCCGGGAGCATGAGAAGCCGCTCAATATCTACGGCTACTCCAAGTTTTTATTTGACCAGGTGATGCGCAAGCGCTTTGCTGAGAAAGCAAATACAGCCCAAGTAGTTGGATTCCGTTACTTTAATGTGTATGGGCCACGTGAGTCACATAAGGGCCGCATGGCATCCGTTGCATTTCATCAATACCATCAATTTAAAAACCACGGCGTGGTTAAACTCTTTGGTGAGTATGGCGGCTATGCTGCTGGAGAACAGAGTCGTGACTTTGTCTCCGTTGAGGACGTCGTCAAAGTGAATTTATTTTTTTATGACCACCCCGAAAAGAGCGGCATTTTTAATTTAGGCAGTGGCAAGGCTCAGCCCTTTAATGATGTTGCGCATGCCGTCGTCAACTCGATGAGACGAATTGCAGGACAGGCTCCAGCTAGCCTATCTGAATTAGTCAAGCAAGGTTTGATTGAATATATTTCCTTTCCGGATGCTTTGCGTGGCAAATACCAATGCTTTACACAAGCAGACCAAACTAAACTCAGGCAAGCTGGCTATGCAGATGCCTTCCTCAATGTAGAACAGGGTGTGGGGCGTTACATTGATTGGCTTTCTGCCAATGCTGATTTTCTGAGTCAGCCGAGCGCCTAAGCAGACAAAGGCGTAATCTCGATTCGCATCCACTGCAGGTGATTACAGATTTCGGCGTAGTCATCCTGTCAGGGGTCGATTTATAGTCAACTACTCCAGCTTATGGTCGTTATGTACAGTCCTTGTGCGCTATTTAGGCCAAGGATTTTTTAACGATCAAAAGGGGTTGATATGATTCAAAAGTTTCGTTCGTATGTGCGTCAATATGCATTTCAAATAGCGCTGATGTCTTTGTTAGTGCCTGTAGTTGGAGTTGGTATGTCGGATGCAAGCGCGTCACCCGTTAATGTTAATAGCGCAAGTCAGTCAGAACTTCAAAGTATTAAAGGTTTGGGACCATCAAAGGCGCGCGCCATCATTTCAGAGCGAGAGGATGGCGGCTTTTATCGTGATGCCAACGACTTACAGCAGCGGGTGCGCGGCATCGGGATGAAGTCGGTAGAAAAGATGGTCGACAACGGCTTAACTATTGAGTCTCCCAGTGCCTACCGTGAAACCCGCAATGGCTCCAGAGCAAGTTCACGTGCGCAAGGCGAGCCGACGTCGCGCGCAAGCCGATCGCAAGGGCGCTCGCGGGAGGCGCACGATCAGTACCCCACATCCAAGAGGGGGAAAGGTCAAAAAAACTGGGAATAAGCACCGCCCCAATCTGAAATAGCGCAATAGCAGTTCAATTCACCGGATTGGCGGGCTTGTGGCTAAAATAGTTTAATGAACTCGCCCGCCAATCATCACTCTCCCTACATGACCATCTCCCAAACGGTTGGGAATACACCCTTAGTGCGTTTGCAGCGGATACCGGGCCTGGACATCATTGCACGCGGTAATGTTGTTTTAGGCAAGCTTGAAGGCAATAATCCGGCAGGATCGGTCAAGGATCGGCCCGCACTGTCGATGATTGTGCGCGCACAAGAGCGCGGCGAGATTCAGCCGGGCGATACCTTAATCGAAGCGACTAGCGGCAATACTGGCATTGCCTTGGCGATGGCCGCTGCGATGTTGGGTTACAAAATGGTGCTAGTGATGCCTGAGAATCAAAGTTTAGAGCGCCGCCAGAGTATGGCGGCCTACGGAGCTGAGTTGATTCTGACTGCCGCAACCGGAGGCATGGAGCTAGCGCGTGACTATGCCTTGCAGCTACAAAAAGAAGGGCGCGGCCGCTTACTGGATCAGTTTTCAAATTTAGACAATCCCCGTGCGCACCTCGAGACAACCGGCCCTGAGATTTGGCGTGATACCCATGGGCAAGTTACGCATTTTGTTTCTTCCATGGGTACTACTGGGACGATTACCGGTGTCTCTACGTATCTAAAGTCGATGAATCCAGCGATTCAGATTATTGGCGCGCAGCCGTCCGAGGGATCGCAGATTCCGGGTATTCGGAAGTGGGCCCCGGAATACCTGCCTAAAATTTATCAAGCAGACCGGGTAGATCGCATTGAGTATGTCAGTCAAGGTGAGGCCGAGGAAATGGCTCGTCGTATGGCGGCAGAAGAGGGTATTTTTTGTGGCATCTCAGCAGCAGGAGCCCTTGTGATTGCCTTGCGCATTGCGCAGGAAGTAGAAAACGCCACGATTGTATTTATTGTGTGTGATCGCGGGGATCGCTACCTTTCGACGGGTGTATTTCCAGCCTAGTTAGCCTTTGGCTTTTTAGGCTTTTGCGTCTTTTTTGCAGCAGACTTCTTGGTTTTAGCGGTCGGTGTTGCTGGGGTTTTAGGGACTACGCTTTGGTTTTCGTAACCGAGGGCTTCAGCAAACTCAGCGACACTCTGCGCATAAAAATAGCTGCGGTTGTATTGAACAATGCTGAGAAAATTCTCTAGGCCAACAACATAGCGCACTTCATCATTGCCTTGCGCGTTGATGAATGGCAGATCGATAATGAGCGCTTTACTTTGGGGCGTTACCCCGCCCGTCTGGAGATCGCCATAGCGGCTATCCAAGATACCCAAATCAATGAATTCCTGTACGGTGTGCTTTGCATCTGGCAGACCGTCTGCTAAGCGCCGAATAGCGGCCTGGTTCTGTTCCGTTTCTGTGATTGGAAAGTAGATTGGCATACCGGGTTGCCAGCCGTGCATCCGTAAAAAGCGCGCTACGCTGGCAATGGCGTCTGGCCGGCTTTGCCGTAAATCAATTACACCATCACCATCGCCATCCTTCGCGAAATTGCGGATGCTACCGGGCATAAACTGTGGCAGCCCAATTGCCCCTGCATAGGAGCTGGCCTGATTGAGGCAGCGGTCAAACGCATTGGTTTTAGTCGACGGGGTTTTGGCGCTCCGCGTTGAATTGCCACCGGCTTCGGCCCAACAAAGCAGAATCAGTTGCTTGAGCTGATCTTGAAAAAGGACTTCACGGCTGGCACGGTTCGGCGTATCGGGGTAATTAAATGCAAGGGTTGATAAAACATCCTTGACCTTAAAGCTGCCCATGTTTCGCCCATAAATCGTCTCTACGCCAATGATCGAGGCGATGATCGTTCCAGGGACGCCAGTTTCGCGCTCGACTTGATCCAGGTAGGGGCGATTCTGTTCAATAAAAGCCATCCCTGCTTTGATTCGAACGGGCTCGATAAAGCGCCCGCGATAGGCAGTCCAGTTCTTCTTAAAGCCAGGCGGCCCTGGCATGACCAATTTACGTACTTGGGCTAGATTTTTGCTATCCGTAAATGCAGTCTCTAGCGATCCGAGTGGGATGCCCTCAGTCTTGCTAATATGGGCCAGCATGGCTTGGAGGTTTTGGCTAAGCTGCTGCTCTGCCGCCTGTCCGCCCACTTGGTTTACGATAGAAGTGTCGGGAACGGTTTTGCTAGGCAGCGTTGCTTCGGAGTTGGGTGGTACCGAGGCGCAAGCGGATAAGAGGGCAATGGCGATACTGGCGAGTAGGAGGCAGATCCCCCTATTGCTAAAGTAAGACTCAATGCGGGGAAGAATTAAAAAAAGGTTCACCAACTGATTTTATAGATAAATTCGCTTGGATGGACGATATGAAGAGGTGAGAAGAATGACAACAGCATACATAAGCCACAGTGATTTTTTAAGGCACGAAATGGGCAGTCATCACCCGGAGTGCCCAGAGCGCATTCAGGCGATTGAAGACCAACTCATTTTGAGCCGCGTCGATGCTTATTTAAAGCGGATCGAACCACCGCTGGCTACAACCGATCAAGTCGAACTCGTCCATAGTGCCGACCACGTGGAGTATGTCACTGGCCATTCACCAACATCGGGTTACTTTATGCTCGATGGCGACACCATCATGAATCCGGCAACCTTGACCGTGTCATTACGTGCCGCAGGCGCTGCTATTGCGGGCGTCGATGCGGTCATGAAGGGCGAAGTTGAAAACGCATTTTGTGCTATCCGCCCACCAGGCCACCATGCTGAGCCAACACGCTCAATGGGTTTCTGTGTTTTTAATAACATCGCGATTGCAGCGCGTTACGCGATCAGTGCATACGGCCTTGAGCGGGTAGCCATTATTGATTTTGATGTCCACCATGGCAACGGCACTGAAGCGGCATTTTATGATGACCCCAAAATTCTGATGTGCAGTTTTTTTCAACATCCTTTTTATCCTTATAGCGGCTTAGATCACTCCGACAATATGGTGAACATGCCGATGCCCGCCTCGACCAAAGGGGATGTGGTGCGTAAGATGATTACTGAAACCTGGCTGCCACGCTTAAGGGCTTTTCAGCCTGAATTAATTTTGATCTCTGCAGGCTTTGATGCCCACCGCGAGGACGATTTAGGTCAAATGGGCTTGGTCGAGGATGATTACGTTTGGATGACTCAGCGCCTCAAAGAGATTGCCAAGGAATCGGCTGGCGGCCGCATTGTAAGCTGCCTTGAGGGGGGTTATAACCTATCTGCTTTAGGGCGAAGTGTGGTGGCCCATGTGAAGGCCTTAGCAGACCTCTAAGCGCTCAAGCCGAATGCCCTGCGGGCGAGTAAAATAGAACGTATTGACCCCATAGAGAAGACAGAGAAAGTGCCATGAAAATTCTGGTTGCGGTGAAGCGCGTTGTTGATTACAACGTCAAGATTCGAGTCAAATCTGATCAGTCCGGTGTTGACACCGCGAATGTGAAGATGAGCATGAATCCATTCGATGAAATTGCAGTTGAAGAAGCCATTCGTTTAAAAGAGGCCGGCATAGCAAGCGAGATTGTGGTTTTCTCCGCAGGGAGTCAGCAGTGCCAAGAGACGCTTCGAACCGCCCTGGCCATTGGTGCTGATCGCGCTATCTTGGTTGAAACCGATATTGATTTGCAGCCTTTGGCAGTAGCGAAGTTGTTGCAAGCCGTGTGCACTAAAGAGCAGCCCCAATTGATCATTTTGGGCAAGCAGGCCATTGATGACGATAGTAATCAGACCGGTCAAATGTTAGCTGCCCTCATGGATCTTCCGCAAGCCACCTTCGCATCGAAAGTGGCTTTTGTGGATGGCGCGCTGAACGTGACACGCGAAGTCGACGGTGGTTTAGAAACTATTTCTATGGCTCTGCCGGCAGTGATTACCACCGATTTACGCCTGAATGAGCCCCGCTACGTTACCTTGCCCAACATCATGAAGGCAAAGAAAAAAGAATTGGAAATCATCAAGCCCGACGCATTAGGGGTTGACGTTTCGCCGCATCTGAAAATCATCAAAGTCGAAGAGCCGCCAAAACGGACGGCGGGCATCCTCGTCGCAGACGTTGCTGCGCTGGTGGATAAATTAAAAAATGAAGCGAAGGTGATTTAAATGGCCGCACTTGTATTAGCTGAGCACGATAACCAGACCCTCAAGGCTGCTACTTTAAACACCGTAACAGCGGGCTTTGCGTGTAGCCCAGAAGTCGATATTTTGGTGGCTGGCAGCAATGCCGATGCCGTGGCAACTGCAGCAGCGGCGATTCCAGGCATTCGCAATATTATTTTGATTGATGATGTTGCATTGCTCGATCAACTGGCTGAGCCGGTTGCAGCGCAGATTTTGGCGCTGGCCAGTGGGTACGAGCATCTCTTAGCAGCAGCTACTGCCCATGGTAAGAATGTGATGCCGCGGGTAGCTGCCAAATTGGACGTGGCTCAGGTATCTGATATCACGCATGTAATTAGTGCTGATACCTTTGCTCGGCCCATCTACGCCGGTAATGCCATAGCTACAGTGCAGTCGCTGGATGCCACTAAAGTGCTGACGGTCCGAAGCACGGGTTTTGATGCAGCCAGTGCTGCTGGTGGAAATGCACCAATTGAAAAGCGCAATGCCGCTCCTTGTGTGAGCGGCGCTACTTTTGTGGGCCGGGATTTAAGTAAGTCGGACCGCCCGGAGTTAACTGCTGCAAAGATAATCGTATCGGGCGGACGGGGCTTGGGTTCGGGCGAAAAATACCAAGAGTTAATAGCACCGCTAGCCGATACGCTCGGAGCTGCTTTAGGTGCATCGCGCGCTGCAGTGGATGCAGGCTATGTTCCCAATGACTACCAAGTCGGCCAGACCGGCAAGATTGTGGCGCCTGATCTATATGTCGCAGTCGGAATTTCGGGTGCGATTCAGCACTTGGCGGGCATGAAAGACTCAAAAGTCATCGTGGCGATCAACAAAGACGCCGAGGCACCGATTTTTGGCGTAGCTGATTACGGCTTGGTTGCGGATTTGTTTACAGCTGTGCCGGAGTTAACGAAGGCCTTAGAAAAGTAAATCCGATTTCAGTGGGGCTGATTAGCGGCCCCATTTTTTATTGCGATAACTTGCGCGCTTCAATGAGTTGAGAGATAAAGAATTGCTCAAATGCAATTGCAAAAAAGCTCATCATTAAGGCGGCGCCAAACACCAAACAAAAAATCACCAGCAGAATAGTCGACCAGCCAGTTTGCGTTGCTTTTTCAGGCGGAATTCCGGGATTGAATTCAGCATCCCAGCGCTCGCCACTACGAAGACCGTACGCAATGGTGGTTAAAAAGCTGGCTTCAATTGAGATAAAGCCCAAGGTCAATAAAAACCAGCCGGCAAATGAGCCGAGTTCGGTTGTGCTTAAGATGATCCAGCCGCTAATACCACCGATGATGGCAGCGAATTGCAGCCAACCCCAATATGATTTCAAGCCCTGCAAGTAAAGGCAATTAAAGCCGGCGCCAGGGAAAAAGAAACCCAATGCGCAAAATAATAATTTAGACCGAATCATGGTGTTACATCCTTATGCTCACTTCAATTTACCACTTTGCACAAAACGCAGTACATTCTGATCACGTCCAATGAGAAGCAGGCGATCATCATCGCGTACTAAGCGTTGATAGTCATTGAGCTGATATAAAAACGCACTTTCCAGTTCCATGCGGTCGGCTGAGCAGGCCATGCGGGTGCTGGCAATTTTGTCAATGCTAATGCCGCGCTGATCTTCTGTTATCTGCGCCGTAAAACGATTGCATCCAGAAAAGCCGCTCACTGTATTCGTGCGGGCATCGAATTGAATCGCAATTGCTGGCATAGTCCCATCTGAAGGTAGGGGGCGTGGTCGAACCTCACCTTTGCTATTGGGCGCCAAACTCCAGCGCTCCAGAATCCAGGCGCCACTCAGTTCGATTGCCGGCGGACTGGTTCTGGCATTGCAGGGCGGCAATACTTGGGCGCAACCAATCAGGAGGCCGAGGATTCCGAGCGCAGAAAAACGGACTAAGCGTGAATAATGTAAATTTCGTATTTGTGCCACTATTTTCATTTAACCCATTGTTTTTATTGATATTTTATACAATTTACTGCTGCGCTTGCTTTGCTTCATCTAGTAAGGGTGGATCAAGGCCCGCTTTTCGTCTAGAATATATGGTTTCCTGCTGATCATTGTGTCAGTAAGAGTTCACGATTTAGCACCGATTTCATTGGGTTGTATTCAACCTGTTTTAACTACCGATTTTAAGGAATAAGTATGGTCGTCATTCGACTGGCACGCGGCGGTTCAAAAAAACGCCCTTTTTATAGCATTGTTGCAAC
>JAIXPY010000185.1 GCA_027486025.1 Burkholderiaceae bacterium
ACGTGTCAATCCGTGACTAGCCGGCTAAATTAAATGATATGACTAAGTATGTAGAACTTGTTGTAGAGGATTTGCGGACGCGGGTTCGATTCCCGCCGACTCCACCACTAAGTAGTACAAAGCACTCCAACGCCACCCACCAGGGTGGCGTTTTTCTTTGTAGATAAAGGCCTGTAGGTCCATTGTGGTCTTTCTAGATTTCGCTGTATCCAAAAAACCTGGGGGTATCATTGGGGGTATCGGAGCAAAATCGAACTCAGAAAAAAACATGGTTGGGGGTATCTCGTTATACCTAGTCTATGGGCTTACGCTGGGTTCAATCCACTAGGTCCGTTAAGGAAATTCCCGCCAGAAAGAAAGCCAATAACCGTATGTCGGTACTGTTGGAATAGAAATTGTAAGGCGCTCACTACTGCGCGCTACCGATAGCACCAGCCTGCGACTGCTTTAAGGGCAGCACATCTCCATTTTTTTTAACTGACTATTTAACACCCTAACAAAGTAGCCGCGAAACTAAAATTCAGCTCAATATGAGCTTTTCCTAAAGACCAAAAATAGGTAAAATCAAAGGACTACTCATCCCTAACCAGGTCGCTGAATTGACTCCGGATTGGGACGAAAAAGCCGCTCTAGGGCGGTTTTTTCATTTCTAAATGCAACTTTAATAAGGAAATATGCTGGAGACGTCAAAAGCTTTGATAACCTCAATCTGTATTGATGGATACAACCTTTACTATGGACGTCTACGTGGCACTCAATACAAATGGCTTGATGTAGTAGCGCTTTTTAGTCAAATTACTCGATCCATAGAGCCAGCCTCGCAAATTATTTCCGTAAAGTTTTTTACGGTCCCTGCGCTCCCAAAATTTTCTAGACATGGGAAAGAATCGATGCGAGCTCAGAACGACTATCACCGAGCACTGGAAGCAAAGTATCCAGATAAATTCGAGAAAGTACTTGGTTCACACGTTTACGAAAAAGACGGGACCAAAATGCCTTTGTATGTAGAGGGAAGTACCTTTAATAAAGACAATACAGTAAGGGTATGGCGTCTAGTAGAGAAAAAAACGGATGTTAATCTTGCCTTATCGATGTATCGTGACGTGAGCAAACGATCCTTGGATCAAATTGTTCTCATTTCAAATGACAGCGATACCGAACCAGCCATTAGCGCACTCATAGAAGACTTTCCCGCTTTAAAAATTGGGATGATCATACCTAGAGGGCCTCAAATTACCGGCAAAAGGGGGCGTCCTGCAAATAGCAAATTGATAAGCCTTACCCACTGGTCAAGGTCTTATATAAACGATGAAGAACTCATATCCGCACAACTTCCCGAGCAAGTACCCACGAAAAAGAAGCCGGCCAAAAAACCGATTCACTGGTAGCGGATTAGATTTACCTAACTGACGATCCAATGCAAAGTACTCATTCAACTTTGCTTGCATGCATCATGCCATACCTAATTACACCTAAGATATGCTGGTTGGGTACAACATCCACATCATTTTTTAGGCTAGGGCAGGCTAACGACGTGATTAAACTTCTACAACTAACGATGGATCAAAGCCAACGTTTTCAGCATAACCTGACCTCACATAACCTCGAGGATTGCAAACAACCCGTGTGCCATTCATTTGATAATCAAACGAATCATGTGTATGACCATGAACCCATAAATCCATAAGCCCGAATAAGTGTGATAACTCTGAGGCAAAGCAGGCTGATAAAGGATCGTCTTTAAAGCGTATAGCTACAGATTGTGTTGATGGAAGATGGTGACTCACAACAACTGTCTTTCCATCAAACGGCTTATTTAGCTCGTTACAAAGCCACATTAAAGATTCTTTATGCAAGGCAATGGATTTCTCTACAGAAAAAATACCATCATCATCGCGAATAAGTCGAAAGTCATTTAAGCAACGACGGCCGGCATCCATGCAATGGTTTTGCAATTTGGCTCCAAACAACATGAAATCGGTCCATAGGGTTGTCCCCAAAAAGCGTACTGGCAGCTGCCTTGATGCATCAAATAAAGTAACTGATCTATTTTCTAAAAAATGAAATCCAAATTCATCGCATTTGTCCCTGAGATTGTGTAACACTTCGGCGCGATCTAATCGGTAAAATTCATGGTTACCGGCTACATAAATAACTTGTTTATTTGCAAACATCCGACTGGCCCAATCAACGCCGCTGGTGCGCAACCCTATATCGCCGGCAAGAATCACAACATCAGTCTCCAAAATAGGCGTGGGGAAATCAGAAAACTCAAGATGAAGATCACTCAAGACATGCAACTTCATACACACTCCAGTTGGGATCTATAAAAAGAAACAAAAATGAATTGTATGAAATAAATTAACCATGACATCCTACAAGGATTACATTTAATTCCGAAATAAGATGTTTGAAAAGGTAAGATTGTAAGGAATTACTGGAAATTACTTATGGATAAAAATAAAAAATATCTAGCCTTGGATTTAGAGCTCAATAACGCGGAAGATAATTCGACTGCTAAACCAAAAATTATTCAAGTGGGCGTTGCAATTGGGAGCTTTCTTGATTTCCAAAATGACAACCTGCTTTCTCAAAAGTGGTATCTCAATCCAGAAGAACCGATATTTGAATTCATCACGCGCCTGACGGGCATCACGAATGCTGATATTAAAAAAAATGCCGTACCTCATGCTCAGGTTGCGCTTGAAATAGGTGCGTTAATTAAAAGCCACGAATGCTTTATTAATCCTGTTGTTTGGGGAGGCGGCGACAGCGCTGAGCTCAAGTCCGAATTTAGGGATCGCTCTATTGCGTTTCCCCATTTTGGTAGAAGATGGATTGATGCTAAAACATGGTTTTTATTAAATGCCTTAGCAAATGGTAAGAATCCAAATGGTGGCTTATCCTCGGCACTTGCTGCCTGCAAGCTATCTTTTAAAGGCACTCCGCATAGAGCTGATGATGATGCTTTGAATACACTTAGGCTTTTCTTTGAGTTATTAAATCGTCAATACAAAATGCATCAACTCCTTGCTAGCGCGAAGCAAATAAGCTAAGCCTCGCTAACAAGGGTGATTGATGCATCGAACGACTCAAATCTAAACACTATTTCGTAATGCCGCAATACGCTCATCGAGCGGAGGATGGCTCATAAATAAACGCTTCAATCCATCTGCCATGCCACCCGAGATACCAAAGGCCTCTAACTGCTCTGGCAAATGGGGTTGGTTGATTGACTTTTGCAGGCGCTCTAAAGCAGCAATCATCTTGTGCTTACCCTCTAAATAGGCGGCTCCTGCATCGGCACGATACTCACGTTGACGACTAAACCACATCACGATTGCGCTCGCCAAAATACCGAGGACGAGTTGCGCAATGATCGTAGTTACCCAATACGCTGGCCCATGGCCCCGCTCTGTCTTAAAGACGGTACGGTCAATGATATGGCCTATGACTCTCGATAAGAAGAATACAAAGGTGTTTACAACGCCCTGAATCAACGCCAAGGTAACCATATCGCCATTCGCAACGTGACTGACTTCGTGCGCCAAGACTGCTTCCGCCTCGTCGCGCGTCATGCCGTAGAGTAGGCCCGTGCTCACCGCAACGAGAGCATCGTTACGGAACATCCCCGTCGCAAATGCATTGATATCAGGCGCATCATAAATAGCCACCTCAGGCATCCCGATACCTGCGGCATTAGCTTGACGCTGAACCGTGCTAAGCAGCCATCTCTCTTGGTCGTTCTGTGGCTCTTGAATAACATAGGCACCCGTCGAGTGCTTGGCCATCGATTTGGACATAGCAAGGGAAATAAATGAACCCGTCATACCCACTACCGCAGAAAGCATCAACAATGACATCAAGTCAATGTGCACACCATTCTGATCCAGGATTTGGCCCAATCCAAATACACTAATGACGATCGAAATCACCAGCATGATGGCGATGTTGGTCACTAGAAATAAAAAAATACGTTTCATATTCATAACTCCTTAAGGCGAGGCACAAGCCAGCTCGATAAGTAATACGCTATCAGGAAAGCCTTCGTTTTGCTGGGCTTATATTTATCGTCATTTTATAGGGTATTTGGCCCTAGACTTGCCCTCGGAAAAACCAGTGGAGATGAGCCATCGCGCTCAATTACGTCCAGCTGAATCTGGTACAAGGCAGCTAAATCTGAAATTGCGCCCATCCCCGAGACGTAATCGCCAACCAGGCCCCCTTCTTTTACTAAGATCAGTCGGTCAAAGTGGTGCATGGCCTGATTAATGTCGTGCAAGATCGCCACAATGGCGTGATTACGCTCATCAGCATACTGCTTCATGCTTTCCAAAAGCTCAATTTGCAGCCCGGGATCCAAGGAGGCTAAGGGCTCATCCACCAAGATCAGGCTATTCTGCTCATCCCATAATTGCGCAAATACCCTAGCAAGATGTACGCGCGCTCTTTCACCGCCGGATAGGGTGTCAAAACTTCGATGAAGTAGATGCTCGCAAGAACTGAGGCGCGCCGCATACTGAATAATCGCATCGCGCTTTAAATCACCCTCAATTGCGATCCTTCCCAAACCAATAACCAAGTGAGCCATTAAGCCAAATGCGACCTCACTCGATTGAGGCAGTACTGCCCGGGCCCTACTTAATGTACGCAAAGACCACGTTTCTATTGGTATGCCTTTGAACGCATACGATCCACAATGGGGTCGCAGTTCACCGGACATCAATTTAAGCAATGTTGTTTTACCAGCTCCACTAGGACCCAATATGGCTATTCGCTCACCCGGAGTAATGCCGAATGAAAAGGGGCCGAATGCATTTTCACCAAGCGTGATCTGCAAAGCGTGAAGGTGGCATAACGTCCTCATTAGGCCAGTTGACGGCGCGATGAGCGCAACAGTAGGATAAAAAACGGCGCACCTAAAAGAGCAGTAAAAATTCCCACAGGAACTTCTGCTGGGATTGCGATTGTGCGCGCACATGTATCCGCGAGCAACAACAAAATACCGCCCAGCAGCATTGAGGTCGGGACTACCACCCTCTGATCGCCTCCGAGCCAAGCTCGGGCAAAGTTGGGCGCAACTAAACCAATAAAGCCAATCATCCCGCACCAGGCAACCGCAAAACCAGAGAGTAAGGCCACCCAAAAAATGATTTCCATACGAATGCGGCCAATTTCAATACCAACATGGGCTGCAACCGATTCGCCAAGGGCAAATACATTCATTACTACAATCATTCTGCGCAAACGCCACCAAGCAAATGCAAAGAGTATGGTGATCGCAACCACCAAGAGCCAATTCGAACCAGAAAGCGAGCCCATAGTCCAGAATGTCAAATTGCGTAACTGCTCATCCGTTGCTAGATAAGTACATAAACCAATAACGGCAGCGGCAAGGGCATTTAAAGCGATGCCGGTTAAAAGAAGGCCCGCAATGGAGCCGGGTGTAATCCAGCGCGCAATACGATCCAAAGCAAAACACACTAGGATCGCCCCTGAAAACGCCAATGCGGGTATCGTCCAAAATCGCCACTGCGGCACAAGCGGGATATTTAAGTCATTCAAGACAACAATACCTAAAGCAACTGCACAGGCTGCTCCGGCAGATACGCCCAGCAGCCCAGGATCGGCAAGCGAATTACGAAATAGCCCCTGAGTCAAGGCGCCCGAGAGCCCCAGAGCAGCACCAATCAAAAGAGCAAATACCACGCGAGGTAAGCGCAAATGCCATAAAACATAGCCGCTACCCGATTGGATATCCCCACTCTGATTGATCAGCGAAATCCAATCACCCAGACCAATCGGGACTGCGCCCCACTGCGAAGTAAAGAGTAGCAAAGCGATAAGAAGTAAACCAGCCAATGCACTGGTAAAAAAGGTATTGGCTCTTAGCGCAGCGGAAATAAAATCCATTCTATGCAGACTATGATTTAGGCCATGGCCTGCTGCAAAAGCAGATTGAGCTCAGCAACCGCCAATGGCATGCGCGGTCCAAACCCCAACAGATACATTGCCTCAAGGGAAACCGCTTTCTGTTCTTTGCCGGCTCGTGTTTGCTTTATCCCTGGCAAGCGCAGCACCCCGCTAATCCCCCCAACGGCTTTCATGCCCTGATCCGTCAACAACAGGACATCGGGATTGGCGGCAATGACTGCTTCCGGGGTGAGCGGCTTAAATCCGCTGAATCCCGAAATGGCATTGCGCGCGCCTGTATACGCAATCATTGCAGCAGCACTGGTTTTTTCGCCACCAACCATCAGCTGATTTGGATTTTGCGAGAGAATAAATAAAACGCGTGTGCTGTTGAGTTTTGAATTTACAACGCGCTTTTGGGTAGTATTCCACTCTAAACGCAATTGACTCACAAGCGCTTCAGCAGCATCCGATTTATGCACCAGACTGCCGATAGTGCGCACCCGATCAATGACATCGATAAATTGATGACCTGATGGCAAGATAGACAAGGGAACTCCTGAATCGATAATTTGCTTTAAGACGATTGGCGGTCCCGCTTCTGCAGTCGCAAGTAATTGAGTAGGACGTAGAGCCAAAATGCCCTCAGCAGAAAGAGTGCGGGCATAACCAACATTAGGTAAGCGGGTAGCTTCGGTAGGGTAAATCGAGGTTGTATCCACTCCTACTAATTCAGCATCTGCTTTCAGTAAATAAATGATTTCGGTTAATGCGCCACCGATACTTATTAAGCGCATCGTGCTGGGAGGTACAGCAGGACGTTCGTGTGCAAAAGCCCCTAAACCAAGGCCCATCCATCCTGCTACCGATGCGGATTTAAGTAAGATATTCCGGCGACCATAATTCATTCAGGCCTCTACCGCCGTTGAACGCGCAAGCAAGTCGTCCGCTAAAGCGCGCCAGGTACCTAACTCAGGCTTACCCGGCTTTCGCTCCCCAAAGAACATGGCAATTGCTTCGCCGTCGTTGTTAAACAACTCCACCGAGGTCACGATTCCATCGTCGGTTGGTTTACGTACAAGCCAAGCCTGTGCCACGGAATCCATTTGCAAATGGAGATTAAAGCGAGAATCCATCACATTAATCCAGGATCCGGTCAACATCACCTTTTGAATCGGTCCACTGTGAATCTGCAGCATGCCGTGATTGCCTACAAACACCATCAGCGAAGTGGCGGTACTTGCCGCGGTCTCCAATAAGTCTTTTATGCAAGTGACTGGCAGCGCCTTTACAAACCCAGGTTCAGCAAGGCGTAATCCTTGCGTCCTTGTCACCTTAAACTGCCTGAGTAGAACAAAAAAGTCGTGGGTGTCCCGCATCGCACGCCAAGCCTGATGCCATGCCGTCACATCAATCTCCTGATCAGGCAATTCAGCAGCAGGTTTACCCGGCTCAGTTACCTGTATTCCTGGCATCTGATCATGGCTCTGAAATTGCGATAGCAGTGCATCGAAGTTTGCAACACTACTTTGCGCTCTCAAATGAATTTTATGAATGGCTACGCCCGCCCTGTCAAAGAATTGCAAGCTTCTCTGCAGACCATCTTTGGTCATTTCACGGACTGCAAATCCATGTGCCCAGGCGTGATAGAAAATGCGCAAGTCAATTTCACCAACCAAAAGCCCGACAGGCCCCTGTTGCGAAGCATTTTTGTAAATACCGACTTTTTCGTGCACGCAGGATGCATTTCGGGTCAGCGCCATTGACTCCCCCAGGGATTCAATGGAGGTCATGATTTCGGGCCACTTTGGATGTAGTCGAATGGCTTGCATTTCTCCCGCGGCTAAAGGAGTGGCATCAATTTCCAAGAAAGAAGCAATCAACTCCCCCTCAGACATTCCCAGCTGCTTTGCAATATCACGATGGCGCATCTTTTCATTCGTGCGGAGCGTTCTGAATGATTGATGGATAAATTCGATGGATAGGTTCATGCTGTTTTCCTTAAAAGTCGTAGCGCAGGGACACTTGCGCATTGCGCGGAGCCGAAGTAGCTGATTGCTGAGCAGCAGCTGCGTTATACATGGGTGAACTTACTGTCGTTACTGAGCCCTGTACGCCAGACCAGTTCCAGTAGGTGCTATTAAATACGTTGTTTAGATTGAAATTCAGCGTTACTTGTTTGGAGGGTTTCCAATAGCCCGTCAGATTTAGGATCGATGATGCCGGTGTCAAAAACTGATTAGCCGTTCCGCCCGTATTGGAGTTAAAGTTGACATCGCTTGCTGCCTTACCCTGATTCCAGATGAGATTGGCAAACGCACCCCATTCGATTGCGTCATACCGCAATCCCAGGATGGCGCGAAGGGGTTGAATCGTATTTAAAGGTGCAGAAATGCCATTTTGTATCTGCTGACCCTGGCTATAAGCCATGGCTGCATTTGCTTGCCATCCTCTTGCAAAAGCCCAATCTGTCCTAAGATCCCAGCCGCGGATGGAGACGCTGGTTAGATTTTGGTATTGAAGAATGGCGGGATTGACTGGACTGATCAAAGAGCCTTGCGTCGTCACCTGAGCAATAAAATTGTCATAGTTATTTGCATAGGCCGACACGTGATATCGCAATCCACCCAGTCTGCCGCGTGTGCCAAGCTCAAATCCATTGCCAGTTTGCGGCTTCAGACTAGGATTCGAAACCAGCCGGTAATTCTGACCAGGGCCGCTATTGGCATGGGCTGATAAGGCCTGATCCGGGGTAGGTGCGCCAAATGCTTGGCCCCAATTTACAAATGGCCTGAAGGCGCTGGCTATATTCCATACTGCGCCAATGGCAGGTGATATGGCAGAACTACTATTACTTGCTGCCGTTCCTGTTTCGGGCTTGATGGAATAGCTGTCATACCGAACTGCAGGTATCAGCGTAAGGTCACCCAGCTCCATTTCGCTCTGCATGAACACCCCTCCCAAGTCATATTTCGATGGCGGGGCAGGGGTAATAGATGTCCCATTGCCAGCCGCATTGATTTGGCTCGATATATTTGCAGAACTCCAGTCAAAGCCGTAAGTGATACGTTGGTTAACTAGTCGAGTGGTATTACTTTGGAAGTTCGAGTTAATTCCAGTTGTATTTTGTACGTATACGTTGTTTCTTGACCGCCACGGGTAAGGTCTTCCGCCACCTAATGCTGATCCTTGAAAGGAATTTTGCGTGACCGATGCCTCCTGGTGATATGCCATTACCTTAGCAGCTTGAATGTATTCGTTCCCGGCATCGTTGTATTGATACTCACCCGAGATCCGATTGCGAGTGGTGGTATCGGATGCCGTTGACGTAGCAACGGTCCTTGATAGATCGGATAGATTATTGACGTTTTGAATCACGTTCTGGGATTCGTATGTTATTCCCAACTTATTGACAGAATAAACTCTTAGAAATGCCTTTGAAAGCAGATACCAATTGCGATAGTCCGCTGGATTCGGTGCGGTTCGGTTAATTCCAGTTGAGTAATTTGAGCCCTGATTTTCGTATTGATGGCCGGATTGAAAATTACCGAGAATCATTCCTTGGACATCGTCGCCCTTACCGGCGTACACCACTGATGTATTGGATGAGTTATCCACACTGGAGTAGCCAGTACGGGCAAATCCTCCGGTATTCTTTCCCTGCTTTATAAAGTCAGTTGGATTGAATGTTTGAAAATACACAATGCCAGCCAGTCCATCACTACCGTATTGCGTAGATGATGGACCGCGGGTTACTTCAATTTTTCGAATGCCATCGACGTCTAAAAAATTTCCTCGGCCTGACGATAGGCTGCCGAATGAAAATTGATTCGGCACGCGGATGCCGTCGACCAGTAACAGGACGTTATTGCCCTGCAGACCACGAATATTGATACTTTCCTGCCCGCCCCTTCCTTGAGCGCCGATGGCTAAACTAAAACGCCCCGTTTGCTGCGGCACCGTAATATCGGGCGAATCCCTAAAAGCATCGCCCACATTTCGTGCTCCCAACTCCTGAATTTCTTCAGCAGTCGTAACGGTAACGATGCGCGGCACATTGTCGGTTTTTCGTTCGGATCGCGTGGCAGATACAGTGACTTCTTTTAGATTGACTCCTCTTCCATCATCCTCTACGGCAATATGTGCTTTTGCAGTGAGTGGCACGATTGACAAAGGCATTAGAAATACAAATGCGCAACTTTTTATCCCGTTTTTCATATATCCCCTAGTTAGTTGAAACACTAGCTAGCGGCGGCGGGCTGTGGCATTGATGCAGTAAAGAATTAACTGCGCTGATTCACATTAATGATAATGATTCTTATTTATAGTGTCAAATTTTTTTCCGACATCCGCCTGAATTAAACATACCGAATAGAAAGAGCGGATGAAGACAAGAGAAAACGAATGGGGAGGCGATAACACATTGAAATAGACTTACCGCTCTCTTTTGCCGGCATAAAGTGCCAATGGCGAACAGTGTTTAGAGCGGATCGATCAAGCGCAGGATGGCCAGAGCTTTGAGCGAGATCCACCTGCTCTACTGTTCCATGATGATTTATGCAGGCACGCAGCATCACTGCTCCCTGCTCTCCATTTTCTCTGCTCGCAATCGGATAAGGCGGCTTCGGGTTGCGAAGCGCATATGCATCAGCGGAAGGGGGTGTAATTAGTGATGATATGAACTCAGACGCATTACTATCCTTAGCGATGGATAAACTATCATCACGCGCCAATGGGCTATGAATAATGGCCTGAGACTTTGGAATGGCTCGTTCGGCCATAGAGAGAGTCGCTTTACTAGTTGCGGAGACGATCGGTTTCGATTCGACCAGTTGAACAGAGATCACGGACTGAGTGCCGTGATCCAGAGCTTGTAATCCAAGCTGAGCAATAGATAAAAATAAGATCGCGTGCAGCGCCGATACAACTAGCGCCAACTTCCAATGGAGCGATTGCATCAATCAGGCCAACCTTACTTGGTTAATATCAGCTTGCCAAGCTGAGTAATTCTCAAGGTATAACAAACGCCATGATGGTTGATAACAAGCGAGTTGCTTTTTCCGAATAGCTTTGAACTGGAATACATTTTAGCGATACCGTTTTCTGGAAAACCCCCATGCTCCGGATTAACTTTAGGATCGTGTTTATTCATTTAAAGTATCTGCGTAATTTACCTTCGGTTTATTGGGATTCAATCAAGCACCCATAAACACCATGCCACCAACCAAAAGGGTTAAATGAGCCAGCAATAATACCCAAGCAATATGCGCGTGTTTCATGCTAGCCCTTTTACTGAATGCCGTTTTATTTATATCCAACTCGATCTAAGATCTTTTGAGCTGCAATTTGGTTCATACCAATCATTGCAACGGATACCTTCTCTGCCTGATAAGGCCCAAGCTCCTTGAGCGCAGGATTATCTACGCGTACAGAAGTAACAACTGGCCACTCATTATTACCATCTGCAAAATAGCTTTGTGCGGAGTCGCTCGCTAAATACTCCAGAAATTGCACTGCTGCCTTAGGATGTGGTGCATTTTTAGCTACGCCACCACCGGAAATATTGATGTGGACGCCGCCTGCATTCTGGTTAGGCCAAACAAACCCAACCTTGGATACCACTGCAATATCCTCAGGCTTGGTGGAGCGCATTAATCGAGCTAAGTAATACGAATTTGTCAATGCAACACCGCACTCCCCCGAGGCCACAGCGCGGATCTGATCGGTATCCCCACCTTTAGGGCTTCGCGCCATATTCGCCACCATGCCACTTGCCCAAGTCTCAGTAGCCTTTTCGCCATTGCGCTCAATTAAGGCGCCCAACAAAGACAGCATGTAAGGATGGGATCCTGATCGAGTACATACCTTACCCTTATTAATCGGGTCTGCTAGCTTCTCATAGGTATTGACATCACCAGGTTTCACTGTATTTTTGTTATAGACCACAATCCGCGCCCGAGTGGAAAAACCAAACCACGTTGTACCTTCAGCATCCGCCTTGGCTCTCAGATTGCTTGGAATACGCTCGTCTAAATACTTGGACTGAATGGGCTTAAAAAAGCCATTGACTTGTGCACGCCACAGTCTCGCAGCATCCACTAGCAAGATAACGTCTGCAGGGCTTTTACTGCCCTCACTATTCAAGCGCTCGATCAGGGCATTGTCATCCGCCTCGATACGATTAATCTTGATTCCAGTTGTTTTGGTGAAGTTGGCATAGAGCGCTTCATCCGTTTGGTAGTGACGGGCTGAATACAAGTTGAGCACTTTGTCATTACCCGATTGTGCGTGTGCAGATACATGAATTCCAAGCAGTAAGGCCAATTGCATTGCAATCAAACTAATTTTCATCTTGAATGGCTCCAGTAATAGGGGATTGTTTTGAACTTGACTCCACTATATCATAATAAGAATGATTATCAATAAGATCTAGAAAGACCCCATATGAATACCGAAAATGCATTAATTTCTGCCCTGACCTATCTCCTCAAATACCAAGAAAGTGGCTGCAATATGGCGGGAGAGCGCGCAGTGCTGATGCTAGAAGCCATCACAGAGAGAGTGAACATAACGCCTGAGCTTAAAGAGTTATGTATAGGGACGATTGACTCAATTGAGCTAGGAATAAAGGGGCAAAAGGTTTATACACAGATTGCACCGGAGATAGGCGTTACCACCGATCATCCGCGCTCTGGGATCGGGATTCCGGTTTACGCCGATCTCAGCTTGCGCTAATGTAAATACAAAGCCTCGTTTAGGGCTTTGTATAGATGGTGATTACTTACCGCCTTACTCCAAAATGCTGCGCAGCATCCAAGCTGTCTTTTCATGAATTTCGATGCGCTGGGTCAAGAGGTCTGCAGTTGGCTGATCATTCGCTTTATCGACCAAGGGATATAAGCTTCGGGCTGTTCGCGCAGTTGCTTCTTGCGCCATCACTAAATGACGTACCATCTCCTCCGCCTTGGGAACTCCGCTGACCTCCCTGATGGAGGCGAGCGCATGAAATTCCGTATAGGTAGCAGGCGCTGGGTGACCCAAAGCTCGAATGCGCTCTGCAATTTGATCTAACGCGGTCCACTGTTCGGTGTATTGGGTCATAAATAGTTGATGCAGGCTGGTAAATTGCGGTCCTGTGACATTCCAATGAAAGTTATGGGTCATTAAATACAGGGTGTAGCTATCGGCCAAAAATGCCGACAAGCCCTGCGCAATTTTCTTTCGATCAGCCACACTGATGCCAATATTGATCGCAGGTGGAGTGGTGTTCTTTGGATTGATCTTCGTTTTCATATTGGATCCTTGAATGGGCTGTAAAAGATTGATTGTTAAATGATGCTATTCCTCACCCTAACACCATTTAGAGACAAGCAGTTACGATCTCCACTAAACAGTGATTGGGGCGATAATTGTGGTTATTACTATTTAGAGGTATTTATGCAAATTTATGTGATTAATCCGACTTTAAAAACAGTGTCGGCCATCGATATAGTAGGATCATTGGACGACGTCCGTGGAGTTATTGGATTTGAATCAATCGATTCCGATGAAATTGATAACAATGGTGACCGGCTCTTTTTTGATGAAGAATGCTTTATCCGCCAACAAGATGGCGTAGGTCGCTTCAAGGTTGACAACTTAGCGCCCGTAGCTGGCATTGGCGTGATTGCCAATAGCCGTGATGAAGCTAAAAGTATTCAAGCTCCCGAGGTATCGTTGCAGGACTTAACGAAGCGTATTACCTTCATCTAAAAGCCTATGCCCAATCCCGCTGACTACCAGATCGAAATCGCAGATGGGATTGTGTTGATCAAAAATCAAAACACGACGATCGGCTACAGCCGATTTACTAGTGCGGGCGATGTGGAGTACATCTACGTCAACCCCATGTATCGCCGTCAAGGCTATGGCACCCTTTTGCTCGATGAAATTCGCCGCACTACCGGTCAGATTGGTGCAGTCCATACGCCGGTATCGCCACTCGGAACTGCATTCTTCGGGGCTCTGGATATTGCCCTGCCTGATCCAGCTATACAGCAGCCAGACGCCAAAGCGACGTGATTTCAGCCTTTCTGGCTTGATGCAAGGGGTCGCTTGCATCGCTCACTTTAGGATGATTCGGTCTAGCATCCCTTTTTTCGATCACCGTTAGGCCGGCCGCTGCAATCCAGGATAGCAATTCGTCGCGTGAGCGTAATTGCAAATGCTCTGCTAAGTCAGACAGAATAAGCCAGCCCTCACCCTCCGGCAGCAGATGTTCTTTTAATTGGGACAAAAAACCCTTGAGCATCATGCTGTCAGGGTCGTATATGGCCCGCTCAATTGGCGAGCTGGGTCTAGCTGGTAACCAGGGCGGATTACAGACTATCAAGGCGGCCTTTCCTGGGGGAAAGAGATCTGCATTCAGAATCGCAACTTGCTGTCCAAGGCCTAATTGCTGCATGTTCGCGCTAGCGCAGTCGAGCGCCCTCGGGTCTTGATCGGTGCCGATGATCTGCTGGATACCCCGCTGCGCCAGTACGGCAGCCAACACGCCTGTTCCTATTCCAATATCAAATGCCAATGATTTGACTTTTAACGCGGGTGGGAGTGGCGCCATTGCCACGAGCTGAACGTATTCTCCGCGTATGGGCGAGAAAACGCCGTAATGGGGAAATAGGCGCTGTGCGCCCTCTTTAAGCGATGGAATTACCACCCCTTTTTTGCGCCACTCATGAGCGCTAATGATGCCAAGTAATTCGCGCAATGAAAGCACATAGTCATCCGCCCTATTCCCAAACACCTCGAGGCAAGCATTCGCCACATCGGGCGCCCGTCGCAGCGGAATAGTATGGCCAGCCAATACGGGAATCAAAATCGCATCCAGAATTCTGGCGCGCTGCGCCTGCGCTTGCCGGTGTTGATTAAACGCGGCTTTTGGCTCCATCGCATTGACCGCATCGGGATTAAGCTTGGCTTGGCTCGCTGCCTTTTTTCGATTGCGCTTAACGGGTCGCTCAGCCCGCCGCGCAAGCGCCTGCAACAATTGTTTGGCATTTTGGTAGTCACCACGCCATAAAAAAGCACTCCCTTCGGAAGCAAGGCGATATGCCGTATCAGCCGTTAGTGTGTCATCCGCAATCAGCGCCTTCTTTGGTGGCGGCAGCCCTTTCTCTGACTGCCATCGCATCTCATGCGCAGCATCGCCTTCTGTCCAGTGCATGCGCTGGACATTGTCACTGCCACTGTCACTCATTGATAACCTGAAGGATAGCTACCTTGAATTGCTCTACAGGTTGCGCACCCTGAATGAGGAGGCGATCATTCAAAATCACAGCTGGCACAGAATGAATTCCGGCATCCAAATAGAATTTCTGCTGCTCACGTACCGCCTCTTTAAATTCATCACTAGCGAGTACCTCTGCAGCGCGCGCACGATCTAATCCAGCTCTATCAACGGCATCCAGTACATTTGCGCGGTCATCTAAATTAACGGCAAGCGTGAAATACGTCCCTAATAGCTCCCGTTTCAGGCGATGCTGCGCAAGACTGCCTAGCTCGAGCCCAGCCCAATGTATTAGTCGGTGACAATCAAAGGTGTTGTAGACCCATTTACGCCCTTCCGGATGAAAAGGGAAGCCTACTTCTGCTGCACGCTTTCGAATCTGCTCTTGGTTTTCACGAACCTGCTTTGGGCCAACACCGTACTTTTCAACCAAATGCTCAATCACATCTTGTCCGCCTAAGGGCATAGCTGGGTTCAACTCAAATGGCTGAAAATGAACCTCAACCTGAACCTGATCGCCTAACTCTGCTAGAGCTTGCTCGAGTGCGCCCAAGGCAACAGCACACCAAGGGCATGCAATATCAGATACAAAATCAATCTTGACTGTTTTCATTATTTTTCTATATCGCCTGCATTAAACGGGAGGATGATCTTCTGGGCCCACCTTGAGGGCAATCAAAAAACGGGACACCATGTTGTAGGCTGCGATCACAGTGACTAACTCGACCGTACAGGTATTGCCTAAGGCATCGCGTAAACGCACCATGAGCGCATCATCCACCTGAATGCTTCGAGTCATCTGCAGCGTGAGCTCAGCAGCATCACACTCCACTGGACTAAAGCAGGCTTTGGGGAATTGCGGCGTACCTAGCAAACGCAAAGCTTCCACCTGTTCTTCGGTGCCACCGGCCTTTCTGAAGGGTGGCGCATGGTGAAAAAATTCATACTCAGCGCCATTTAAAACCGCAACGCCGCACATCGCCAACTCACGTAACTTGGGATCTAAAGCCAAATTATTGCGAATCTCGCCCACAAAATGATTCCACCCCTCTGCAATCGGAATGCTATGCAATAGCATGCGATCTAAGTTAATAAAGTCTCCGCCGCGGCGTTTACGGATCGCGGCAACCAAGTCCGCAGGCTCAGCTAAATCAATCGGAATATAGGGAATTGGGCGATTTTGAGGGGTTTCAGACATGGTAATTATTTTGTAAAAATAGAGGATTGATTAAAAGCAAAGACTACCACCCAAGGGCGGTGTGTTTGATAATAGAGGATGTTATTGATTACCTACCGCCAATGAAGCCGATTCTCAATATTGCCGCATACCAATTTGTTCGCCTTGAGGGGCTCGATAGCCTGCGCCAGCAGATGCTCGACGCCTTGAATATGCGCCAACTAAGAGGTACTGTTTTGCTAGCCGGAGAAGGCATTAACCTGTTTTTGGCCGGCACTGAACCCATGTTGCGGGACTTTCTGGCCTGGCTACGCAGCGATCAGCGCTTTGCGCCCATTGAAGTCAAAGAAAGCTGGTCAGATAATCAGCCCTTTAAGAAAGCGCTGGTCAAAATCAAGAATGAAATCATTCGTATGAATCACCCTGCCATTCAACCTGAAACGGGCAGAGCCCACTTTATTGCGCCTACCAAACTGGCGGAATGGCTTGATCGCGGCACGGACGACTTAGGGCGGCCGGTTGTGATGATTGATACCCGTAACCAATTTGAGGTGGAATACGGCAGCTTTGAAAATGCCGTGCATTTCAATATCCAAAAGTTCAGTGAATTTCCAGAAGCCATTAAAGCGCATCAAGCCGAGTTGGCAGATAAAACCTTGATTAGTTTTTGTACTGGCGGGATCCGCTGTGAAAAATCGGGGCTTTACATGCGCGAGATCGGCATAGAACACAGCTACCAACTGGAAGGTGGCATCCTCAAGTACTTTGAGGATGTGGGCTCAGCCCACTACCAGGGCAGTTGCTTTGTCTTTGATGAACGTGAAGCCCTGGAGCCCACACTCGAATCGATTGGGATAGAACAATCGATTCGTAAAAAGCAGGTCTAACTAAGTCGATTTACCAACCAACTCAAAATGCTCCATAAAGGGGGGCTTAGTAAAGTAAGGACCGACAATCGCACGCCAATCTGTAAAGAGTGAAGACTCTCTAAAATCAACCATGTGATTTTCAAGCGTATCCCAATAAATCATGAGTAGGTAACGTGCGGGCGACTCCACGCAGTGATTTACTTTATATCCACGAAAGCCTTTTGATTTGGAAACTACCGTCTCTAAGCCGCGAATAATGGCCTCATTAAACTCCGCCTGCTTGCTTGGATCAATCTGAATATCGACGTGCTCTAAAATCATGTTGTTACTCCTTATGTTGATGCCTCTAAGCACAGTATAGTAATCCACCGCCTATCCACAAATCCTTAAATACTCCATTGCCAACCCCCAATCCAATCAACCCAAGCCCGATCAAGCTCAGCGCGGGTGAGCTCTTTATTGGGTTTACCAAGATTAGCCTATCGGGTTTTGGCGGCGTATTACCTTGGGCACGGCGCACGATTGTGGAACAAAAGCAATGGATCACAGCCGCAGAATTCAATGCCATTTTAGGAATCTGCCAGCTCGTTCCTGGACCCAATATTGTCAATCTTGCCGTATGCGTTGGCTCCCGCTTTGGCGGCGCAAAAGGGGCACTTGCAGCAGTCATGGGCCTCATGCTGGCGCCGATTGGCGTGGTCTTGCTATTGGCTATGTTGTACGACCACTTTAGTTACCTTGAGTCGGTTCAGGGCATGCTCCGCGGTATATCCGCCGTGGGCGTTGGCTTAATTGCAGCCACCGGTTTTAAGATGTTGCGTGAAGAATTACGCTACCCTCGGATGTTGCTGGTGATTGTTCTAACTCTCTTCATCGCCACCTGGCTTCGCCTGCCACTCGGGTGGGTCGTCCTCATTGCTTCGCCGCTCGCCCTATTCATTGCTTGGCATAAAACAAAGGGGGTCACGTGATCCTGCTGAGTTTGTTTCTCACCTTATCTGTTTTTTCATTGATTGCCTTTGGCGGAGTCAATGCCTTATTACCAACGCTCTTTGCGATCGCAGTCGAACAACAACATTGGATTGATGCGGACACGTTTGCCCATTATTTTGCGATTGCCCAAGCAGCACCAGGACCGAATTTAATGACCGTAACGCTGATTGGGTGGCATGTGAATGGCGTAGTAGGTGCGCTGATCGCAACGCTGGCGATTTGCTGGCCATCTTCTATTCTGATCTTTTGGTTACAGCGCTTAATTAGCGCTATGCGGCATGAGCGGGCTAAGCAAACTATCCAATTTGCAGCAGCAGCGCTTGCAGTTGGGCTCATTCTTGCCTCAGCCTGGCAGATTGCCGTGCAGATTAATACCAATTGGCTCGCGTATGCTTTAACACTCGGTGCAGCATTGATTGCTACTGCAACCCGCTGGCATCCGATGTACCTGATTCTGATTGGTGCTGTTTTGGGATTACTGGGAGTAATCTAATCTTACTTGAGGGCTTGGTATGTCATGATCCCGAGGAAGGTCAATACAAGCGAGCCAATCACATGCAATAAAGCAGTCCCTACTGCCCATGTGTATTCCCCACGCTGCATCATCTCCAGCACTTCTGCGGAGAAGCTTGAGAAGGTCGTCAGCCCGCCTAAAAATCCAGTGATAATAAATAAACGCCACTCAGGTCCAATGGCCGCATTGTTGCCAAAAAAAGCAACCGCAATCCCAACCAAATAACCGCCAAACAAATTAGCCAACAAGGTACCAAGAGGAAAGCTCGACACCATCCCCGCGCCCAAGACATTAAAGCCAGCACGCAATAGCGCGCCGAAGCCCGCCCCACAAAAAATCGCTACCAGTGATGCACCCATAGCTTGATTGTAGTTAATGGACGAGGAAGGACAGCATACTGATTGAACCCATTTCAATGCCATTGGTGATCACTTCGACCTGCTCGCCACTGCCTTGCAACGCTAAAGGGTACAAGGCAGGCCAATAGTGCTCTGGGGTTGGAATGGATAGCCGAGCCGCATCGCCCGCCCCTTCCCAGTCCAGTAAAGGTGGATGCTGATGAGCCAAAATCTGACTGGTAAAAAACCGATTGAACTCATTTGCCCATGAGAGAGGCACTGCATCCGGATCCCAATCGATTAGGCGTAAGTTATGCACGATGTTTCCGCTACCCAGAATAAGGATGTTTTCATCGCGTAGGGGTGCTAATTGTTTAGCTAGCGTGTAGTGCTCCTCTGCGTCAAGTGATCCATCTAGGCTGAGCTGTACTACCGGCACATCGGCATTGGGATACAGATAGCGCAACACCGACCAAGCCCCATGATCGATTCCCCATTCGTGCTCTTCTAAAACCACCGCTTGCTTTAACAAAGACTGAACGCGTTGCGCGAGGGCCGGGCTGCCCGGCGCGGGATATTGAATTTGAAACAGGGCTTCGGGAAAACCGCCAAAATCATGAATGGTTTTGGGCTGAGGCATTGCCGTAAGCCAAACGCCCCGCGTCAGCCAATGGGCCGAGATCAGGAGAATGGCATCGGGTTTATGGAGGCGCTTACCGAGGGCCGCCCATGCATCTGTGTGGCGATTCGGCTCTAAAGCGTACATCGGGCTGCCATGCCCAATAAAAACTGCGGGCTGGCGGTGTTTGCTCATTTCCGGCGGGAGGTGGGCTTCAACCGAAAACTAAGGGCATGAATGCCGTACTGCGTTGTGGCAATTAGCCAAATACATAACCCGTATGGGCGGCAACCAACGCAAACAAAATGGCCAAGCTGGTCGCGACCGCCAACATCACGATCAAGGTGATGATCTTTTTATTGATCTCGTCTTTACTTTCTTTGTGCCACTCATTCATAACTCATCCTTCAACAGTGCGTATTCAAGTGCAAATTGCAATTCCGCAATTATCCACCATATGGCTGGCGACTAGGCGGGTTGCCGGATACTTTAGCGGCCGCGGCCGGCTTTGCGCATCATGCCTTTACCGCCACCAAAGCCACTGGGGGGCTTGCCACCAGCGCCCTGAGGGCCCTTGCCGGCAGGGGGACGAACAGGCGGTTTAGCCACAATGGGGCGGGCTGGAATCTTGGTAGCGGGTTTTTTTTCTTCAGTCACGATGGGCTCCTGTGGATATCATGATGCCATGATAAGTGCCTTTTCGATAGAAGCAATAGCCATCAATGCGATTCCGCTGATTTTGGCCATCACCATTCATGAGGCAGCGCATGGTTATGTTGCCAAACGGCTCGGGGACAATACCGCTTTCCTGCTTGGAAGGGTCACCTTAAATCCCTTTAAACACATCGATTTAGTCGGCACCCTGGTGATTCCATTGGCCTTAATTCTCCTGAATTCAGGCTTTTTAATCGGCTACGCCAAGCCGGTGCCGGTCCGCTTTGATCGACTGAAAAACCCCAAAATCGACATGATTTGGGTTGCCTTAGCAGGGCCTGGGTCCAACTTCATACAGGCGATTGTGTGGGCCATCTTGTGGTTTATGCCGCAACTCTTGGGCATCGATGAGCCCTATTTGGGGGCAGTGGCTAAAGCGGGAGTCATGTGGAATATCAGCCTCCTCGTCTTTAATCTCCTGCCGATTCCGCCGATGGATGGCGGGAGAGTCTTAACCGGTCTCCTGCCTTACCGCCAGGCCGTGCCCTTTAGCCGAATTGAGCCTTGGGGCTTTTTTATCGTCTTAGGCCTAGCCCTCACGGGACTGATTGGTGTTTGGTGGATGCAGCCTTTAAGTAGCTTCTTTTTATCGATCATCCGTTTTTTAATGTGGCCCCTGCAGTACTTGCTATAAAAAACTAGCAGCGCTTGCTTAAAAAGGCGGCGAAGTGGGTTATGCTGATTCGGTAATTACCCTTTCCATTTACAAGGAGTTGACATGTCCAGTCGTTCATTTGCTACTACCACTGGCCTGCGCGTGTTGGCAGCATCCATCATCGTGATTGCAGCAAGCCCCGCTTCTGCGCAGTTTCAAAAGACAGAGGATGCCATTAAATACCGTCAAAGCGCATTCAGCCTAATAGGAACCCACTTCGGACGAATTGGTGCGGTTGTCAAAGGAGAAGTGCCTTACAACAAAGAGGATGTTGCTAAGAATGCAGCCATCGTTGCAACCTTATCCACCCTCCCATGGCAAGCTTTTGGCGCCGGCACCGAAGGTGGCAAAGCGCAACCCGGAATTTGGACCGAGGGCAATAAATTCAAAACAGGATCAGAGAAAATGCAGACCGCGATTGCTGAACTCAATCAAGCAGCGCAGTCAGGCAATCTGGAGAACATCAAAAAAGCATTTAGCGCTGCAGGACAAACTTGCAAAGCCTGCCACGACGACTTTAGAAAGAAATAATTCCTAGGGCATAGAGCAACAGTAAAGCGATTGCGCACAGCGATAGCAATGCGGTGAGTCGCTGTACTGCTCCGTCTTTAGAGGCAAGCAATTCTTTTGGGGGCAAACCTTTGCCCTCGCGCTCAAGATCGATTGCCTTATCACCCTGAATCATCGGCATCACGATCGATTCGCGCTTGACCCATTGGTAGTAGGCAATAGCCAAGAGGTGCAAACCAATTAATCCAAACAGAATGTTGGAATTCAATTCATGAATACTGCCAAGTAAACTGACGGTAGCATTCGATACATACTTGGCAAGCGGTCCTTGAAAGAGAATGTCATCGTCCGTAAACAAGCCGGTGCCGGCCTGAATACCAAGCACCAGCAACAAAGCAATAACCGATAGGCTGCCGAGCGGGCTGTGGCCGAGGCCGCCACCTTCCTTGCCAGTGAGAAAGGCGATGAGGCGCTGCGGACTTGGAACAAAGGTAATAAAGCGCGAGTGCACGGCGCCAATAAAACCCCACAGCACCCGAAACAAAACCAAACTCAACACAGCGTAACCAAAGTAAGCATGCCATTGCATCCAATAACCGCCGATATTGACGCAGATCACCGCGCCCGTAATGCAGACAACCAGAAGCCAATGGAACAGCCTGGTTGGTAAATCCCAGATACGGAGGATTCTTTTCATCAAATTAGTATAGGCGGATCTCCGCCATCAAACTACCATTACCGCCTGAATTGCTAAGACGACTACTCAATCTTAGGCAATTCTTTTTGAATGATCTTTAAACCCTCGCGCAGAATGGAGTCATAGCGAGCACGCTCAGCACGAATGGTTTCTGGATTCCATTCAAAAAAGCCTTCGCCAGTCTTCATCCCCAGCTTGCCGCTTTTAGCGCGATCGCCCAAACAGTTAGCGATGTTGGGTGAGTTATTCAGTGATGGATAAATACTCGCCCCTGCTGCAGCGTGAATCTCGATACCTGCATGATCGCGCTGCATCACTGGGCCAGCTGCAAGGTAGCGGAAACCAAAACCAAAGCGGACGGCTTTATCCACGTCTTCTGGCGTAGCAATGCCTTCGTCGATCAGATAAAACGCCTCGCGCGAAAGTGCATGCTGCAAGCGGTTTGCCAAAAATCCATGCAAATCTTTTTTGACCATCACCGGCACCATACCGCATGCAGTCATCAGGCGCGACAAACTCTCTGCCACCATCTTGGAGGTCTTCTCGCCACACACAACTTCAACACACGGCACAATGTGCGCCGGCATAAAGAAATGCAAACCAATCATCCGGGCGGTTGTTTTGAGGCCAGCTGCAATTTCACTAATGGGAAAGCTGGAACTATTGCTCGCTAATACTGTTTCGGGCTTAGCCCGCTTTTCCAGTTCAGAAAAGAGTGATTGCTTTAAGTCAAGGCGCTCGGGTATGCACTCAATCACCAAATCCACATCGGCCCAATCAACTTCATCCAAGGAGCCAGCTACAGTCAATAAATGAATGCGGTTTTCATAACCCAATTCGGTCATGGCATTGGCAAAGTAATTGGGTAGATGTGCACGGCGCTCAGTTGTTAACTCAACGACTTGCGTAGCGCAGCCACCTCGCGCGCACACGGCGGCAACATCGGCGCCCATGGTGCCGCCACCGATAATGACGACCTTGGTTTCAGCTGGGGTGAATAACATTTCATTTTCCTTTAAGTAATGGTGCAGTACGCGTTGCGGCTGGGACCATAAAATCAAAATCACACCCAATATCAGCTTGGGTAACGGTGGTTTGGTAAAGGCGCCGATACCCTGTTGCGGGAATATTCAAGCGCACCGCTGGGGCTGCTAGTTCAGCCAAGCGGCGGGCAATTTCTGCATCATCCACTAATAACTCAATGCGGCGTTCATCCACATTCAATTCAATGATGTCGCCGTTACGCACGATCGCAAGCGGGCCATTTTCTGCCGACTCGGGGGTAACGTGCAAGACGATGGTGCCAAAAGCTGTACCACTCATGCGCGCATCCGATATCCGCACCATGTCTTTGACTCCTGCTTGCGCCAACTTTTTCGGGATCGGCAAATAGCCTGCCTCTGGCATACCGGGGGCACCTTTGGGGCCGGCGTTTTGCAAGACCAAGACATCATCCGCCTTGACATCTAAATCATCTCGATCGATGCGCAGAGCCAAATCTTCGAGTGAACTAAATACCACTGCGCGGCCACGGTGCTTGAGCAGCGAAGGGGATGCTGCAGAGTGCTTGATCACGGCGCCACGCGGCGCTAAATTGCCTTTTAATACAGCTAAACCACCAACCGGGAAAATCGGCTCTTGCGCAATCCGGATGACTTTGCGGTTGTGTGTCACGGGAGCGGCATCGATCTCTTCGCCCAAGGTTCTGCCACTGACAGTCATGCAATCCAAATAGAGGAGAGGCTTAAGCTCACGCAATACCGCCATGAGACCGCCATCTTCATTGAGGTGCTCCATGTAATGCATGCCGCTGGGCTTTAAATCCACTAGCACCGGCACATTGCGACCCAAACGATCAAATGCGTCGAGGTCAATTTTGACGCCTAAGCGTGCAGCAATCGCCGTGAAATGAATTAAGGCATTGGTTGATCCGCCAATCGCATGCAGCACTGTCAAGGCGTTCGTCAGCGACTCCAAAGTCAGAATGCGCGCTGGCGTTAACGCTTTATCGGATGGCATCTTCGCTAATTCCACTGCCCTGCGGCCCGTTAACTCGGCTAAGCGAAAGCGTTCTGCCATCACGGCCGGTACTGCTGCTGTTCCAGGCAAGCTCATGCCGGCTGCCTCCACCATGCAAGCGATGGTACTGGCAGTACCCATCACCATGCAGGTGCCAGTTGTCGGAGCGAGTTTTTCATTGACGGCATCAATTTCGGTTTGATCGATTTCATTGGCGCGGAACTTGGCCCAATAGCGGCGGCAGTCGGTGCAGGCACCCAAACGATCACCTTGATATGTTGTGGTCAACATTGGTCCGGTTGGAATCGAGATGACGGGCACATCAACACTGGCCGCGCCCATCAGTTGCGCTGGTATGGTCTTATCGCAACCGCCAATTAAGATCACTGCATCGACGGGTTGAGCCCGCATCATTTCTTCGGTATCGAGCGCCATCAAATTACGCAGATACATACTCGTTGGAAAAGCAAAGGACTCATGCACCGATATGGTCGGAAAAACCATGGGCATGCCGCCGGCTTGCATCACACCACGCTTGGCAGCTTCAATCATTTGCGGCACGTTGCCATGGCATGGATTGAAATCGCTGAAGGTGTTCGTAATGCCAATAATCGGTCGGTCGAGCGCGCTGTCACTAAAGCCCATAGCCTTAATGAAGGCTTTTCGTAGAAATAGGGAGAAACCAGCATCTCCGTAACGGGTTAAACCCTTACGCATGCCACTTGGATTGTCATTGGAGTTCGCTGAATTACTCAAGGGGGTTTTCCTGTTGATGTAGGTAGGAGAAAGTGGTGAATTTGTTAAATCCACTTACAATAGCGCATTATTTCAATAAAAATAGTAGTGAGACATGATCCCCGTCAATTCGGTGTTGCAGGTCGGTTCGTTTCCAGAAGTGATGCAAGCGGAAATCAACCGAAGCCTGAAAACTGTGCAATTAATCAATCCCCATGAGCCCGTTCCTGCTGGTTCGTATGAGGCGATCCTGACACGCTCCAACACCCCGATTCCCGAAAGCCTGCTCCGCCAAATTCCGAACCTCAAAGTAATCGCCTGCTGCGGAGTTGGCTACGATAATCTTCCTTTAGATTACCTCAAGAGCCACAGCATTCAGGCAAGCACCACCCCGGGGGTTCTCAATGATGCCGTGTGTGAGCTGGGTATTGGCCTTTTGTTTGCATTGCTGCGCCGCCTACCTGCAGCCGATCTATTTACCCGTTCTGGTGCATGGCAAGAACAAGCCTTCCCGATTACAACTACCCTGGCCGGCAAAACAGTGGGTATTGTGGGTTTAGGGCGAATTGGCCAGGACCTAGCTAAGCGTCTTGAAGCATTTGGCGTGACGATTGCCTATACCGGGCCTAGTGCTAAACAATGTTCTTACGCCTTCTACAGCAGCGCAGTTGCGCTGGCTGAGGCAGCTGATGTGCTGGTATTGACCTGCCCAGGGGGGCCTGAAACCGAGCGCATGATCGACGCAAACGTCTTAAACGCTCTAGGACCGAATGGGTTTTTAGTGAATATTGCCCGCGGCAGTGTGGTGGACGAATCTGCGCTGATTTCTGCATTGCAGCAAAATCGTATCGCTGGGGCAGCACTCGATGTATTCGAAAACGAACCCAGGTTGAATTCCGCCTTCATACAGCTCCATAATGTGGTGCTGAGCCCCCACATCGGCAGTGCTACGCGTGAAACACGCCAAGCGATGACCCGTTTGGCAATTGATAACTTAGAGGCATTTTTTAACCACCGTCCTTTATTAACACCAGTCCACTAGAAATCGGAGATCCCATGTTGACCCCCAAGCCTTCCTCACTGTCCGCAGTCCTCTCGCCTGTTATCACTCCATTCAATGCGGATGGCAGTCCCAATATTCAAAAGCTTCTGAAACAATGCAAATGGCTTGAAGCCAATGGCGTTGGTCATGCCGTCTTTGGCACTAACTCTGAAGCCAATTCGATTTCTACCTTACAAAAGCTGCACGCACTCGATGAGCTCATTCGCGGCGGCCTCAATCCTGCACATATGATGCCTGGCACTGGCGCTTGTTCAATTGATGCGGCAGTGCAGATGACCAAGGCGGCAGTAGAAGCCAAATGCGGCGGCGTCTTGATGCTACCGCCCTTCTATTACAAAGACATTTGCGATGACGGCTTATTTGCCTATTTTGCCGAGGTGATTGAAAAAGTAGGCGATCCCAAGTTGCAGATTTACATCTACAACATTCCACCAGTGACCAAGATTTCATTAAGCCTGTCGCTGCTAGAGCGACTAGTCAAGGCCTACCCCAACACGGTAATTGGCATGAAAGACAGCTCGGGCGATTGGGCCTACACCGAGTCAGTCATTAAGTTATTAGCTCCAGAAGGTTTCCGAGTCTACGCTGGCAGCGAAGTATTTTTAATGCGCACCATGCGCGCTGGTGGCGTCGGCTGTATCTCCGCAACGGCAAACGTCAATCCCAAGGCCATCGCCACTTTAGCTGCCAACTGGCAAGACGCTGGCGCAGACCAGCATCAAGCCAATTTGGATCAGGTACGTGCCATCTTCCAAAAGTATCAGATGATTGCCGCCCTGAAAACAGCGGTAGCGCACTACAGTAAAGATGCCGACTGGCTGCGCATTCGCCCTCCTTTGATGCCTTTAGGTGCTGACCAGCAAAAGAAATTGATTGCTGAATTAGATGAAATTCACTTCTCAATGCCGGGTCTTTAAGGAATCAGTTGGATTTTTGCAAAATATAATGTTTACTTGCTACACCCTTCAATAAAACGTACTAGGAGATAACAAAAAATGAAACTGTTTAAAGTCCTTGCACTAACGCTCAGCCTAGGCTGCATGAGCGTTCAGGCGCAAAATTTATCGATTGCCACTGGCGGTACAGGTGGCGTTTATTACCCTATGGGCGGTGGTTTGGCAGCAGTATTGTCAAAGCACGTTTCTGGTATGTCCGCTACTGCCGAAGTAACGGGCGGATCCGTAGACAACCTGAAATTGATTGGTACAGGTAAACCCTATGTTGGCTTTTCGATGGCCGATGCTGCAAAAGACGCTATTTCAGGTGAAGACAAATTTAAGGGTAAGCCAATTGATCTGCGCACCTTATTGATTCTGTATCCAAACCAGATGCACGTTGCAACAGTGGAATCTACTGGCATTAAGACCATGCAAGACCTCAAAGGCAAGCGTGTTAGCACTGGCTCGCCCGGTAGCGCTACCGAAGTGATGGCCTTCCGTCTCTTAGAGGCAGCTGGCTTAGATCCAAACAAAGATGTGAAACGCGAGCGTTTGAGCGTTGCTGAGTCTGTCAATGCTGTAAAAGATCGCAAGATTGATGCGTTCTTTTGGGTTGGTGGTTTGCCAACTGCAGCGGTCACCGATTTAGCCAACAGCCCTGGTATGAAAATTGTGATGGTAGACACTTCTGCAGAAGTGCCTGCAATGAACAAGAAATACGGTAACTTGTATTTCCCATCGACGATTTCCAAGCAAACCTATAGCGGCATGGCAAAAGACAACAACGTTGCTGCTGTTGCCAATATTTTGGTTGTCAGTTCAGCCATGTCGGATGCCGAAGCCTACAAAATCGTCAAGGCAATTTTTGACAACCAATTGGAATTGGTTCGTTCGCACGCAGAGTATCGCAATGTGAAGCTTGAGAATCAAAAGGCAGGCTCAACACCAGTTGCGTATCATCCAGGCGCCTTAAAGTACTTTAAAGAAAAAGGTATCAAGGTAAATTAATTACCTAAATACCAATGTAGTTTGAATTGAAGATAGAAAATTAGGCAGGGATATGACCCAAGCAGCAATTGATACAGCAACACAAGAAAAGTTAGACGCCTTCATTAAGCAGGAAGAAGGTGACTCCAATGACTACAAAGGGCTATTGGCTAAATTTATAGTCCTGGTTGCCGTGGGCATGTCCTTGTTTCATTTATATGCAGCCTATTACATCGTGCCAACCCACCAGTTACGGGTTGTGCACGTTGCTTTAGTTCTTTTTTTACTGTTTCTGAGTTTTCCAATTTCCAATCGCTTTAAAAATCGATTGATGTGGTGGGACGTTATTTTTAGTCTCCTTGCAATCTATATTTCGTATTACGTCCTCAGTGGTGGCGATGACTTTACCGATCGCAACACCGCACCCGACCCCAAGGATGTTTATTTAGGTATTGCTTTAATTCTCCTTATTTTGGAGGGTGTACGCCGTACGAACGGCATGATCCTCGTTGGTGTCACCGTTTGTTTCTTGCTTTACGCCCTTTTTGGCAACCATTTGCCGGCGCCATGGACACATAAAGGGTATGAATTAGATCGCCTCGTCGGCTTTATGTACATGACCCTAGAGGGCATCTACGGCACTGCGATTGACGTGTCTGCAACCCTCATTATTTTGTTTACGATCTTTGGCGCCTTTTTACAATTCACGGGCGCAGGCAAGTTCTTTATTGATTTTTCCTTTGCTGCCATGGGCGGCAAATCCTCTGGCGTAGGTCGCACGATTGTGCTCTCGTCTTTCTTACTCGGCGGCCCTTCTGGCTCCGGCGTAGCCACAACCGTGACAGTAGGCTCCGTTGCAGCCCCCATGCTAGATAAAGTCGGTTACGAAAAAAATGCGGCAGGTGGCTTGCTGGCTGCTGGCGGATTGGGTGCGATTATTTCTCCACCCGTACTTGGTGCCGCCGCCTTCTTAATTGCTGACTTTTTGAAGATTTCCTATTTGGATGTGCTCTTAATGGCGTGCATACCAACCATCTTGTTTTACCTTGGCTTATTTGTCATGGTTGAGATCGATGTGCGTAAGTACAAGATGAAAAGCATTCATTTTGAATCTGCAGAATCTGCATGGCAACTCACAAAGAAGTATTGGTTTCACTTCTTTTCGCTAATTTCCATCGTAGTGTTCATGCTGATGGGCTTCTCTCCAGTATTGTCCGTATTTGCTGCGACTGTGGTCTCGGCCCTGACTAGCATGCTGCGCGAAGATACGGCGATCATTCCCTACGCTTGGTTTAAAGGAAAGATGCCGATTCTGTCTGGCCTCTACAACTCCAACTTAACCAAATCATTGGCTGCAGGCTCTACCGGTGTTATATCGATTGCAGCAACCTGCGCGGGCGCTGGACTCATTGTGGGTACCGTTACGCTCACCGGCCTTGGTCTCAAATTTAGCTCGATTGTGATTCAGTATGCCGATGGCTCTTTACTCCTGACCGCGATCTTTACTGCCTTGGTGGTGTGGGTGGTTGGCCTGGCTGTACCCGTTACCGCCTCTTACATTATTTGTGCTGTGATTGCTGCCCCTGCGCTGATTAACTTAGGAGTACCGGCATTTGCGGCGCACATGTTCATTTTCTATTACGCCGTACTTTCCGAAGTATCACCGCCGACTGCTCTATCGCCGTTTGCTGCTGCAGCGATCTGCAAGGGTGATCCGTACAAAACAACCTTGCAGTCATGGAAATACGTTGCTCCTGCGATATTGGTGCCCTTCATGTTTGTACTGGATAAGTCAGGCGTTAGTTTGCTGCTGATGGGCTCAACCTCAGCGCTTGAACAAGCCAATTGGAGCGAGATCGCTTGGATTACCTTTACTGCCATTGCCGGAATTATTTGCCTTGCTGGCGGCTTACAAGGGTGGTTTATCGAAAAAACGAACCCGATCGAACGGATAGTAATGATTGCGTCCGGTGTAGCGCTGGCCTACCCATCGAATGAGGCGGATGTGGGTGGCTTTATCGGCTTTGGCCTAGTTCTACTCTCTCAAATCATTCGCAATCGCCGTCAACGACCGCCGGCAATCGCCTAAGGCTTCTGACATTCGCTTTTGAGTGTTGTGATCAAAATAATGCCCGCATCATGCGGGCATTATTCTTTTGGAACTCTGGGCAATATCGGCTAGGCGCCTAGATTACTTGGTGATTTTGCTCCAAGCGGATTTGCCTGCGTACTTTTGAATCGCTTTTTCATCAAACTCAAACCCCAATCCAGGGGTTTTGTGCAAAATCAAATCGCCATTTTTAAATGCCAATTGCTTGTTGATTAAGTTGCGGAAATTGAGTACTTGATCGTCGAGGAAAAACTCCACAAAACGGGCATTGGGCGTTGCGGCAACCAGTGGCGCATGCAAATCATGCATCCAGTGGGGGCAGACCGTCACGCCCTTGCAGTCGGCGTATGCTGAAATCCGGCGCCACTCGGTAATGCCGCCACATACTGCTGCATCCGATTGCAGTATCGCTGCGCCACCGGCTTCGATCAACTCTCTAAAGCGCCAGCGTCCGGCCTCCATCTCGCCCGTGGCGACATTGATGGTGGTGCGCTGCGCGAGGGCGGCGTGCAAATCAATCGCATCCGACGAGAACGGCTCTTCAATCCAGTATGGGTTGTAGTCTTCAAAGCGACGGATGTACTCGAGCGCAGTAGGTAAATCACGCCAAGCATTGTTAGCATCCAAGGTCAGCAAGACATCATCGCCCACTGCAATACGTGCTGCCCGGACCCGCTCTTCCTCTTCCCGCGGAGAAAGGCGGCCTACCTTCATTTTGACGGCCTTAAAGCCTTGTTTGACATAGGACTCCATTTCTTTGCCAAGCTTGGCAGGCGTTTTGCCTTCCAGGTAATACCCTCCACTAGCATAGGCCGGTACTCGGTCTTCCACCACAGAGCCTAAATAGTGGTGCAGCGGTAAGCCTGCGGAACGGGCATTTAAATCCCAGAGGGCCGTATCTAAAATCGAGATGGCGCGCATCACCGCACCAGCACGCCCCTGAAGAATTGATTCTTCGTACATCGCCATCCACAAGCCTTCGGAGCGGTGGCTATTTTGACCAATCAGTTTTTTGGCGAGCAATTGCTCCACCGCCACTTTGGCGATGGCGCCGCCCGCACTGCCAACATAACAAAATCCAATGCCCTCAATGCCTTCTTTACTGCGCACCTTGACGATGCAGTAATGACGCTCTGAAACGGTTCGCGTTGAAAATGAGGTGACTTTATCCAATGGGACGCTTACCGCGGCTACTTGGATTGATTCGATAATGGGCATGGCAGATCCTTGTCAGAAAAAAAGATTGTAGACACAATCAGACTGACTTAATTTGACCATGAGCAATTCACTAATTATGTTGCAGTGCAAAATCATAATCTGACACTGAGGGCACAATATTAGATAATCAGGGGGTGAATCTGTTCTTGCCCTCCCTTCTACGCAGCTCTAAAAACTATGGCACCCCTTTCGGGGTGGCGCTGGCGGTAAGCGGATATCTCAGCATGTTTATTGCTATATCCGACGTCCGCGCCCAAAGCCAAACCCAAAGCAATCGGACGAAAGTGGTTGTTCAGAGCGGCGCAAAGCAACCTGGAATTAAAGCGCCACGCGCCCAGACCCAATCGCTGACCCCAAAAAAATCGAGCCTTGTTGATACCAGCAAAGAGACTGGTTTAGCGCCCGATTTAAATCGCAGCCTTGATTTTCGAGTGCAGCGTGGCTGCATTAAAACCGATTCGCTCGATGGTAATTTACCCGCACGACTGGGCATCAACGATCCGGCTTTTTTTGAATTCTTTCAAAGTCAAACTCGCAGCTTCTTTTCTGGGCTGCGCGGCAATTGCATTCCTTATGCGGTGGCATTTGGCAATCGCAATCGCTTTGATTCGCTCAGCATCATGAACGGGCCTATACGCGATGCGCGCACTCAAATCTTAACCTTCACTCCATCGGCTTTTGGTGGCTTCTTAACCCAGGAGGACCGCTTGCAATCACAATCGCCGAACCTGGTTGAGGTAGAGCTCTCCTTGTCCGACGTCTTGTATGACGCCAAAAAAGTAGGTGATGTGTTGCCAGTCGAGTTGGTTTGGGAACTGAACTCCATCGTGAAGCAGTTATATCCTGAAGATAGCCCGACTACTGCCATTAATGCCAATCAGATTCGATTGATTGTGGACTTTGGTGATCGTGATCGCTGGGCTCAAATTTGGGCAGTTGAAATTATTAATGCCCTGAGTCAAGAGGTGCTTGCGAGTGCATTCTGGGTTGATCGCAATGACATTCCCGGTGGATTTTTTACTGCTTCGGGTGAGTCGATTGAACGCTCCTTCTGGACCAATCCACTAAGTTATCGCCGTATATCGCGAGGTGTGGGTAGCGTCCGGGCCGGCCGCGCCAAAGTACCCGCCAAGCAAGCAGGTCAAGCTCCAGCAACCGTGCAGCGCTGGCGTACCCATATGGGTATCGATTACGCGGCTCCGACCGGCACTCCAGTGTTTAGTGTTGCCAACGGCAAAATTGCTTACCTTGGCTATAACGGGGCATTTGGTAATTTAATTATTGTCGAGCACCCAGGCAACTACCGCACCTACTATGCCCATTTAAGCAATTACAACGTTGAACTCAGTGTTGGTAACGATGTTCGTCGTGGTCTCGAGATTGGCTATGTTGGTTCCACCGGTCGCTCCAGCGGACCCCATTTGCATTACGAGTTGCGGCGCGATGGGACATACATTGATCCCTACAGTCCATCCGCGCAGCTCGATCTGTGGTCGATGCGGGATAGCGATAGCGGTCAGTTCACACGCCAACTCCTGCTTTTAGGCAGCCTACCGAATAATGAGTAATACTCCCGCCATGAATTCGTCTGCCCTGCATTTACAAAACCTAAGCTGCATGCGTGGCGGTAAAACTCTATTTACCGATCTTTCGGTTGTACTCGAACCAGGCCATCTCTTGCGTATCACTGGCAGCAACGGCGCCGGAAAGTCGAGTTTATTGCGCATGCTCTGCGGTCTATTAACACCCAGCATGGGCAGCATTCAATGGGGTGCAAACTCAATTGATGCCGATCGGGATTTTTTCCATACGCAACTGATTTACTTGGGCCACACTCCAGCGCTTAAGGGCGATTTAAGCGCCGAAGAAAACATCATTGCAGCAGGTAGTCTCAGCGGTGATGTCATTACGAGCAGTATGGCTCGCGCCGCCCTCGTTAGCTCAGGCTTGGGCCACCTGGCAAGTAAGTTAGCGCGGACCTTCTCACAAGGGCAAAAGCAACGGGTTGCCTTAGCTCGCCTGCAGTTGGCAATAGACAAGCCATTGTGGTTGCTCGATGAACCATTCAATGCACTGGATCTCGATGCCAATGAGGCGCTACAAGCATTGATTCAGAGGCATTTAAGCCGAGGTGGCATGGTCGCCTTAAGTAGCCACCAGGCGGTTGCCTTAGATCAAATAGATCGGGTCGTTCGGGTGAACTTATGAGTGCGCACCTATCCATCCCAAAAGTCATGCTCGCCATTGTGCGGCGCGACTTGAGTTTGGCCCTGCGTCGTAAAAACGATAGCTTATCTGCCTTGTTTTTCTTTATCGTAGTTGCAAGTTTGTTTCCCTTAGGTATCGGGCCAGAGCCAATGCTGCTCGCCAAAATTGCGCCGGGGATGCTTTGGATTGCCGCTTTATTAGCAGCCATGCTTTCACTAGGACGTTTATTTGCGGATGACTTCCAAGATGGCACCCTGGATCAATTGGTTTTAACTGCGATCCCATTACCGCTGGCGGTTCTCTCTAAAACGGCAGCGCACTGGATTAGCTCTGGGCTCGTGCTCACGATCGCTTCTCCTATTTTGGCAATCCAATTTAATCTGGACGCTCAAAGTACCGGCATTTTAGTGCTCTCGCTCCTCATTGGCACGCCCCTGCTGAGCTTAATTGGCTCGATCGGTGCAGCCCTAACCTTAGCAACGCGTGGCGGGGGCATGTTGCTCTCTTTGCTCGTTTTGCCGCTGGTCATACCGGTCCTTATTTTTGGTGCCGGCGCAGTCGATGCCCACCACGCTGGCTTGCCAATCGATGGTCATTTCTACCTCTTGGGTGCGATGCTGGCAATTGCCGTGTTTTTTGCCCCAATCGCCACCGCAGCCAGCCTACGAATCGCCGTGGAATAAGCCGGCTAAGCTAAAATCAGGCACACTAACGCATGCTCTAACTACTTTTAAATAAAGACTATTTCCTGTGTTCTCCTCCGGCATCAATTGGTTTAAATACGCTGCGCCACAACGCTTTTATGCCCTATCTGGGACGCTGATTCCCTATTGCGTAGCTGTTGCCGTGATTGCCACCATGATTGGCTTAACCATTGGCCTATTGATTGCGCCAAGCGATCATCAACAAGGCGAGTCCTATCGCATTATTTTTATTCATGTGCCTGCCGCATGGATGTCGATGGTTATTTATTTGGCAATGGCATTTTGGGCGGCCATGGGGCTTATTTTTAATGCACGCCTTGCCAGCATGTTTGCACTTGCCTTAGCACCCACTGGCGCCCTCATGACCTTCATTGCCCTATGGACCGGATCCTTATGGGGTAAGCCAACCTGGGGCACCTATTGGGTGTGGGATGCACGCCTTACCTCAGAGCTTATTCTGCTTTTCTTGTACTTAGGCTTTTTATCACTGCACGCAGCGATTGAAGATACCCGCAAGGCTGATCGTAGTGCCGCTGTTTTGGCCATCGTTGGCGTGGTGAATATCCCGATCATCTACTTTTCAGTGAAGTGGTGGAACACCTTGCACCAAGGTGCCTCGGTGAGCCTGACCAAAGCCCCCACCATGGCAACTCAAATGTTGACTGGCATGCTCATCATGACAGTGGCATTTTGGGCCTACTCCTTTGCCCTGAGTTTCTACCGCTGCCGTACCCTTATTTTGGAACGGGAGCGTCATGCCGCATGGGCGCAGGAGACAGTGAAATGATTTACTGGAATAGCCTTAGTGATTTTCTGCAAATGGGTGGTCACGGCCCCTTTGTATGGGGATCCTTCGCGGTCACTGCCCTTGTTTTTGCCATTGAAATCATGCAGATCCGCAGGCAGCGCCGCCAGACCGAAGCCAGCATTCGGGACGAGTCGTACGCCACTGAAAAAAATTAGGCAAAATAAGGACTTATGAAACCCCGCACAAAACGCGGTCTGGCAATCCTTGGTGGCGTAACCTG
>JAIXPY010000192.1 GCA_027486025.1 Burkholderiaceae bacterium
ACCGCCCAAGGGCGAATCACCCCAGCCTGCCTAGGCTTATGGGATGACGCGACGGAGGCAGCCTTAAAGGACAAGTTAAGCCGAGCACGTGCCTTAGCGCCAGCCTTACCTGTTTTTATCCAGCTCTCGCACGCCGGACGTAAGGCATCGAGTGCGACCCCTTGGGAAGGCGGTCAGTTATTGGCAGAAGATCAGGGCGGCTGGGCTATCTGTGGTCCATCGGATATTCCGCAGTTGCCCAATGAGCGGACTCCGCATTCCATGAGTTCAACTGAGCTGCAGGCCATGATTGATGCATTTGTGACTGCAGCCTTGCGTGCTGATCGCATTGGTATCGATGGGGTGGAGTTGCACTGTGCACACGGGTATTTGCTGCACCAATTTTTATCACCGATTGCAAACCAGCGTAGCGATGCCTATGGCGGCTCTTTTGAGAATCGTATTCGTTTTCCGTTGGAGCTTTTTACTGCAGTCCGTAAGGCATATTCTGGGGTACTCGGCTTGCGTCTTTCAGCATCGGATTGGATTGATGGCGGCTGGACTGTCGAAGAGTCAACCGAATTTACTGCGCGCTTAAAGGCGGCAGGTGCCGACTTTATTCATGTTTCATCGGGCGGGATTTCGCGGCAACAACAGATTGCCATTGGACCGGACTACCAAGTGCCGTTTGCGAAAGCAATTAAAGCGCATGCAGGTTTGCCAACGATCGCTGTGGGACTCATTACCAGCCCGCAGCAAGCCGAGGCTATTTTGGAGCGGGGCGATGCGGATCTGATTGCCTTAGCCAGAGCCTTTTTGTATAAGCCGCGCTGGGCCTGGGAGGCGGCAGCAGCCCTTCAGGGCGAAGTGCATGCCAGCGAGCAGTATTGGCGGTGTTTGCCTGCCGAAGCGCAAGCGGTTTTCGGTAATGTACGGATTGGTCAGCGTTAGGCTTGGGCGCGCGAAGCAGGATCGGCTAGCGCCTGCACGAATGCCTTTGCGGTACTGAGCAATAAACGGTCACGCCCCAGTCCAGCAACTAGTTGCACTCCGACTGGCATGTGATTGGGTCCCGTGCTGACGTTGATGTTGATGCAGGGATATCCGAGTACCGACCACGAGCGGCAAAAAATTGGATCGCCGGTGTGGGACTTGGTGGCCGGAGCTTCGCCGATCGCACTGGGGGTAATGATGACATCGGCGCTATCAGCAAAAAACTGATCCATCGCTTGCCGTGCTTGTGCAACGTAAATTAAATCAGCGGTATAGGTTTCATAGGGTATCGCGGCGCCATCTTTGAGTTGGGCTGATATCTTGCTACCCAATAACTTGGGAAAATGAACACGCTCAAATAGCAAACTGCGGGACATTTCGGAAGTCATGATGCGGCTTTGTGCATCGGCCAAGCCATCAAATAGGGCGGGCAAGCTTGCTTCGGAAACACCATGGTGACTGATGGTGTTGGCTGCAAAGCGAGCCATTGCCATTGCCGTGACGGTTTCTTTTTGTGCCAAAGACCAATGTACGGTATTGGCTAGAGCGATGCGTGGTTTGTGGTGCAAGGCATCGATGCTAGCCAAGCTGTGATCACCACTCATCGCTGCGACGCCTAAGGCAACATCGCTGACCGTTCTACCAAAACAGCCCAAGGTATCCATGGAAATCGACAGGCTTTTAACGCCCGCAATACTGACCTTGCCATAGCTGGGCTTATAGCCAACCACACCACAAAAGCTGGCAGGGCGAATGATCGATGCGGCGGTTTGAGTGCCAGTCGCCAAGGGAACCATAAAGTCGGCTACGGCAGCCGCAGAGCCGCTAGAGGAGCCGCCGGGAGTATGCGCCGTGTTATGAGGATTGGCAGTGGGGCCGCTCTTAAAGGTCGCGAATTCCGTTGTCACGGTTTTGCCCAAGATAATGCCACCTGCTTTGCGCATCAGGGCGATTGACACAGCGTCCGTTGCCGGCTGGTGATTACGGTAGATGGGTGAGCCATAGGCCGTGGGGAAGTCGTAGGTATCAAATAGGTCTTTGACGCCAATCGGCAGACCATGCAGCAGACCGGTCGATGCACCACGATCGAGTTGCCGTGCACGCACGATGGCATTTTCCTTACCAAGACTTACCCACGCCTTGATGGTGCGTTCGCGTTGCCCAATGCGGTCTAAACACGCTAAGACCAAATGCTCTGCTTTTATCTTTCCTTGGGCGAGGGCAAGGGCTGCATCGGATGCGCTGAGGCTTTCTAGATCATTCATATGCTTATTCTAGTGGCGCTGGCGTATGATCGCAATTCAGCTTAGTTCACCCCAGTTTTTTTCACCTCTTTTTACTTTTATGGCTATTCCCCACACCATCAATCGCGAAGCCTGGTTACAAGAGGCAGTTCGACGCCTGGAGCCCATTTTTTCCAAAGCAGGCTATGCGATTCCGCCAGTACGCGTGTCCTGCGGCTTTCCGGCCTCGAGCAGTCCGCGAACCACCTTGGGCCAGTGCTGGCCACGCGAGCGCTCGGGCGATGGCGTGAATGAGATTTTTATTTCCCCCAAATTGGATGAGCCCGTTCAGTTGCTGGACACCTTAGTTCATGAGCTCTGCCATGCAGTGGACGACTGTTTTAGTGGTCATGGCGAGGATTTCAAGGGGATAGCGCAGGCATTGGGCCTAGAGGGGCCTGCACGCATGGCCCACGCCAGCGAAGCCTTAGTCGTACGGTTGATGATGATTGGCGAGGAGCTGGGACCATACCCCCATCAAGCAATTGCCTTTCCGCCTCCGCGGCCAAGCAACGCCAGTCGCAGCAAAGCCAAGTGCGGGCAGTGCGGTTACGAGGTGACCCTACTGAAGCGCTGGGCTAGCTATGGCGCGCCGATCTGCCCCAAAGACAATATCCGTATGCAGGAGGCTGCGCCCGAAACGATTGAAAACACCCCCAATGCCGACTCAGACTCCATTGCCGGGGACAAGCCAGGCCGAGATACCATTCGGCGCGCCATCAGTTAATGGCGGGAGCCAGGCGCCCTAGAGGAAGGCTTGTAAAATACTGCCATTGATTGTGCTCTTTAGCACGCCATTTAATTTACCCTCACGAAGCCCATTATGAATGCACAAAAAATAGTTAAGAATCCCAAAATTGCCGTTATTCCCGGAGACGGTATCGGCAAAGAAGTAATGCCTGAGGGCGTGCGCGCCTTAGAGGCGGTCAGCAGAAAACTCGGTATTACGATGCAGTTTGATCACTTTGATTTTGCAAGCTGTGATTACTACCTCAAGCACGGCAAGATGATGCCGGACGATTGGTTCGATACCTTAATGCAATACGATGCCATTTTCTTTGGCGCAGTCGGTATGCCCGATATTCTTCCAGATCATGTGTCGCTTTGGGGGAGTTTGATTCAGTTCCGCCGCGGCTTTGATCAGTACGTCAATTTACGCCCTGTGCGCTTACTGCCTGGCGTACCTTGCCCACTCGCCAATCGCAAGCCAGGTGATATTGATTTCTTCGTGGTTCGCGAAAATACCGAAGGTGAATACTCCAGTGTGGGCGGCAAAATGTTCCCAGATACCGATCGGGAATTTGTAATGCAAGAATCCGTTTTCACCCGTCATGGTGTTGACCGCATTCTGAAGTTTGCCTACGACTTGGCCCAGAGCCGCGACAAAAAACACCTAACGTCCGCAACCAAGTCCAACGGCATTGCAATCACCATGCCGTATTGGGATGAGCGGGTTGAGGTAATGGCCAAGAAATATCCCGACATCAAAAGTGACAAGTACCACATCGATATTTTGACAGCGCAGTTTGTGATGAATCCAGACCGTTTCGATGTTGTTGTCGCAAGTAATTTGTTTGGTGATATTTTGTCGGATTTAGGTCCCGCATGTACCGGCACTATTGCAGTAGCCCCATCCGGCAGCATTAATCCCGAAGGATTGTTTCCGTCGCTGTTTGAGCCTGTGCATGGATCTGCGCCCGATATTTTTGGCAAGATGATTGCGAACCCAATCGGCCAAATTTGGAGTGCCTCCATGATGATGGACCACTTGGGCTACCCCGAGGCCGGCAAGCGCATCTTTACAGCCATTGAAGACGTTCTCTCTGCAGGCCCAGGCCACGCACCACTCACACCGGATGTGGGCGGCACTGCGAAGACGGATGATCTGGGTAAAGCCATTGCGGCGGCAATCGAGCGCTAAATAAAGCAGGCCAAGGGATGCCACAGGCGTATAGCCATTTAATACAACAAATGCTGTTGGAATTTCAGCAGCAACGACTTGAGTCGGCGGAACGCGTAGCCAATACAGTATTGCGGCTTAATTCCAAAGATTTAATTGCACTGCAAATCCTGGGTTTATGCATGGCCATGCAAGGGCAGTTGCGGGAAGCGGTTCCTCTGCTTTTAAAGGCAGCGCAGTTGGATCCAAAAAATGCAGAGTTGCTATCAAACTTAGCGCGAGCTCAGCATGGCGCAGGGTTATATCGTGAGGTACTTGAAACATATACTAAGTTACTGCACCTAGTTCCTGATAGCGCACAAATTGAGACCGATCGCGGTACTGCTCTGGCCAAGTTAAGGCGATACGATGATGCAGAAAATGCATATGAAAAAGCGATTACACTCCAGCCCGACTATTTTCTGGCGTGGTCAAACCGAGGTAATTTATTCAGTGAATTACGCCTTACTGAGCAGGCCATTCAGAGTTACGAAAAAGCCCTGCAGCTTAATCCCAATTATGCAGAAACTTGGACCAATTTAGGAAACGCTTTTTTTAATCTCAATCGATTTTCGGATGCTGTTATTTCCCACGAAAAAGCGCTAAGCCTGAATCCAGAATACGGCGAGGCATGGTCAAATTACGGGAACACACTATTAGAAATGAAAGAGGATGGGCGTGCATATGAAAGTTATGCAAAGGCCTTTCAAATTAAACCTGATGTGCCATTCTTATATGGTCAGCTATTGTCAGCAAAATTAGGCTCCTGTGACTGGGATCAGGCCGAGCCAAACACCAACGCGATCTTAGCCCGAGTTGAGGCTAACGAAAAAGTATGCTTACCTTTTGTATTGCTATCAACCCCAGCCTCCCTAAAACAACAGCTTAGCTGTGCAAAGGTCTTTATTGCCGATCGATGTCCGCCAGTCAGTAATAAGCTGGTTAAACATCAACGCCCCGCAGTCAATAAGCAAAAGATCCGAATCGGTTACTTTTCCTCGGATTTCAAACAACACCCTGTTGGCATTCTGATGGAAAACATTTTAAATTTACATGATCGAACATCATTTGAATTTTATGGATATTTTCTCAATAAAAAAACATTGGATCCGGTTGAAACATCTATAAACCGACTATTCGACTCAGCGCATGATCTATTTGGAATGACCGATAAAGATGCGCACGCATTAATCTCGCAACATCAATTGGATATTGCAATTGATTTAAATGGGCACACATCCGGCGCCCGGACTGCCTTATTTTCGCATCGCCTGGCACCGATTCAGGTCAATTATCTTGGCTATGCCGGAACATCCGGGGCAGCCTTCTTTGATTACCTAATAGCCGATCGCATCGTGATACCGGAATCTGACCACGCTTTCTTTACAGAAAAAATTGCATACCTACCCGATTCATTTTTCCCAGTTGATACTGCGATAAGGGATTTTGGTGATTTACCCAGTCGCAATAGTCAAGGCTTGCCCGGTGATGGTTTTGTTTTTGCGTGCTTTAACAACGCATACAAAATCCAACCTGAAATTTTTAAGCGCTGGATGAGTCTATTAAAAACTGTAGAGGGGAGTGTTTTATGGCTCACAACTCCTTCGAATAAAGCGATTAAAAACTTACAAGCTGCTTGCGAAGATCTCGGTGTTAATTCTTCGCGATTGATCTTTGCAAAAAGAGAGGTTGAACGTAAAGACCACCTGAGTCGATTGCGTTTGGCAGATTTATTTTTAGACACTCCGAATTACAACGCTCACGCTACTTGTGCCGATGCACTTTGGGCTGGGGTTCCTGTTTTAACCCAAGCTGGCTCGACATTTGCGGGCCGTGTTGCTGCTAGTCAGTTACATGCATTAGGTATGGCGGATTGCATAGCAATCTCGAGCGAGGCTTATACAGAAAAAGCAATTGAGCTAGCTTCAAACCCTGTCTTACTTCAGTCACTAAGAGATCGATTAAGTCAGAATAGTAAAACCACGCCCCTTTTTGATAGCAAGCTCTATGTTCGTAATCTAGAAAATTTATATCGCGAGATCGGTGCCAATAAAGCTAACTAAGGGGTAGCGGTGCGATCCCACACCGGATCTTTTTTACTTGCCTTTGCAATCTCGGCCAGGATTTGTTCATGGAGTTTGCAGTCATCTTCGCTGGCAGCCAAAACCATTAAATTTTTCGGGAGCGGCTTGGTTTGCCCCGATGCATCGAGGTTGGCTGAGTAGTCAATTAAATCAATCGTAAGGTCTTCCTGACCCCGCGTCATTGCAACATAGACTTCCGCTAAGAGCTGTGCATCCAATAAAGCGCCATGCAAGGTGCGGTGGGTATTGCTAATGGAAAAACGCTCACAGAGGGCATCCAAGGAATTACGTTTACCGGGGAACATTTGGCGCGCATTGACGAGTGTGTCAATCACATTGCTGGCATGGGCGCGAAAGGGAGGGCGTTTAAGAAGGGCAAACTCACTATCCAAAAAGCCCAAATCAAAGGGCGCATTATGAATAATCAATTCGGCATCAGCAACAAACTCAATCAGATCTTCGGCGATCTGCGCGAAGACTGGTTTATCGGATAAAAAAGCCCGCGAGAGGCCGTGAACAGCATAGGCGCCCGCATCGATGTCGCGCTCTGGATTGATGTAATGGTGGAATGTCCGCTCAGTCAGTCTGCGGTTAACGAGCTCAACGCAGCCAATCTCAATCACGCGATCGCCTGTCGCTGGATTCAGACCAGTGGTTTCGGTATCGAGGATGACTTGACGCATTATGTAGTTCCTTCGAGATCTTCAGGGCTGATGTTCAGCGGACCATTGCCAGCATATTGATCCAGATAGAGGTAGATTACGGGGGTAATAAAGAGCGTCACAAATTGCGACACAATTAAACCGCCAGCAACCGAGATACCCAGAGGTTGGCGAAGTTCAGCCCCTGCGCCCAAACCTAATGCGATGGGCAGGGCGCCCATTAATGCCGCAAAGGTGGTCATCATGATGGGTCTAAACCGCAAAATACAGGCCGTCCGAATCGCTTCTTCGGGGCCCATGCCCTGATTACGCTGCGCATCGAGGGCAAAGTCAATCATCAAGATGGCATTCTTTTTCACAATACCAATCAGCAGCAAAATACCGATGATGGCGATGATGGAAAGCTCTAAGTTAAACATCCACAAGAAGAGGAGTGCGCCAATGGCGGCGGAGGGCAGTCCGGCCAGAATAGTCAGCGGATGAATATAGCTCTCATACAAAACGCCGAGCAAGACGTAGATCACGCCCAGTGCTGCCAATATCAAGATAATCTGCCCTGATTGGTTTTCTTTAAAGACCTTGGCATCGCCGCCGTAACTCGTAATGATCGAGCTTGGCAGTTGAAGCTCTTTAACAAAGCCATCGATTGCTTTGGTTGCATCGCCCAAAGGGACGTCAGGCGCTAAATTAAAGGAGATGGTGATTGCCGGAATTTGGCCTTGGTGATTGACTGAGGTTGGGCCGACCTCGCGTTTAAAGGTCGCCAATCCCGAGAGTGGAATGAGGCGATCGGTAGCGCGACCCCGGACAAAGACCTTACTTAAATCGGTTTCAAATTGGCGCTGATCATCTGCAGCTTGCAAAATGACCGAGTAGGTGTTGACGTTGGTGTAGATCGATGACACTTGGCGTTCACCAAACGAGTTGTATAGCGCTTGACGAATATCCGCTACCGTGACGCCCGCTGTGGCCGCTTTTTCTCGGTCAATATCGATCTTGATATTGAGGCCACGCAATTGCGAGTCGGTATTCACGTCCCGAAAGATCGGGTCTGCACGCATCTTCTCCAGGATCTTGGCGGACCATTCGTTAATGCCATCAAAGCCAACGCTTTGCAGAGTAAATTGATAGCGGCTTTTGCTCGAGCGCCCACCCAACTGTAGGTTTTGAATCGGACGCATAAAAACAGAGATGCCAGGCAGCTCCCTAAAGTCTTTGCGCAGGGACTCTAGGACCATTTTCATATTTTCGCGCTCACTTTTGGGTTTGAGCACAATAAAAATCCGGCCGGTATTCGAACCTGAGCTAAGTCCGCCACCCAGGATGGAAACCGAATTAGCCACGTTGGGATTATTCATGACGATTTGCGCAGCCTTGTCCTGCATTTCCAGCATGGATGGAAATGCCATATCTTCGGAAGCTTCCAATGTTGCAATGATCTGCCCGATATCTTCCTCTGGAAAAAATCCCTTTGGACTGTAAATAAACATCACGATCGTCAGAATGATCGTAGCAACCGAACCGACTAAGACGGGCTTGCGGTATTTCAGAGCTTTGTCAAGGTAGTGAATATAGCGCTCGGTAGTCCAAGAAAAGAGCTGATCAAAGTGGCGATTGATAGCAAATTCTTTTGCGACATGGCCAGGTTTTGGTAAAAAACGACTGCACAGCATAGGGACTAGCGTGAGGGAGACTACCGCCGATACCAAGACCGCCAATGAGACCACTACTGCAAACTCTCTAAACAGTAATCCGGTCGGGCCTTGCATAAAAAAGAGGGGAATGAAAACCGCTACCAAAGACAGGGAGATCGACACAATCGTAAAACCAACTTCTTTACTACCCTTCAGGGCCGCTTTTAATGGCGACATCCCTTGTTCGGTGTAGCGCACAATGTTCTCCAGCACCACAATCGAATCGTCGACCACGAGTCCAACCGCTAAGGTGATGCCCAGCAAGGAGATGTTATCTAGGCTGTAGCCCATGAAGTAGAGCAGAGAGAAGGCGCCAATCAGGGAGATCGGCAAACTCAGCGAAGGAATGATGGTGGCTGATGCGTGCTTTAAGAAAAGGAATATAACCAGGACGACCAAGGCAATCGTAAGCATCAAGGTGATATTGACATCGTGAATCGCTTCACGAATGGAGATGGAGCGATCATTGACCGGAATTAACTTGATGGAGGCGGGTAACTGTTTTTCAAACTCAGGAAGCAAGGCTCGAATGGAATCGACTACCTTCACCGTATTCGCATTGGGTTGCCGTAATACTGCAATCGCAATTGAGCGCTCACCATTGGTGGTAGAGAGCCAGCGGACGTTTTCATAGCTCTCGACCACATCAGCAACGTTGCCGAGGTAAATGGGTAGACCATTGCGCTGCGCAATGATTAAGTCGCTAAAGTCCTTGGCGGTGACTAGTTGCTCATTGGCATAAATCGTCATCGCTTGACGGGGGCCATCCAAAATCCCAACGGGGGTATTACTGTTTGCTTTATTGAGGGCTAAGGCAATGTCTTCCATTGTCAAGTTGTTAATGGCGAGGGCGTCTGGCCTTGCTTTAACGCGAATCGCATAGCGCTTAGCGCCATAAATCTGAATCTGTGCCACTCCATCAATTGTTGATAAAGTAGGTGAAATTAAATTCTCCGCGTAATTATTTAAATCCGAAAGGTCGAGCGAAGGCGAGGTCATGCCAATGATCAAGACCGGCGCATCGGCGGGATTGACCTTCCGATATGATGGCTGAATGGTCATCTCAATCGGCAAACGTCGCTGCGCTCGCAGCAATGCGGCCTGCACATCGACTGCAGCCTTATCAATATCCCGATCGTTATTAAATTCCAGAGATATGCTGGTGCTGCCGAGGGAATTTACCGAGCTAATGAGCTTGATGCCATCGATGGTGGAAAATTCTTTTTCAAGTGGCAGCGCAACTGCTGATGCCATGGTTTCTGGCGAAGCTCCGGGCAGACTCGCGCTGACTGAAATGACCGGCGTATTAAAACTGGGTAGGGCGGCAACCGGAATTTTGGTATAGGCGACGATCCCTGCAATCACTGTTGCCAGCGATAGCAAGGTGGTCATAATGGGCCGCCGAATACACAGCTCAGACAGCGTCATTTTTTCTCGGGAGCCGCAGGGGCAGTAGGCGCTGGTTTGGCCAGTGCTTTTGGTGTGTTGGCGGGTTTTGCTTCACGAACCTTGGTACCGGGGCGCAGATTTTGGCCTCCTTCCACTACCACTCGGGAGCCTGTATCGATGCCCTCGATGACAGCATTGCCTTGATACTCGTAGAGTACTTTGACTGGCTTCATCACCACTTTGTCATCGTCTTTTTCAACCACGTAGACAAAGCGACCTTTGGGATTAATGATCACCGCCTGCGAGGGCAGCAGCATAACGTCGCGTAAGGTGCTGGCTTCTAATTTAACCCGTGCAAATTGCCCCGGAATTAAGGCGCCATTTTTATTATCGAGACGCGCTTTCAGGCGGACGGCGCCAATGACTGGATCCACTTGGTTGTCAATCACATAAACCAGGCCAGCGTATTGTGTTTTATCTACGTTACCTACTGTAACGGTGACCGGCAATTGTGTATCGCCTTTACGTGCGGCTGTCAGCAATGGGATATCGCGCTCCGGAATGATGAACGCGACGTTAATCGGATCCAGTTGCGTAATGGTGACCATGGCGCCCGTTGTCGAGGTTGCAGTCGAGCTAGTCGATGACACGACGACGTTACTAGCCTGTACTAAAGAGCCTGGAAAGACATTAATGATGCCGGCGCGCCCATCGATCGGGGAGCGCAAGTAATTGAAAGACAGCTGGACTTCAGCAGCGCGAGCTGCTGCCTGAGTTGATGCAGCGTTGGCTTCTGCTGTATCGAGGCCTGCTTTAGATATGAAATTCTTAGCCACCAATTCTTTGGCGCGTGCTAACTGACGTTGAGCGTCATTCGCCAACGCTTTGGCGCGATCAAAATTGGCTTTGTCGGTTCGGTCGTCAAGGGTAAAAAGCAAATCCCCCTTTTTCACGATCTGACCTTCCGTGATATTGACCTTGGAGACGATGTTGGTGATTTGGGGGCGGATATCGACAATACTGGCCGCAGCAATAGTGCCGGTTGCTTCGATTACGAAGGGAACATCTTTGCGTTCTACGATCACGCTACTGACGGTTTGTGGCCCACCTCTTTTGCTGGCGGGTGGATTAAAGTGATCGTAGGTCTTATCGGCCGCAATTAGGATCAGAGCAAGCGCAAGAAGCCACCATTTGCGACGCAGGGCGAAGGCCCAGATGCCGGCAAAGTCAATTTTTGACCACAGCTGTGCGATTTTCGACAGCAGACCATTACTGACCCGATGAATAGTCTGCAATAGCGACGAGACCACTTTGCTTAACCAGGGTGTTTTTGGAGCGTTTTCAGGCAATTGATTTCAGTTTTTCTTAGGAATCTAGTAATAACGCTATCGGCGCTATCGGTTTCCCCATTCTCTCATAAGCCTTTCGGCTTGGGGCAAAGCAGGCGCGCCTAAAAACAGGCTAAAACCGCCCGTCTAAAGCGCTTTAGGCACTTCGCTTTGCAAGTAATTCTTCGACGCCGCGGTTAGCGAGGGCATCGGCTAACTCATTGCCGGGGTGGCCATTGTGGCCACGCACCCAATGCCAGGATATTTGGTGGCTGGGCAGGAGGGCATCGAGCTCTTGCCAGAGGTCAGCATTTTTAACGGGTTCGCGACTGGAGGTGCGCCATTGGCGCTTTTTCCAGCCATCCAGCCATTCCGTAACCCCTTTTTGAACGTATTGGGAGTCGGTGTACAGCGCCACAGTGGAGGGTTGCTTCAAGGCGCGTAGCGCATGAATAACCGCGCTCATCTCCATACGGTTGTTGGTAGTTAAATCAGCACCCCCATGCATATGCCGTTCATGCTCACCCGATCGTAAGACCGCGCCCCAGCCCCCGGGACCCGGGTTGCCCTTACAGGCCCCATCGGTATAAATGGTGATGTGGGGCAGGGTAGGATCAGGCTGGCTCATGGTGGTCATGTTGGTTGTGGGGAGCAATGGGTTCTATTTTGCTCTCTACTACGGGGTTGAGTTGGCGCAGTGATTGTGGCCTCTTCTGAGCTACGCGACCAACCAGGCGCATGCCAGGGTGACGCTTGACTGCGGAGACCATAAATACGGCGCCAAAAATAGGCCACCACCGATTGCCCATGGGCTCCAAGTAGTTCATGCGCGCAATGGCTGACTCCCCTTGCAAGGGGAGCTTGTAGCAAGCAAAATGACCTCGATCCAAGGAGAAATTCAGCAACTTTAACCAGTCACGGATGCGCAGTAGATTAATAAACTGACCATCCCTTGGTAAAAATGGCTTACCAATCAAACGGCCAAGGTATTGCCGTGCACCCCAGAGGCTGGCAGGATTAAATCCGGACAAAATGAGTCGCCCCTCGGGTACTAGAACTCGGTCTGCCTCGCGCAGAATGTGATGGGGGTCATCCGCAAACTCCAATACATGCGGCAACACCAATAGATCGACGCTCTCTGCCGCAAAGGGCAATTCATCGGGCAAGCCCTCGATGACATGCCAAGTAGGCGTTACCGGTGAATTTGCTAGCGCATCTAAGGATTGATCGGCATGCGTTAACAAGGCGCGCATTGGCATGCGGTTTTCGCGCAAGGAATGGAGTTGCGGCAAGCCGACTTGAACCGCATTAAAGCCAAATACGTCCACGACCGTTTGATCAAACCACAGCTGCTCTGCATGCAAAACATATTGGCCTGGGGGCGAAGCAAGCCATGTATCCCAGGAGCCGTCCGCAGACAAAATAGGGCTTTCGGGTGAGGCTTGGGTTGGTATCATGTGCCTATGGTAACGAAAACTGTATTGCAAGTCTGGCCCATACCGGCTTTTGACGACAACTACATCTGGTGCATTCATGATGGTGAGTCTGCCTTGGTCGTCGATCCGGGTGATGCGGGCCCCGTATTGGATTACTTAGAGAGTCAGGCACTGACCCTGACCGGCATTCTGATTACCCACCACCACGCCGATCACACGGGCGGCATCATGGACTTATTGGCTTATGTTGCCAATGAATCACTCCCTGTGTATGGTCCGGCTGCAGAGACAATTCCGGGGCGAACCCAAGCCTTAATGGAGGGTGACCGGGTAGAGTGCGTTGCGCCCGCGATTGCGTTTACAGTCCTGGAAGTGCCCGGCCACACCTTGGGGCACATTGCCTACTTTGCTGCCGGTAATGAGCCCAAGCTGTTTTGCGGCGATACCTTGTTTGCATCGGGCTGTGGCCGATTGTTTGAGGGTACGCCCACTCAGATGTCGCAGTCCTTGGCTAAATTTGCAGCCTTACCACCCGAGACGGCGGTGTATTGCACCCATGAGTACACGCTCTCGAATATCCGCTTTGCCTTGGCGGTAGAGCCGAATAATTCCGATCTCATCACCTGGGCAAATACGGCGCAGACCTTACGCCAGGCAAATCAACCAACCCTACCAACCAGTATTGAGCATGAGTTGCGGGTGAATCCGTTTATGCGCTCCAATCAACCCGACGTCATCTCTGCCGCATTGCACGCATCGGGCGCTGCTGCCTTGCCGAGTCCGGCCCATGTTCTGGCGGCAATTCGGGCTTGGAAGGATCGCTTCTAGTGCTCCTGCGCCAACGCGATCTAGGGCGCTGGTGTTTGCATTGGCGATCGCTTCTGATTGCTGCTTTGGCCGTGGTCATATCGGGTTGCGCCAGTATGGGCAATGATTGGTCGTCTGATACAGATAGTAGCGGGGTTCGTAACCCACGCGCAGCCAAGGCGCCTCGTGTTGACCTCAGTAAGCAATCGGTGAGTAGTTTAATGGCGCCTTCAAGTAACTTATGGCTTCGCATACAAGATGGTTTTGCGATGCCCGAGCTCAATAGTCCGCTGGTGATAACACAGACGCGCTGGTTGGCAGCAAGACCTGATTACGTGCACCGCTCGATGGCACGCTCATCGCGCTATTTGTTTTACATTGTTGAAGAAGTGAATTCACGCGGTATGCCGACTGAAATCGCTTTGTTGCCATTTGTCGAGAGCGCTTTTAATCCAGTCGCTAAATCTACCGCAAAAGCGATGGGCATTTGGCAATTTATGCCGGCCACTGGCAAGGATTTCAAGTTAACGCAAAACGTGTTTCGCGATGAGCGTCGCGATGTCTTGCAGTCAACCAATGCGGCGCTCGATTACTTGCAACGCCTGCATCGGCAGTTCGGCGATTGGCAGTTGGCTCTAGCCGCATACAACTGGGGCGAGGGCAATGTGGCCAAAGCAATTAAGCGCAATCAAGCTACTGGATTACCAACCGATTACCTTAGCTTAAAGATGCCCAAAGAGACCCGCGAATACGTTCCTAAGCTGATGGCGTACAAAGCCATCGTGTTGGATCCGAAGGCCTACGGCATTGTCTTGCCAGAACTTGAAAATCACCCGTTTTTTGTCGCGATTGATGTGACGCGTGACATCGATGTCGATCTCATTATTAAGTTGGCCGATCTAACGCCAGAGGATTTTCGTAATCTCAATCCATCTTTTAATAAGCCTGTCATCTTGAGTGCCGCGAATCAGCAAATTTTATTGCCGTTCGGGCACGCAGAGTTGTTTCAAGAAAATCTCAAGAACTACACAGGACCGCTGTCGTCGTGGACTGCTGTAAGCGTCCCGGCAACCGAGTCGGCAGATCAGCTCGCGAAACGACTGGCGGTGTCGGTAGCCGTCCTGCGGGAAGTCAATGCCATTCCAGTCGGCATGCGGGTCAGGGCTGGATCAACGGTGTTGATTCCCAAGCCAAGTACGAAGTTAGCTGATGTATCCGAACACCTAGCCGAAAATGCCAGCCTCAATTTAGTTAAGCCAGCGCCCGTGAAAAAGGCTGCAGCACCAAGTAGCACGAGCAAGAAAACCAAAGCCGCGCCCTCTAAAAAGGCCCAAAGCGCGACAAAATCGCCTACTCAGCAAAAGTCCGCATCGACAGATGCCGCTAAATCTGCGAAAACAACTACTGCAAAAACCGGAGCCACCCCGCAATAGGGTAAATTTAGCTTTTGTGCATTAGTCGTAGCGAATCCTTTTAGCACTCTTTATTTAGGTAAATCATGTCCTACAAAACCGTTCACGCCCAATCCATTCAAGATCCCCAAGCCTTTTGGGGCGAGGAAGCAAAACACATTCACTGGGAAAAGCCGTTTGATACGGTGCTGGACTACTCCAAGCCGCCATTTGCTCACTGGTTCAAGGGTGGCTTAACCAATCTTTGCTACAACGCGGTTGATCGGCATTTAGCGGAGCGTGGCGATCAAATTGCCTTGGTGGCGGTTTCCACTGAAACTAATATTGAAAAGGCATATACCTTTAAAGAGCTGTATGCGGAAGTCAATCGTATGGCTGCCATTTTGAAAGCCAATGGCGTTGGTAAAGGCGATCGCGTATTGATTTACATGCCGATGATTGCGGAGGCTAGTTTTGCGATGCTGGCATGCGCGCGCATTGGTGCAATTCATTCCGTGGTGTTTGGCGGTTTTGCATCGCATAGCTTGGCTTCGCGCATTGAAGATGCCACACCCAAAATGATTATTACGGCTGAGGCGGGCATGCGAGGTGGTAAGGCGGTACCTTACAAGCCGCTGCTCGATGAGGCCATTGCACTCTCGTCCTACAAGCCTGCAAAAGTATTGATCGTTAACCGTGGCTTAACTGAGTTTGTGATGATGGATGGGCGCGATCTGGATTACACCGCTGAGCGCTTGGCTCACCTTCATGCAGAGGTGCCAGTGGAGTGGGTTGATGCCACCCATACGTCTTATATTTTGTATACCAGCGGCACAACCGGTAAACCGAAGGGTGTGCAGCGCGACACCGGTGGCTATGCCGTAGCGCTGGCTTCGGCCATGCGTCTGATCTTTTGTGGCAAGCCGGGTGAAACCATGTTCACTACCTCCGATATTGGCTGGGTGGTTGGCCACAGTTTCATTATTTATGGACCGCTAATTAATGGCACAGCCACCATCATGTACGAGGGAACCCCTTTGCGTCCGGATGGCGGAATTTGGTGGAGCCTAGTTGAGAAATACAAGGTATCGGTGATGTTCTCTGCGCCTACTGCAATTCGGGTACTGAAGAAACAAGATCCTGCGTTCTTAACCAAATACGATTTATCAAGCTTGCGCACTTTATTTTTGGCCGGCGAACCGCTGGATGAACCAACTGCAACCTGGATTCATGAGGCGATTGGTAAGCCGGTAGTGGATAACTACTGGCAAACTGAAACTGGCTGGCCTATTTTGGCGATTCAGCGCGGCATCGAGGTCATGCCCCACAAATTCGGCTCTCCAGGGTTGCCGGTGTTTGGTTACAACATGAAGTTGTTGGATGAGGCGACTGGCGAGGAGCTGGGCCCAGATCAAAAAGGAGTAGTGGCGATTGAAGGTCCACTGCCTCCGGGCTGCATGCAAACCGTGTGGGGTGATGATGCGCGTTACGTCAAAACCTACTGGAGCACGATTCCCGGCAAGCTGATCTATTCCACCTTCGATTGGGGCATTAAGGACAAAGACGGCTATTACTTTATTCTGGGCCGTACTGATGATGTCATCAACGTTGCTGGTCACCGCTTGGGTACCCGCGAAATCGAGGAGAGCATCTCCAGCCATGCCAATATTTCTGAGGTGGCTGTCGTCGGCATTGAAGATAAATTGAAGGGGCAAGTCGCCATTGGCTTTGCGATTCCAAAAGATGCTTCGAACGTAGCCAATCTAGAGGCTGAGCTAATGAAGACGGTTGATTCGCAATTGGGTGCCGTGGCAAGGCCTGCGCGCGTCTACATTGTGACGGCTTTGCCCAAGACGCGTTCTGGGAAGATTGTGCGGCGCGCTTTGCAAGCGGTAGCAGAAGGGCGCGACCCGGGTGACATTAGTACGATGGAAGACCAAACGGTACTGGCCCACATTAAAACGGTAATTCAGGAAAGTGCCAAAAAAGCCTAGGAAAAGCTAGGCCAAAAAGGCGGAATTGCAGGGAAATTAAATCAGGGACTGGGCGGCCGCACCGCCCAGTAAGGCTGCGGCTGGTTTGGCGGGAAGTGGGCCTACGAAATGGTATTATTGTTGGGTTCGTAACTCAATAAATTACCCTAGCGCTTAAAAACACTCACCTCCCGCAACCACTTCCGGGTAGGCTATTTGGGGGTGTTGAGCGTTGGATGGCAGCAGGGA
>JAIXPY010000047.1 GCA_027486025.1 Burkholderiaceae bacterium
GACTTCTCTACGATATCGGCTTCAACACCCATATCGATTATTTCACCCTCACGTGAAATTCCTGCGCCGTACATGATGTCAAAAATGGCTTCGCGGAATGGCGGTGAAACCTTGTTCTTCACAACCTTGACACGGGTTTCATTGCCGACCACCTCATCGCCCTTTTTGATGCTGCCAATACGGCGAATATCTAAACGCATGGTGGCATAGAACTTCAATGCGTTACCACCTGTGGTTGTTTCGGGGGAGCCAAACATCACACCAATCTTCATGCGAATCTGGTTAATAAAGATCACCATGGAATTGGTGCGCTTGATGGTGCCGGTTAACTTCCGCAATGCTTGGCTCATCAAACGTGCTTGCAAGCCAGGCAAGGAATCGCCCATATCGCCCTCAATTTCAGCGCGCGGAACTAAGGCCGCTACCGAATCAATCACGATTAAATCGATCGAGCCCGAACGCACTAAGGCGTCTGCAATTTCAAGTGCCTGCTCGCCGGTATCTGGCTGAGAAATTAACAAGTTGTTCACATCCACACCGAGGCGTGAGGCATATTGCACATCCAGCGCATGCTCCGCATCGATAAATGCACAGGTGCCGCCAATCTTTTGCATTTCGGCAATCGCATGCAATGTCAAGGTGGTTTTTCCTGAAGACTCGGGGCCGTAAATTTCAATCACTCGGCCGCGCGCAAGACCGCCGACTCCAAGGGCAATATCAAGACCCAAGGATCCGCTCGATACCACTTGAATGTCCTGGTTAATTTCAGCATCGCCGAGACGCATGATGGAGCCCTTGCCGAACTGCTTTTCAATTTGCGCCAATGCCGCCGATAAGGCTTTTTGCTTATCGCCGCTCATGCCGTCAAATTCCGATGATGCTGATTTTTTCTTATCGTCCATTGCCATCTTTGCTTTCCGCCTTTTGTCTTTTGCATTAAATGGGGGTACAACCCGCCTCTTTTTTTCTGCTGTTGTGCTGCTTATCTCAATCTGGGATCTACTGTATATAAAAACAGTACTTATTGCAAGCGCTGTTTATTTTGGGGTACTTTTCCCGCCCACCAAAATAGCAATGGCATCGCAATAGCCCAAATTATTCCAATCAAAACAAGGGCTTGCATTTCATTGCCCCATTGCGCCGCCCCTAATTTAACCCCGGCCAGGTAGGACAAAGGACCTGCAATCGCCCCCAAGACGGATGCCAAGACGAAGCGCCCCTTTAACCAGGACATTGACTCATTGAGGGTGCATCCCAGAATGATCCATAAAGACCACATCCAAATGGGTGACAGGCTAGGTAAGGGCCCTTTTGACTCAAAAATCAGACTACCGGTTTGCAATAAGAGGGTGTCGGCGCAAATGCCCAAGGCCAGGATCTTGAGCAATAACATGCCCTCCCGCATGGGCTCACTGGATAGCCAGAGATGAAAGGCGGCCACCGCTAGGCAAAAAAGAACTGCCAAGCTCACATAGCCATGGGCTGCCCCCAAAATGCAGGCAAACCAGCCAAGCTGGAACAAAACAAAGTTAATCAATTTACGCACGGCGCTACTTACCAGTACAGCTTAGCGCTTATAAAAGGCCAAGGTAACTTCACCCAAGTAAATGCCGAACTTACTCATCTGCGCCCGGTTGATCATGACCTTGTCGTCCATCAAATACATCCAGTCATCAAATTGCACGTTGTAAACGGTGCCATCCACCGGCAAGGCCAAGGTGTATTTCCAGTTCAATGCATTGCCAGCCATAAGGCCAGTAGCCGAACCAACTACATCGTCTGCAGTTCCGGTAAATACGCCCGGCGCCGTTTCGGTCAGCGTCCAAATGCGTTTTTGGGTTGTGCCGTCTGAGTAGAAAAAGTCCTCATCTAAAGTACCTACGCGCTTACCGTCTTTGACTTCCCAGCTGGCTTTCATGACCACCTTAAAGCGCTTCACCACTTCATTGCTGCGATTGGTAAAGATGCCATAAGCGTCAATCGTGCCATTGAAATAGCTGGTGAGATCGAGTGTGGGTTTCTCTTTGGCGTACATCGACACCTGGGGCGCAGTGCAACCACCCAAGAGTAGTAACGTGGTAAAGCAGAGTAAAGCGGAACGGAATGGCGATTTCATCGGGAGGGCTCACACGAAGGGGCAACAATTAAAGGGGCACATGCTTGGCCAATCAAGGCCATTCTCAATTTCGGGGCGGCGGTTTTAGGATCAAGCCAAATGGAAAAAAATGCCCTGGCAAAATCTTCGCCCGCAATTTCGCCTACCGATTTGCCGTTGTGCAAAAAGACGGTGCCGCGCCCAGGGACATGAATCGCGGTCAAGGAACTACCCGAGACTACATCTGGAAAAATCCCGTCCAGTTTTTTTCCCCATGCACTGCGGTTCGCTTCGCTAACACCGAGGCGCTGCATTTCGTCGATGGTGCGCTTGGTAATATCGGAGCCCTTGAGCGAGCGCAAGTAATTGAGATCCAAGGCAAAGCCGGTTTGGCCGCGCTGATCACCCACATAGAGGCGCGCATCATAAACATCAAATCCCCAAAACGTCATGCGGCCCTGACCCTGCAATTGCAAACCCTTGACATACGGATCCAGCGATTCTTTGGCATGCACAGGACCGCTCGCCATAAGCGAGGACAGCAAAATGAGAGCTCCAAAGAAGAAAGCCGAAATGCGTGGCAACACCGGGACAGTATTTAAATGGTTCATCATTCAAGCATATCGAAGTTTTACGGGTTCTGCTTACAATACCCCATCGGCAATTCAGTACGAAGCCCCACCCATTCACGAACGAAAGCACCCTATGGCACTGAAACTAGGTTACAAGCAGCTAATTGCAGAAGCAATGGACAAAATCGATACCCTCAATCAAGCAGAAGCAATGGCACTGCTGGATGATCCCGACACACTCATTGTGGATATTCGCGATGTGCGCGAGCTCGAGCGTGAAGGCATGATTCCCAATGCATTTCACGCGCCACGCGGCATGCTGGAATTTTGGGTAGATCCTGACAGCCCTTATTACAAATCCGAACTGGGCTCTGGCAAGCGCCTGATGTTGTATTGCGGATCCGCCTGGCGCTCCGCCCTAGCCGCTGAAATTCTGGTGCGCATGGGCGTTCCCCGCGTTTGCCACATCGAGGGCGGCTTTTCGGCATGGAAAAAAGCAGGTCTGCCAGTAGCCGAGAAGCCCAGTAAACCGGCTGCTAAGTAAACCCTCCCTGCAACACCAAATTTCAGCAGCATGGATGCTTCAAGGGGCTAGCCCCTTGAAAAATCCGCTTCCGCCCCACTTTTCGAATCTAAAGCGGATCACACTGTGCCTGATTGCCTGCTGTGTGTGCCGCATATGCCTAACCCCTTACTTTTTTAGCAACGACACGCCATGACTACTGACCAAAAAGAAACCCTAGGCTTTCAAGCCGAAGTAAAGCAATTACTGCAACTCATGATTCATTCCTTGTATTCCAACAAGGAAATTTTCTTGCGCGAACTGATCTCCAACGCATCGGATGCAGCGGACAAGTTACGCTTTGAAGCCATGACTCACCCTGATTGGTATGAATCCAATCCGGACTTGGCGATTCAGATTGAATTAGATAAAGCAGCTCGCACCCTCACCATCTCCGATAACGGCATTGGTATGAGCCGCGATGAAGTGATTAGTAATTTAGGCACGATTGCTAAATCCGGAACGAAAGAATTTTTCTCCAAACTCTCCGGCGATCAGCAAAAAGATGCAGCGCTGATTGGCCAATTTGGCGTTGGCTTCTATTCAGCCTTTATCGTCGCCGATCGCATTACGGTTGAAACCCGCAGGGCCGGTCTACCTGCCAGCGATGGCGTTCGCTGGGAATCGGATGGCTCTGGCGAATTTACAGTCGAGTCGATCAACCGGCCAGAGCGTGGCACGTCCATCATCCTGCACCTGCGCGAAGGCGAAGATGACTTCCTCTCGTCTTATCAGCTCAAGTCCATTATTCGTAAATACTCCGATCACATCTCTTTGCCAATTCAGATGCGCAAGGAAGAATGGGATGAGGAGAAAAAAGAGCAGGTTGTAAAGGATGAGTATGAAGCGATTAACCAAGCCAGCGCTTTATGGTCTCGCTCCAAATCCGAGGTTAGTGAAGAGCAATACACGGAGTTTTATAAACACCTCTCGCACGACTATGAGGGTCCTTTGTGCTACTCCCATAACCGCGTAGAGGGTCGTAGCGAATTTACCCAATTACTTTATGTCCCAGCCCATGCGCCGTTTGATTTATGGGACCGCAATAAGCGCGGCGGCATTCAGCTCTACGTCAAACGGGTGTTCATCATGGATGACGCCGAACAGTTAATGCCAACCTACCTGCGTTTTGTGACCGGCGTGATTGACTCGACTGATTTACCGCTCAATGTCTCCCGTGAAATTCTCCAGGAATCACGCGATGTCAAAGTCATTCGCGAGAGCTCAACCAAGCGCGTACTCAGCATGCTGGAGGAATTGGCGAATAGCGACGACACTGCTAAGCAAGAAAAATACCGCACCTTTTGGACTCAATTTGGCCAGGTGCTGAAGGAAGGCATTGGCGAGGATCAAAGCAATCAGGAGCGTCTTGCTAAGCTCTTGCGCTTTGCCAGCACCCATACCGATACTGCCGAGCAAACAACGGCGCTATCGGATTACATCGGGCGTATGAAAGAAGGTCAAGACGCAATCTTTTACGTAACGGGCGAAACATTCAATGCTGCCAAAAACAGTCCGCACTTAGAAATCTTCCGCAAAAAGGGCGTCGAAGTCTTACTGCTCTCGGACCGCGTGGATGAGTGGATGCTGTCCTTTATGCCCGAGTTTGAAGGCAAGAAAATGACTTCCGTTGCTAAGGGAGGACTGGATTTAGGTCAGCTCGCCGACGAAGCAGAAAAGAAGGAGCAAGAGTCCACTGAGAAAGAATTCAAGGACTTGCTCGAGAAAATGAAAACGGCCTTGAGCGAAAAAGCAAAAGACGTGCGCGTGACCTTTCGCTTAACGGACTCGCCAGCATGCCTGGTTGCCGATGAAAACGAACTCTCAGGCAATCTACTGCGCATGCTTAAAGCAGCCGGGCAAGAAGCGCCCAGCACCAAACCCATTTTAGAAATCAACCCCGAACATCCCTTGGTTTTAAAACTCAAGTACGATGACGCTGCATTTGACGAGTGGGCTAATTTACTATTTGATCAAGCTTTGCTTGCGGAGGGCGGTCATTTAAGTGATCCCGCGAGTTTTGTAAAACGCATGAATAAAATGTTACTGGGCTAAGAACACCATGAGAAAAGTAGAAACGCAATTTGGTAGCGGCGCATACGCACAAAGCGTCACCGTGGGATCACATCAACTCGTGTCTGACGTTGATGCCTCCAAAGGCGGCGGTGATAGCGGTCCCTCGCCCCATGAGTATCTTGCTGCAGCCCTTGCTAGCTGCACTGGCATGACTCTCAAAATGTATGCCAGCCGTAAAAGCTGGGGACTTGAGAATGCGATTGTGACGGTCAATATCAGCCGAACCGATGAGGTCGAACGCTTTGTGCGCGAGATTTTCCTCGTTGGTAATTTAGATGCGGAGCAAACTGCGCGTCTGATGGATATTGCGGATAAGTGCCCGGTACACAAAGCCCTTATCGGTACGATTGCAATCGAAACCAAACTGATTAGCTAGCACAAGCCGGGCTTAATGTCGCCCGGCAGCTCACCTTACTTCGAGGTACTTGAGGATCCAGAGCTGGATGATTGGCCGGCCTTATAGCCTTGGTTGTATTGCTCTTGCTTTTCTTTTTCGTAGGCATCATAAACATATCCCGATGCTGCGCCCACTGCTGCGCCACCAACCGCACCCCAAATGGGATTGCCGTGAAAAATGGCCGTGCCCACCGCCCCGGCCGCAGCGCCAATCGATGCGCCAGAGAGGGTGCGCTGTTCCGTAGTACTCATGTTCGAGCATCCTGCCGCTAAAAAGACAACTGAACTAATGGCGATTATTTTCTTCATAGATGGAACTCCTTTAAACAGGCATTGAGTAGATTAGCGTGCGCACGGAAAGCGCACGGTCAAGAAGCGTAAAAAGGTGCCCGATGCAGGGCCACTTGCTGCTGGCGGATTATCTTGAACCCACTTCATATAGCCTGCGATCACTTCATCGCGGGTCGGCGCCGGCTGCTTGATGCAAATATTTGACTTCGATGTTTTTGGATTGCGGGTAGCCAAGTAGGTGTCATAGATTGCGGTGACATAGCCAACGCAAAAACTGCGCGACTCTGGACTAGCTGGCGTTTTGCACGCGGTGATTAGCTCTTGGGTACTTAGTACCGGAATTTTTTCTTGGGCCTGTGCGGCACCTGAGAATGCAACAACAATGCTGATGGCTAGAAGTGCTTTTTTCATGGGGGTTTTCCCTAGAGTGGTCTTCATTCAATGATAAACCAAACGCAAAAGTAGCCGTACAAATAGATGCATTGTTGAAGCTGCCCGCAAAGTTGCTTTGGCATCACTTCGCCGTTGTTCATCCATCATGCGTAGTAAGCGCTATCACGATATGCACAGAGCGTCTCCCTCGAAATAGGGAGTGCAAGAGGTGTAATATCTATAAAAGTCGAAATATTTCATTTTCTACTTTCAAAAAAATTATTAATTTAAGGTTTAGCGCAACGTATATTCAAGTCGATCATTCGGCACGATGGTTCATTCCAACCATCCTATCTTGTTACTCACTTATCAATCACTGACAACACATCCATTTATTCAAAGTCTGATATGAAAATCGAAACCTCCCAATTTAGCAAAATCGATACAAAGCACTGCCAAGATGACATGCAGGCATATTGGATGCCCTATACCCCGAACCGCTACTTTAGGAAAAATCCGAAGGTGATGGCGAGCGCCAAAGGTGTTTATTACACCGATGATCATGGGCGTAAGTTGTTTGATGGTGCTTCTGGCCTTTGGACCTCGCCACTGGGTCATGGCGACCCCCGCATCATTGAGGCCATCCAGAAGCAATACCAGACGATGGATTACGTTCCAGCATTTCAAATGGCCAGCAAAGAAACCTTTCGATTAGCCAATCGCATTACACAATATGCGCCCGCTGATTTAGGAAAAGTGTTCTTTGTGAACTCTGGATCCGAAGCGGTCGATACTGCCCTGAAGATGGCAATTGCCTACCATCGCGCCCGAGGAGAATCGAGTCGAACTCGGATGATTGGCCGCGAACGTGCCTATCACGGAGGCTGCGTTGGTGGAATTTCAGTTGGGGGTATCCCAACGAATCGCAAAATGTTTAGCCCCATGATGATGCCCGGGGTTGATCACCTACCGCATACCTTAAACCTGTCGCAAATGGCATTTTCAAGAGGGCAGCCTACCTGGGGTGCTCACTTAGCGGATGATCTTGAGCGATTGGTGGCATTGCATGATGCCAGCAATATTGCTGCTGTCATTTTGGAACCCGTACAAGGCTCAACTGGAGTTATTGTTCCGCCGGTAGGTTACCTGGAAAAAATTCGTGAGATTTGCACAAAGCACGGCATCCTCCTGATTTTTGATGAAGTCATTACTGGCTTTGGTCGCCTTGCAGCCAACTTTGGCGCAGATCGCTTTGGAGTAAAGCCCGACATGATTACATTCGCTAAAGCCATCACTAATGGCGTTATTCCGATGGGCGGCATCATTGCACACAACGATATTTACGAGACCATTACGGGCAGTGGTGGCCAAGAGCAGTTAATCGAGTTTTTTCATGGCTTTACCTATTCAGGTCACCCCCTTGCGACTGCAGCTGCTCACGCATGCTTGGATATCTTCGAAGATGATGACATTTTGGCGCGCACGAAAGTGCTAGAGCAGGTCTTGGGCGATGCCGTTCACTCCCTCAAGGGCATGCCTGGGATTTTGGACATCCGGAATTGCGGCGTCTCGGCTGCATTCGATCTTGAGCCGATTGCTGGTAAGCCTGGTCTACGCGGCATGCAGGTTTTGGAAAGCTGCATCGAGCATGGTATTTTGGTGCGCATTACTGGCGATACCATCGCCATGGGCCCGCCCTTTGTTGCGACCCCCGAAGAAGTCCAATCTTTGGTTGAAACCTTCGCCCGCGTCATTCAGAAGTCATTTAACTAATTAGTCATCCACTTAACTCCTACTTTCCTGAAAGACAACATAATGAACCTCAGCAAATTTTTCTCATTACGAACCATTGCCTCGGTCGGCTTGCTCAGTTTTTGCATCGGCTTTGCTCAAGCAAACCCAGACAGTGATTGGCCAAAAAAACCAATTAAAGTGGTTATTTCCTTCCCTGCGGGCGGCTCAACGGACGTATTTGCAAGGGCGATCATGGTTCCGCTCGGCGAGGCTCTAGGCCAAGCCATGGTGATTGAAAATAAACCCGGCGCCGGCGGCATGATTGGACTTGGAGCTGCTGCGAGTGCAGCGCCGGATGGCTACACCATTCACTTTAGCGCTTTAACCAATCAGGCAATCTCCCAAGCACTGTACAAAAATCCGCCTGCAGACTTAAGAACGAGCTTTGCCCCAGTTGCTTTGGTGGGTGCTGTGCCTCACGTACTCGTTGTTAATCCAACGGTACCCGCTAAAAATGTGGCAGAACTAACCGCATTTATTAAATCTCGCAATGGCAATTTTAGCTATGCATCACAGGGGAATGGCACTCTATCCCACCTTGAAGCGCAGGTCTTTATGCAGCGCATTGGGGCGGCTGGGGTTCATGTTCCTTATAAAGGCAGTAGCTTTGCTCTACCTGATCTGATAGCGGGTAATACATTAATGATGTTCGATAGCGTCACCGCATCACTACCGCATATTAATAGTGGCAAATTGCGTCCTCTTGGAATTGCATCGAGCGAACGCTCACCGCTAATGCCAACGGTTCCAACCCTAGCCCAGGCTGGCTTGATGAAATTTGATGTCGAGAACTTATTCGCCATTTACGCTCCCAAAGGAACGTCACCCAAGATCGTTAATCGATTGGAAAGTGAATTACGCCGGATTATTACCAATCCCGATTTGAAGCAACGTGTTGCCAATCAGGGCATTCTTCTTCAGTTTGAAAATGCGGGCAAGCTGGCCGAAGTAACTAATGCAGAGCATGACAAGTGGAGCAAGATCGTCAATGCAGCCAATATTAAAATCGATTAATTTATTATGGATATCTCACATCCTTACGGCCGTGGAAGAACCCCTGTATTAGCGCGCAATGCGGTTGCTAGCTCTCAGCCTTTAGCGACGCAAGCTGGATTAGAAGCGCTACAACAGGGCGGCAATGCGGTCGATGCCGCACTGGCTACTGCAATTACATTAACCGTAGTTGAGCCCACCATGAATGGGCTTGGCGGCGATGGATTTGCCCTAATCTGGGATGGCAAAAAACTGCACGGCCTCAATGCATCGGGCAGAGCGCCGGCAGCATGGACGCCCGAATTTTTTGCAGGAAAGTCGGCAATGCCATTGATTGGCTGGGACACGGTAACTGTTCCTGGCATGGTATCGGGCTGGGTTGCGCTTTCTCAAAAGTTTGGGCGATTACCATTTGCGTCCTTATTTAAACGCGCCATTGCCTATGCCGAAAATGGCTACCCCGTCTCACCCGTCATCGCAAGACAGTGGCGCGAGGCCATTCCTATTCTCCAAGGTCAACCGGGATTTTTAGAGTCCTTCACAACACATGGCCGAGCCCCAGGTGCTGGCGAAATCTGGCGCTTCCCAGAGCAGGCCAAGACCTTGCGTAGCATTGCTGATAGCACTGGAGAATCGTTTTATAAAGGTGAGATTGCGCAGGCCATCGTCGATTTTTCAAAAAAGACGGGTGGATCTTTTTCTCTAGCCGACTTTCATTCTCATGAATCAAATTGGGTGGAGCCACTTGATTTCAAATACAAGGGCTATACCCTTTCTGAAATCCCACCCAACGGCACTGGAATCATTGCGCAGATGGCATTGGGTATCTTGGATGCATTAAATGTAACGCAGTATCCACGTTATTCTGCACAGCGTATCCACCTCCAAGTAGAGTCCATGCGACTTGCCTTTGCCGATGCCTATGCGCATGTTGCTGACGCCGGCTCGATGCACTTGGATCCGCGTGCACTCTTAGATTCAAAATACCTTGCTCGCCGTGCCGCATTAATTGACCATAACAAAGCTGGGCAATACGCCAGCGGCGATCCACATTCGGGTGGCACGGTGTATTTGTGTGCCGCGGACGATTCCGGAATGATGGTGTCATACATCCAATCCAACTTCAAAGGATTTGGTTCGGGCGTGGTTGCGCCGGGCGGTATTGCACTCCATAACCGTGGCATGAGCTTTAGTCTCGTGCCAGGGCACCCCAATCAAGTGGCTCCAGGCAAGCGTCCATTTCATACCATCATCCCCGCTTTTTTAAGCAAAGATAATGCGCCCGTCATGGCATTTGGTGTGATGGGTGGAAACATGCAACCCCAAGGTCACTTACAAATGCTCATGCATTTTGTTGACGATCAGCTCAATCCCCAAGCTTGCTCGGATTCGCCACGCTGGCGCATTGATGACCTAGGAAAACTCACCGTTGAGTCCTCTATGCCGTCTGATGTGGTTGATGGCTTACGCCAACTTGGTCACGACGTCACGGTAATGCCGTTTGACAGCCTTGATTTTGGAAGCGCTCAGGCCATTGCCCTGATAGGTGAAGATGTCTCTGGCGGTTATATTGCCGGCAGCGATCATCGTCGCGATGGCATTGCTGCTGGGTTTTAATTGCCCTAAGCCCAAGAAACCCTAAGCAATCTTTTTTATCTAGGCTTCTCCGCGTAAAGCCACAGAGGCCTAATTTTTGCACTTATTTGGTGCAAATGTACGATTCATGCCCTGCCTGATTCCCCATAATGACGCATCAATTAAAGGGATAGGCCATGGATTCATTTAAGACCGGCAGTGATGCGTTGTTTATTTTGATGGGCGCCATTATGGTGCTCGCCATGCATGCAGGCTTTGCATTTTTAGAGCTGGGCACCGTGCGCAAGAAAAACCAAGTCAACGCACTCGTCAAAATCTTGGTTGATTTTGCCGTCTCTACGATTGCCTATTTCTTCATTGGCTACAGCATTGCCTACGGCGTCAACTTCTTTTCCGGCGCAGAAGTCCTGGCGCAAAAAAATGGCTACGAGTTAGTTAAATTCTTTTTCTTGCTCACCTTCGCCGCAGCAATTCCAGCAATTGTCTCTGGTGGTATTGCCGAGCGTGCCAAATTCAATCCCCAGTTGATCGCCACTTTTTTACTCGTCGGTTTTATCTATCCCTTCTTTGAAGGCATTACGTGGAACCAGCATTACGGCATCCAAGCCTGGATTAAAGAATTGACCGGCGAAGAGTTCCATGATTTTGCCGGTTCAATCGTAGTCCATGCGATGGGTGGCTGGATTGCCCTACCCGCCATTCTCTTGCTTGGCGCGCGCCGTGGTCGCTACACCAAAGACGGCAACGTCTCAGCGCACCCGCCTTCCAACATTCCATTTTTAGCACTCGGGGCTTGGATTTTGGCGGTAGGCTGGTTTGGCTTTAATGTGATGAGCGCGCAAACCATCGATAAGATCAGTGGTCTCGTTGCCCTCAATTCCTTAATGGCGATGGTGGGCGGCACTTTGTCTGCCTGGCTCATCGGCAAAAACGATCCGGGCTTCTCTTACAACGGCCCCTTAGCTGGCTTGGTTGCCGTCTGTGCCGGCTCGGACCTAATGCACCCCTTGGGCTCCTTAGTTGTTGGCCTGGTTGCAGGTGCTTTATTCGTGTACACCTTCACACTCGCGCAAAACCGCTGGAAGATCGACGACGTCCTTGGAGTATGGCCATTGCATGGCTTATGCGGTCTTTGGGGCGGCATCGCTGCCGGCATCTTTGGCTCAACGCTACTTGGCGGACTGGGCGGCATTTCCCTTGCAGGGCAGCTAATTGGTAGCTTTCTGGGGGTTAGTATTGCCCTGGTCGGCGGCTTTGTGGTGTATGGCCTGCTCAAATTAGTGATGGGTATCCGCCTGTCCCAAGAGGAAGAGTTCGATGGGGCAGATTTAAGCATTCACCGAATCTCCTCTACCCCCGATCGCGAATCCAGCTGGTAAGACGCATCGCAGCCCCTATGTAAATAGCCTATCTATAATGGGGTATGGCTATTTATGAACTCGATGGTATTGCGCCTCAATTAGGAGCAGGCGCTTTTGTGGCAGACAGCGCTGAAGTCATTGGGCATGTCCGCTTAGGCAAGAACGCCAGCGTCTGGTCAAAGACTGTCGTGCGCGGTGATAATGATCAAGTCATTATTGGCGACGAGAGCAATGTGCAAGATGCCTCGGTACTGCACTCTGATCCTGGATTTCCACTCATCATTGGTAAGCGGGTCTCGATTGGCCACAAAGTCATGCTCCATGGTTGCACCATTGGCGATGGCTCCTTAATTGGCATTGGCGCTATCGTGCTCAATGGCGCCAAAATTGGTAAGCACTGTTTAGTCGGTGCCGGCGCCCTCGTCACCGAAGGAAAAGAATTTCCCGATGGCTCGATGATTTTAGGTTCGCCCGCCAAGGCTGTTAAAACCTTGAGCCCTGAACACATTCAGAACATCGAGCGCATTGCCGATCATTATGTTGAAAATGCCACGCGCTTTCGGGCTGGCTTAAAAAAGATCGGCTAAGTTACTTTGCTACCCGTCCTCAGTGTTGTCGTTCCGGTTTTTGCGCTGATTCTCGCGGGCTTTATTGCGGGCAAAACCGGCAAGCTTGGTCCCAACGCCTCCTCTGAAATCAACCGCTTTGTAGTCTGGTTAGCGCTGCCTGCGCAGCTCTTTAATTTCACCGCCAATAGCGATTGGCAGACCCTGTGGCAACCGGGCTTCATCATCGCGTTTAGTGCGGGATGCTTTGCGGTCTACATCGCACTGCTGCTGTACCGCTGGTATCACACGCGCGATTGGGCGGCGGCAAGCTTCACCGGCCTTAGCGGTTCGTACTCGAACACCGGCTATATGGGTATTCCGCTTTGCCTCTTAGCACTCGGCGATTCAGGCCTGGCGCCTGCGGTGATTGCAACCTTGGTGGTAGTCTGCGGGCTCTTTGCCCTTGCTATTGTCTTTATTGAGTTCGGCAAACAATCCCATAAGCCCTGGTACGAAATCATTGGCATTGTTTTGGGTTCATTAGTAAAAAATCCCTTATTAGTTTCGCCGGTTGCGGGAGTAGCATGGTCTGCCAGTGGGCTGCAGATGATTGAACCCGCTCAGCAGTTTTTATCTTTCTTGGCAGCGGCTGCCAGCCCCTGCGCCTTAGTTTCCATTGGCCTTTTTCTGATGCAAAAAAGCGATGGCAAAGTGAGTGGGGTTTGGAGTCTGACCTTTATTAAATTGATCGTTCAACCCGGCGTAGCGTGGCTAGTTGCGGGCCCTATTTTGGGTCTACCTTTATTTTGGGTTCAGGCTGCCGTACTCATGAGCGCCCTACCCACTGGGACGGGGCCATTTATGCTGGCACAGTATTATCAAGCCGATGGGGCTGCAATCTCACGGGTCGTTTTACAAACGACGATGGGCTCGGTCATTACCCTGTCAATGATCATCTGGTGGATCAATCAGACTACCTAAACTGCAAAACTAAAACGCAGGATTAGCGCCCTCGGCATCGATTTGTTTTTCCCACGATGCATCCATAAAAGCCGGCAGTTTCATACACTCTTGAAAAATAGCCATCAAGCGAGGATAGAGTGCGACATCCATCTTGGCATCCAGCGCATTAAAGAGCTGTGGCACCAAACAGATATCGGCCAGCGTGACCTGATCGCCATAACAAAAACGACCTGATCGCGGATCCTTGCTGATTTGGGCCTCAAGCCCGGCAAGGCCGGTAGCAACCCAGTGACGATACCAGGTGCTGCGCGCCTCTTCACTAACCTCCAATTGACGAACCAGATAGCGTGACACCCGCAAATTATTAATCGGATGAATGTCCGCAGCAATATCCAAAGCTAAGGCACGCACCCAAGCACGATCGACCGCAGTGCTGGGCAATAAGGGTGGCTTGGGGTAGACCTCATCGAGGTAGTCGGCGATGGCAAGTGACTGATGGATGCGCACATCGCCGTCTTCATAGAGCGGAATCAAGCGATTGGGATTTTTCTCCCCATAATCAGGCTGCAGCTGATCGCCCCCTTTTTTGGTGAGGTGCGTTGCGATGGTGTCGTAATCGATGCCCTTGAGGTGGAGCGCGATGCGAACCCTAAAGGCTGCCGAGCTACGCCAAAAACTATAGAGACGGGGTTTCATAGAAAGCACTTCATAAAAAAGATGGGGAGAATTGAAAAATTACCGTGACCGCGTAATAAAGCGCTTGGGTACCCGCAGGTTCCAATGAATAGCGGCTGCTCTAAAACCAAAAATCAGCAGCATGCAGGCAATTGCTCCCTGCGTTGTATAGCTAGGTGCGTATTCCAAAATCAAGACGTACACAATGCAACCCAAGGAAACCGGAATGGCATAGAGCTCATGCGACATCAAGAGGTTTTTTCTGCCGGCCAGCATATCCCGAATTAGGCCGCCGCCAATCGCGGTAATTACGCCGAGGATCACTGGGGCGAGCGGTAAACCGAAATCCATATTCCAGGCCTTATCGGCCCCCTGAATCCCAAACAAAGCGGCGCCGAATCCATCTAAGTACAGCATCCAGCGGTAAATCTGCGGCTGGGTAAAAAAGGCTTCCAAATAAAAGGCAATGGCACTGGCCGCTAATGCAACCCACAAATAAATGGGTAGGCTCGCCCAAAAAACTGGGGTTTCTAAAATGAGGTCGCGGACAGTACCACCACCAATCGCCGTGATTAAACCCAACACCATCACACCAAATAAATCAACGCCCCGATCGGCAATGGCTAATACGCCGGTGACTGCAAATGCAATCGTTGCAATAATGCCGATCCAAAAACTGAGGTTTTCCATAGGATGCAGTCTAAAGCACTTCGCTAGCACTACCGATTTTTAGGCAATAAAAAACCCGCTCCGAAGAGCGGGTTAGTCAATACCCAAGATTGCTCTTGGTTATTCAATACGCAAATTAATTGGACTGCGTATTCATTGTGTCGCCGCGTAAGGTTGGATAACGTACGTGATCGATCAGCTCTTGAATATCTTTACGTGGGGCTGGGGTTACCAAGCTCACCAAGATAATCGCGGCAAAACCGAGTGGCACGCCAAATACACCGGCAGAAATTGGCGCAATACCGTACCAAAGTTCAACTGGTGAAGTTACGCCGAATACACCGCGCATCCATGGCTGAGTCGTGATCATGTAGTACAAGGTAATACCCAAACCAAGCACCATACCAACGCAAGCACCTGCTTTGTTTGCACGCTTCCAGAAAATACCAAGGGTAAGTGCTGGGAAGAACGCTGCAGCAGCAAAGGAGAACGCCGCGCCAACCAAGAACAAGATGTCAGCCGGTTTCTGAGATGCAACATACGCTGCCGCTAAAGCAACCAACACCAACAGCGCCTTGGAAATTGCAACACGACGGCTTGCAGGTGCATTTGGATCGATCATCTTGTAGTACAGGTCATGTGACAGTGCGTTAGCAATAGTCAACAAGAGTCCGTCAGCAGTCGACAGAGCCGCAGCCAAACCACCCGCCGCCACCATGCCGGAGATCACGTATGGCAAGCCACCGATTTCTGGGGTTGCCAGAACGATGATGTCACCACCAATGGTCATTTCAGCCAACTGGAAAATACCGTCTTTATTGATGTCAGCAACAGACAATAAAGCAGGATCTACCTTGGCCCATGAAGCAATCCAGGCTGGCAGTTGATCAAATGGCGTTCCGACCAGCACTGTAAAGACCTCGTACTTAACCAAGACTGCTAAAGCAGGCGCAGTGAAGTACAGCAAGAAGATGAAGAACAAGGACCATGTCACCGACTCACGCGCTTGTTTTACCGACGGAGTCGTGTAAAAACGCATCAGAATGTGTGGCAATGCCGCTGTACCCACCATCAA
>JAIXPY010000201.1 GCA_027486025.1 Burkholderiaceae bacterium
GAAGCAGCATGGGCGCCCGACGCCATGAAAGAGCTTGGAAAAATTCCTTTCTTTGTACGTGGAAAGGCCCGTCGTAATACAGAGCGTTTTGCTATAGAGCAGGGGCTGTCGATGATCACGATTGAGACCTTATACGATGCAAAGGCACACTATGGCCGCTAATTCCACACCAATTCGGGTGGTGATTGTGACCATGGATACGCACTTGGTCAGCGCTACCGAGCGCGCACGTTTTGCTTTGCAAAAGAAAATGCCAGGTTTGGTCCTGACGATTCATGCTGCATCGAGCTGGACTGTCGATGCAAAGGCCCTCAAAGCCTGCGTTGACGATATTGCTCGAGCTGACATTGTGGTCGCCATGATGCTGTTTATGGAAGATCATTTCTTGCCCGTGATCGATGCGCTCAAAGCGCGCCGACTGGAATGCGATGCGATGGTGTGCGCAATGTCTGCGGCAGAGATTGTGACGCTGACGCACATGGGTAGCTTTAATATGAGTAAGCCTGCCACGGGTTTGATGGCTTTACTCAAGCGCTTACGTGGAAATAAAGAAAAAGCCCAAACCGGTGGTGCTGCCCAAATGCGCATGCTGCGCCGTTTACCCAAGATCCTTAAATTCATACCTGGTAGTGCGCAAGACGTTCGCGCCTACTTCTTAACATTGCAATATTGGCTTGGCGGCTCCGAAGAGAATATGTACCACATGGTGCGCAGCCTGATTAATCGCTATGCCCAAGGTGAGCGTGCCGTATTGCGTAGCCAAGAGAAAAGTGTTGAGCCGTTAATTTACCCCGATACCGGTATTTATCATCCGCGCCTTAAAGGCCGCATGAGTGAAGAGTTGCGTGATTTACCTAAATTAGTTTCGGATCAAAAATCCCGCGGCCGTGTGGGATTATTATTGCTGCGCTCCTACATCTTGGCTGGCAATACCCTGCATTACGATTCAGTGATTGCTGCCATGGAAGCCCAAGGCTTGCAGGTAGTCCCCATTTTTGCAGTAGGCCTTGATGCCAGACCTGCCATTGATGCCTTCTTAATGAATGGCAACGAATGTGCAGTGGATGCAGTAGTTTCCTTAACGGGATTCTCCTTGGTTGGCGGCCCTGCATACAACGATGCAAAAGCAGCCGAAGAAGTGTTGTCCAAAATGGACGTTTCCTATTTGGCAGCGCATCCCCTGGAGTTCCAGACTTTAAGTGATTGGGGTAAGTCAGACCAGGGTTTAATGCCGGTTGAGAACACCTTGATGATTGCGATTCCAGAGCTCGATGGCGCAACCAATCCAATGATCTTTGGTGGTCGTGCTGGCGCTGCAGGTGTTGCTTGTACTGGATGTCATAAAGCCTGCACTTTTGAAGTCAATACCAATGCGCATGACATGTTCACCTGCGTTGAGCGCACTGCCATGCTAGCGTCGCGCGTCACCAAGCTCATTGCCATGCGCAAAACAGTTAAGCACGACCGTAAAGTGGCCTTGGTTATTTTTAACTTCCCACCCAATGCGGGTCGCATTGGCACAGCAGCACACTTAAGTGTGTTTGAGTCGGTATTTAACACACTCAAGGGTTTACGTGATGAGGGATACGCGGTTGACGTGCCTGCATCCGTGGATGATTTACGCGAGCAAATGTTAACAGGCAATGCGCAGCAATTCAGTATGGACGCCAATGTGCACACGCAAATTGGCCTTGATGATTATGTGAAGCGTGAGCCTTGGTTGAAAGAGATTGAGGCGCAGTGGGGCCCAGCGCCCGGACGCATGCTAACCAACGGCAGCGCTTTATTTGTTTTAGGTAAGCAATTTGGCAATGTACTGGTGGCGATTCAGCCGGGCTTTGGTTACGAGGGCGATCCAATGCGCCTCTTGTATGAAAAGGGTTTTGCACCAACCCACGCCTTCTCTGCTTTCTATCGCTATATTCGGGAAGACTTCAATGCCAATGCGGTATTGCATTTTGGCACCCATGGCGCACTGGAGTTTATGCCAGGCAAGCAATCCGGCATGTCCGGCTCGTGCTGGCCCGATCGTTTAATTAGCGATTTACCCAATATCTATATTTATGCCTCCAATAATCCATCGGAAGGTGCGATTGCTAAGCGCCGTGCTGGTGCAACCTTAGTCAGCTACCTCACTCCGCCAGTCGCCCAAGCCGGTTTATATCGTGGCTTGGTTGATTTGAAAGCCTCCTTGGATCGGTGGCGTACCTTAGCGCCAGCAGCCCAAGCGGATGACGCTTTGGCCAGCATGGATAGCAGCGAGCAATTGGAGTTGATCGAGATGATTCAGGTTCAAGCCGCTGAACTGAATTTAGCTCCGCTTGAGCCCAGCTGGAAAACCGTGGACCGCGACATTGTGGCAGCAAGCCTGAATAAGCTGACCGAGCAAATTCTGGAGATGGAATATGCCTTGATTCCCCATGGACTGCATGTGCTTGGTAATCCACTCAGCAAAGAAGAGCGGATTGACATGCTGATGAGCTCTGCACAAGCCGGTGACGGTCCAGCAAAGACCCTCGATCGCGCCATCATCGCAGGATTAGTTGACGGCACCAGTGTCGATCGTTCGATTACCGAACATAACTTATCACTCTCTGATGAAATGCATGAGCAATTAGATGGTCTCGTGCAGATGGATCGTCTGATGCAGGAAGACAGTGAGTTACAGGGCATCTACCGCGCACTCGATGGTCGCTACATCAAGCCCGCACCTGGCGGCGATGTGCTGCGCAATCCAGATGTATTGCCAACCGGTCGCAATGTGCATGGCTTTGATCCATTCCGTATTCCCAGCAAGTTTGCAGTGCGTGACGGGCAAATGCAGGCCAATAAATTACTTGAGCGCTATCAGGCGGATGGAAATGCCTTACCAGAATCGATTGCCCTCGTATTGTGGGGTACCGATAACCTAAAAACCGAAGGCGGCCCCATTGCCCAAATTTTGGCCTTGATGGGCACACTGCCACGCTTTGATAGTTTTGGCAGGGTGGCGGGTGCAACATTGATTCCATTGGAAGAGCTGGGACGTCCCCGCATCGATGTGATGGTATCGATCTCCGGTATTTTTAGGGATCTGATGCCACTTCAGGTCAAAGTATTGGCCGAGGCAGCTTATCTTGCCGCTGCCGCAGACGAGCCCATTACCCAAAACTTTGTACGTAAGCATGCATTGGATTACCAAGCCAAAACGGGTTGTGATCTAGAGACGGCCGCCCTGCGTGTTTATGGCAATGCAGAAAGTGCTTACGGCGCCAACGTCAACATGATGGTAGATAACGGCTTATGGCAGGATGAGGATGAGTTAGCTGAGACCTATACCAGCCGCAAGAGTTTCGCGTATGGCCGCAACGGCCGTCCTCAGGCACAAAAAGAGTTACTCCAGCGCATTTTGGCGGACGTGGAATTAACTTACCAAAACCTCGATTCGATTGAGCTGGGCGTTACCACCATCGATACGTATTTTGATACCTTGGGCGGAATTAGTCGCGCTGTAAAGCGCGCCAAAGGCGGCAAAGCGCCGCCGGTTTACATTGGCGATCAAACCAAGGGTGAGAGCGTTGTCCGCACTCTAAACGAACAAGTGGCCTTGGAGACCCGGTCACGCATGCTCAATCCAAAGTGGTACGAGGGCATGCTCAAGCATGGGTATGAGGGCGTGCGTCAGATTGAATCGCACCTCACCAACACGATTGGTTGGTCAGCCACCACCGGCCAAGTCGAGCCTTGGGTCTATCAGCAACTTACCCAAACCTTTATCTTGGATGCCGATATGCGTGAGCGCCTGATGCGCCTCAATCCAGCAGCCTCAGTGAAAGTAGCAAACCGCCTTTTAGAAGCCTCTGAAAGGCAATATTGGAAACCCGAACCGTCTGTTCTAGAAACCTTGCGCCGTGTTGCACAAGATTTCGAAGATAGATTAGAAGGTGTTTACGAAGGAGTAGCAATTTAATGAATACCGTCAGCGTACCGATCTCAGAAATTACCACCCGCAAACCACCCGATGGGGAGGGCAGCGTTCAGGTCCATCTGGATCCCTCGGAGAAAATTGGTAATGCCAAAGTATTTGCCATTTATGGCAAAGGCGGTATTGGCAAAAGCACAACCTCCTCCAACCTATCGGCAGCGTTCTCGATGCTGGGTAAAAAAGTGATTCAAATCGGCTGCGATCCTAAGCACGATTCGACCTTTACCTTAACAGGTAAGTTAGTGCCCACCGTGATCGATATCTTGGAGACCGTTGATTTCCATTCGGAAGAATTGCGAGTAGAAGACTTTGTTTATGAAGGCTTTAACGGTGTGATGTGCGTTGAGGCTGGTGGCCCTCCAGCGGGAACGGGTTGCGGCGGTTATGTCGTTGGTCAGACCGTAAAGCTACTCAAAGAGCACCACCTACTAGAAGATACCGATGTGGTGATCTTTGACGTTTTAGGTGACGTTGTTTGCGGCGGCTTTGCTGCGCCATTGCAGCATGCGGATCGGGCCTTGATTGTGGCTGCCAATGACTTTGATTCGATCTTTGCGATGAATCGCATCGTGCAAGCGATTAGCGCAAAAGCAAAAAACTATAACGTGCGTCTAGGCGGTGTGATTGCCAACCGCAGTAAAGACACCGATCAAATTGATAAGTTCAATTCGCGGGTTGGTCTTAAAACCATGGCGCACTTTCCGGATCTGGATGCTATTCGACGTAGTCGCCTCAAGAAGTGCACCATTTTTGAAATGGAATCGACTCCTGAAATTGAAGCAGTCAAAGCAGAGTATCTGCGCTTAGCTGCCAGCTTATTGCTGGACGATGATCCGATTTTGAGCGAATCATTAAAAGACCGTGAAATTTTTGACTTATTGGGATTTGATTAACCATGCCTGAAATGTCCTACCAAGACCGCCGTAGCAAGTTGAAGAACTACTTCGACCGGACCGCAGTCGATGCGTGGGCCAAGCTCACCTCCGATGCACCGGTGAGCGGCATTCGAGCGACGGTCCGCGCAGGCAGAGACCAAACCCGTCAACGCATTCTGAACCGCTTGCCCGAAGACTTAACAGGTAAGCGCATCTTGGATGCCGGTTGCGGTACCGGTGCCTTGGCCTTGGAAATGGCAAAGCGGGGCGCACACGTCGTTGCAGTGGATTTATCGCCCAAGTTGGTTGAGTTAGCGCAGGAACGTATCCCCGCAGAAGAGCGTCAGAATATTGCCTTTCACTCGGGCGATATGCTCGATGAATCGTTCGGGGAGTTTGACTATGTTGTTGGTATGGATTCGATGATCCATTACCAGTCAGAAGATATGTTGAATGTGCTGGAGCGTTTGGCGGAACGTGCGCACCAGAAGATCATTTTTACCTTCGCGCCGAGCTCTGCTTTGCTGGAAATCATGATTCGCGTAGGGCGCCTCTTCCCACGCAAAGACCGGGCGCCGTTCATTGAGCCGGTGAGTGAGCAAAAACTGCGTGATTTGGTGGGTCAGTCCAAGCTGCTTCACAGTTGGCGCGTGAGCTTTACCTTGCGCATATCCAGCGGCTTTTATCAATCCCAAATCATGGAGCTGCGGCGTTTCTCATGATGCAATTTTTTAAAACGGCTAAAGCATGGACGCGGATTAATCCGCGTTTCTTGCCGTTTGCGGATGTCGCTACTGCCGACCTGCCGTTAAGCCGTTTATTGCGTTTGTCCTTGTTTCAAGTCACGGTGGGTATGGCTGCAACCTTGTTAATTGGCACTCTCAATCGGGTGATGATTGTCGAGATGGGTATGAGTGCTTGGATGGTGGCCTTAATGGTTGCATTGCCCTTGATCTTTGCACCGTTTCGGGCGCTAATTGGCTATCACTCGGATACACACCGCTCCATTTTAGGTTGGAAGCGCGTACCGTATATTTGGATTGGTACGTGGTTGCAATTTGGTGGCTTGGCTATCATGCCGTTCGCACTAATTTTACTCTCGGGCGATACGCACTGGCCAATCTGGTTTAGTTACATTGCTAGTGCCGTAGCATTCTTGCTGGTTGGTGCCGGAATGCAGACCACCCAAACTGCTGGATTAGCCTTGGCAACAGACCTGGCTGAGCCAAAAAATCGCCCACGCGTAGTCGCCTTAATGTATGTGATGCTGCTGGTCGGCATGGTTGCCAGCGGTATCGTGTTTAGTATCGCGCTAAAGGCTTTTACTCAAGTTCAATTGGTACAAGTCATTCAAGCAGCCGCTTCGGTTACCTTAATCCTGAACTTAATTGCGCTGTGGAAGCAAGAGGTTCGCCAGCCTCATAAAACCCATCCTAGTATTGAGCGACCCGCATTTTCAGAGTCTTGGAAAACGTTTATGGCGATGGCACAGGTGAAGCGCTTCCTGATTATGTTGGGCTTAGGAACAATTGCATTCAGTATGCAAGATGTCATTTTGGAGCCATACGGCGGAGAAATTTTAGGCTTAAGCGTGTCGGCTACCAGTTTGTTAACGGCATTGATTTCGGGCGGATCCTTACTTGCTTTTGTTTTATCTGCGCGCTGGTTAGTGAAGGGCATTAATGCCTACCGAATCGCATCGATTGGTTTGCTGGTTGGTTTAATCGCATTCACATCCGTGATTTTTTCTGAGCCGCTTAACTCCGCTACCTTGTTTCGGGTCGGCGCCTTTTTAATTGGCTTTGGCGGCGGCTTATTTGCAGTAAGTACCCTCACGATTGCGATGAGCATTGAGCAAGAGAATATGACCGGCATGGTGATTGGCGCTTGGGGCGCTGTGACCGCCACCTGTTCCGGCATCGGCATGTCGATTGGTGGCGTGATTCGGGATGGTGTATCCACATTAGCAACCAGTGGCGCAATTGGACCAGTCCTTAATGGTGCTGGCACCGGGTATAGCGTGGTGTATCACATTGAGATTTATTTGTTGTTTGCAACACTCGTCGCATTGGGGCCTTTGGTGGCAAGTCGCCATCAGCGCTCTGTTTCAGGCATCAAAAAGTTTGGTTTAGCTGATTTTCCAGGCTAGTTAATTTTGTAAAGGAGTAGAAAATGGGAACCGGAGCAATA
>JAIXPY010000072.1 GCA_027486025.1 Burkholderiaceae bacterium
TCACCCGGACGCGGCCGCTTGCGCGTCTTTTCTTCTGCTGGCGCTTCTGCGCTCACATCGTCGTTGGGTGGTTTTGTGCTCATGACTGATTAATGTACCACTTACCGAGAACGAATCATTGTGCCAAACGCTTGCTCTGTCAGAATTTCCAACAAGAGGGAATGCTCGATGCGGCCATCAATAATGTGCACCGAGTTCACGCCACTCTTAGCGGCATCCAAAGCAGATGAAATCTTGGGGAGCATTCCCCCTGAAATGGTTCCATCGGCAAATAGGGCATCGATTTCACGGGCCGTCAAATCGGTTAATAAATTACCGCTTTTATCCATGACGCCGGGGATATTAGTCATCATGACCAATTTTTCAGCGCCCAGTATTTCGGCCATTTTTCCAGCCACGAGATCGGCATTGATATTGAATGCCTGACCCTGCGCACTAAAACCAATTGGCGATATCACTGGAATAAAGGCATCGTCTTGCAGCGCCTTTACAACCGCCGGATTAATGGCTTCGATTTCGCCTACAAAACCCAGATCAATGGTCGCGCCCGCCTTCTTTTCATCAGCTACCAACATCTTGCGCGCATGAATTAAGCCGCCATCTTTACCGGTGAGACCTACTGCCTGTCCGCCAAAGTGGTTAATCAACATCACAATGTCTTGCTGCACTTCGCCGCCCAGAACCCACTCCACTACTTCCATGGTTTCTTCATCGGTCACGCGCATGCCTTGAATAAAGGTGCCTGTCTTACCAATCTTTTTTAGGGCTTCATCAATCTGCGGCCCGCCGCCATGGACCACTACTGGATTCATGCCAACCAGTTTGAGCAAAATGACGTCGCGCGCAAAACTTTCTTTGAGCCGCTCCTCCACCATGGCGTTCCCGCCGTACTTAATCACGATGGTCTTGCCGTGGTACTGACGGATATACGGCAGCGCTTCTGCCAATATTTCCGCTTTTAATAAGGGGGAAATATCCGCAATGGTTGGCATTGGTTTATTCATTCCGAAATAAGGGCAATAGAGTATTAGTAGAAATTAATCGCCGAATAATTTTTGACGCAGCTCACGGCGCTCTTGTGCCTCGAGCGATAAGTTCGCAGTAGGGCGCGCGATTAAGCGGGATAGGCCAATGGGCTCGCCAGTCTCTTCGCACCAACCATACTCACCCGATTCGATACGGACCAATGCTTGCTCGACTTTTTTGAGTAACTTACGCTCACGGTCGCGAGTACGCAGTTCGAGTGCATGCTCTTCTTCGATAGTGGCGCGATCGGCTGGATCGGGAACCAGAATGTTCTCACGCAAGTGCTCGGTTGTTTCTGAAGCATTCTTTAGCAGATCCTCTTTCAGGGTTGCCAGCTTTAAGCGAAAGAATGCGAGCTGAGCCTTATTCATATAGTCTTTTTCAGACATTTTGAGTAACTCTGCATCGGTCAGCGGAACCGCTTTTGAGGATGCCGTCGATTTGCCAGCAGTTTTCGTGCTGGCGCCCGCTGCTGCCTTGGGGCTCTTCGAGCTGGGTGTTTTTACCGTCATGTCATTCTTTCCATGGATTTGGAGCACTATTGCCCCATTCTGCCAAAGTTTTGCTACCACTTACTACTGTTTTACTGCCAATTTATTACGTCAAGCGAATCAGGCCTGTGGCGGCGGATTGTACTACGCCAAACACCCTTCCAGTCCAGCCATTAGGGTATCTTTGGGTAAATCAATGCCAATAAAGACCATCCGGGTTTGCTTGGGCTCCGCACCCCAAAGGCCGGCCATATCGCTACCCATCATTTGATGCACCCCCTGAAACACGACTTTGCGATTACTGCCCTTCACATACAGAACCCCTTTATAGCGCAGCATCTTCTCACCAAAGACCTCCAAAATACCGCCCAAGAAGTCTTCTAACTTATTGTGGTCAAAGGGGCGATCGCTCCTAAATACAAATGACTGAATGCGGTCAGTATGGCCATGATGTCCGTGGTGTTGGTGTGTGTCGTGGCTATGATCATGCCCACAGGTAGCGTGGTCATGGTCGTGACTATGGTCATGCCCGCAATCATCGTGGTTGTGGTCTTCCTGTTCCAAAAAGTGCGGGTCAATATCTAATTTCGCATTGAGATTGAATCCCTTTAAATCTAGCACCTCATTGAGTGGCACCACGCCTTTGGAAATCGCCTTGATTGGTGCACGGGGGTTCATGTGCATGAGGCGTGCGCGCAGTGCTGCGATCTCGGCATCCGTTACAAGGTCAGTCTTAGTAATAAAAATTTGGTCGGCAAAGCCCACTTGGCGCTGCGCCTCCTCATGCTCGCTCAGCTGCTGCTGACCGTGCTTGGCGTCCACCAAGGTCACGATTGCATCAAGCACGTAGTGATCGGCGACGTCATCGTCCATAAAAAAGGTTTGGGCTACTGGGCCAGGATTAGCAACCCCGGTGGTTTCGATCACTACTCGCTCGAACTGAATTTTCTTATCGCGGCGCTGCTCCCAAAGCTGATTCAAGGCCTCCACCAAATCACCCCGAATCGTGCAACAAATACAACCATTGCTCATTTGCACAATTTGTTCTTGACTCTCTTGAACCAGAATATCGTTATCGATGTTTTCTTCGCCAAACTCGTTTTCAA
>JAIXPY010000167.1 GCA_027486025.1 Burkholderiaceae bacterium
CGGATTTCAAAATCCATGCCTTTTTCAAAAAGCACCAGGCGGCAGCGTTGCGAGAATGGGCAGTTTGTGCCCGAGTACAACACCATCATATGCAAAGATCCTTAAAAATGTACTTCATTCATGCCACAGCAAAACGCTTACTTCACATCTTTCCAATAGGCTTTGTTTAAGCGCCATGCAACGAATGTAAAGATCGCTAAAAACAAGAGCACAACTACACCGATGCGCTTACGCTGCAACTGCATTGGCTCGGCCATCCACGACATAAAGGACACCAAGTCAGCGATGTTGTCATCGTATTCTTGTGGCTTCATGGTTCCTGGAGTGACTTGCTCGTAACCCACAAATACTTTTTCCATGCGGGTTGGATCCTTTGGATCTTTACGCTGTTCAAAGTTCGCAGTACGAATGCCTTGCAACTGCCACAGGGCGTGGGGCATACCAACATTGGGGTAAACCAAGTTATTCCAACCGGTTGGGGTCGAGTCATCTTGGTAGTAGGTGCGCAGATAGGTGTAAATCCAATCAGTGCCGCGTGCGCGTGCCTCAACCGATAAATCGGGTGGCACTTTACCAAACCAAGCCTTGGCGTCTTTTGGTGTCATCGATACGGTCATGACATCACCTACTTTAGCGCCATTCAGAATCAAATTGTCTTTGATTTGCTGATCGGTCAGGCCAATGTCGCGCAAGGAGGAATAACGCACACTGACGGCAGAATGGCAGGCGGCGCAGTAATTAACGTAAAGCTTGGCACCGTTTTGCAATGCGGCGTTACTGCTAACGCGATCTGGCGCCTTATCGAGTGGATAGTCGCCACCGCCAGCATGTGCGGTGGTTGCTGCGAAGCCTAATGTTGCTGTGATAGCAATTGCACGAAGGCTGGCTTTTACGGTGTGCAGAAAATATGTCATACGGATTCCTAATCGTTCTTTTGTTCTATCTGCAGTCTGATTAATGCGCATGGAAGACGACGCGGTCTGGCACGGGCTTAAACGTACCCATCTTGCTCCAATACGGCATCAAGAAGAAGAACGCCAAGTAGTAAATGGTGCAAATCTGCGACATCTTATCGAACAGCGGTGAAGGCGGCTTAATACCTAAGTAACCCAAGATGATGAAACTCACCACAAAGCTACCGTAAATGTATTTATGGAATGCTGGACGCATGCGAATTGAGCGCACAGGTGATTTATCAAGCCATGGCAAGAAGAACAAAATCACGACGGTACCGCCCATGATGACAACGCCCCAGAACTTCGCATCGAGGAAATAAAAGCCTGCTGCTAAGCCGAGCAAAATCGCAGCATAGCCGCCCTTAAGGCGAATGTCTTTGGCATTTTTAATTGCCAAGCCAAGCACTACCGCGAAGAAAACCCACAGTGGCACCAAGAACTCAGTCGTGGTCGCACGCAACATCGAATAGAAGGGCGTGAAATACCAAACCGGCGCAATGTGCAATGGCGTCTGTAATGGATCAGCTGGAATGAAGTTATTGGCCTCTAAGAAGTAGCCGCCCATCTCTGGCGCAAAGAATACGATCGCAGCAAAGATAAACAAAAATATGCCCAAACCCATTACATCATGTACTGAGTAATATGGATGAAATGGAATACCGTCAACAGGTATACCTTTGCTATCCAAGTTGGCTTTGATATCTACACCGTCTGGGTTGTTTGAGCCTACTTCATGCAAGGCAATGATGTGGGCTGCAACCAAACCGACCAAGACCAAAGGCAATGCAATCACGTGGAATGCAAAGAAACGGTTTAGGGTGGCATCACCGACGACGTAGTCACCGCGCAGCCACAAGGAAAGATCGGGTCCAATGAGCGGAATGGCCGAGAACAAGTTCACGATCACCTGCGCGCCCCAATAGGACATCTGGCCCCATGGCAGGAGGTAGCCGAAGAAGGCCTCACCCATCAAACACAAGAAAATTGCGCAACCAAAGATCCAAACGAGTTCGCGTGGCTTTTGATACGAACCGTAGATCAAGCCGCGGAACATGTGCAGGTAGACCACGGCGAAGAACATCGATGCGCCGGTGGAATGCAAGTAACGAATCAACCAACCAAATGGTACTTCGCGCATGATGTACTCAACCGACTCAAACGCTTTTGCTGCATCGGGCTTGTAGTTCATCGTCAAGAAAATACCGGTGATGATTTGCAAGGCTAAAACGACAATGGAAAATGCACCAAAAAAATACCAGAAGTTTAAATTTTTGGGTGCGTAATATTCCGTAAGGTGCGCCTTGATTGTTGAGGTCAAGGGAAAACGTGAATCAACCCAAGCTAATACCTTCTCTTGGACTGGTGCATTCTCAGCAGTTTTAATTTCATGAAACGCCATGGTATTTCTCCTTACGCTTTCTTATCGTCGCCAATCAGAATCTTGGTATCGCTCAAATACATGTGTGGCGGCACTTCAAGATTATCTGGTGCGGGTTTATTCTTGTAGACGCGACCGGCTAAATCAAAGGTCGAGCCGTGGCATGGGCAGAAGAAACCGCCTGGCCAATCGTTGGGCAATGAAGGTTGTGGACCCGCCTGAATTTTGGGCGATGGGGAGCAACCGAGGTGGGTACAAATACCAACCACCACTAAATACTCTGGCTTGATCGAGCGATAGCCATTTTGCGCATACTTTGGCGTATACACAGCAGGGTCGCGCAAGGAATTTGGATCGGCTAATTCGCCATCGAGCTTAGCTAATTCAGCGACTTGCTCAGGCGTGCGGCGAATGACCCATACTGGCTTACCGCGCCACTCTACGGTTCTCATTTCATCGGGCTTCATCCCAGAAATATCCACCTCAACTGCTGCGCCTGCGGCTTTGGCACGCGCCGATGGTTCAAAACTATTAACGAAGGGGTAGAGGGCTGCTGCGCCGCCAACACCGCCAACCGCCGTGGTCGCGATCAACCATTTACGGCGATCTTTATCCATGCTGGGCTTATCACTCATTTACAAGGCTTTCACAAAAGAAACAAGATAGGTGGAAATTGCTTAATGCAGCGATTTTAAAGTAAAAAGTGGTTTAGCATCGGAGTTACGCCCTGAATAGAG
>JAIXPY010000161.1 GCA_027486025.1 Burkholderiaceae bacterium
AAAATGGTTTTGGCCCAGCCCTCACCAGCACCAAGTACGTCACCGTAACTAAATCCGCCACAGGCAACCAGACCACGGAAGTCAGCTAATTTAGCTTTGCCGGAAATTAAATCCGACATATGAACGTCGTAGGTATCAAAGCCTGCCCAGTCCATGGCATATGCCATTTCCACATGGGAGTTCACGCCCTGCTCGCGCAAAATCGCCATTTTGGGGCGGGCGCCTGTATTTACAAATGGAGCAGAAACATCCTCTGCGACATCAAATGTTAGTTTTGGCATCAAGCCTGGATCGGTGATGTCATCGAGTAAAGCATATTCACTATCGGCACACGATGGGTTATCGCGCAACCGGGCAATTTGCCAGCTGGTGCTTTGCCATGTCTTGTGAAGCACTTCACGTGGCTCTGCATAAATACTCTTAGCATCACGCCAAATCTCAATTCGGCCGGTGGTGTTTGGTTTGCCAATCACATGGCTACAGGCGCTGAGGCCAACCTTACGCAATACTGCAAACACGGCATCCCGATCTGCGCGCCGAATCTGAATAACGGCGCCTAGCTCTTCATTAAACAGGGCTCGAATCGTTTGCTCATGGCGGCGACCCGATACTTGCTGCGCCCAATTCTTCGCGTCACCATAATCCGGCTCTTGATTCAAATCGACCGCAATCATGTCGACATTAATCGAAACGCCGCAGTGGGAAGCAAAGGCCATTTCAGCTATGGTGGCTAAGAGCCCGCCATCCGAACGGTCATGGTAGGCCAAGAGTTGACCTGCAGCACGCAATTCGATAATGGCAGTTGCAAGCGCTTTGAGATCATTGGGATCATCTAGGTTCGCTGCAGCTTTACCGGATTGATTTAACACTTGAGCCAGTATGCTGCCAGCCATGCGGTTTTTGCCGCGGCCTAAATCAATCAAAATCAGTTCGGTCTCGAGGGGCCGCCCATGCTCTTCGCGTTGCAAAAGCGGCGTGCTAGTTTTGCGTGCATCCGTCACCTGCGCAAATGCCGAGATCACCAAAGAAACAGGCGAAATCACTTTTTTAGTGCTATCCCCATCGCGCCATTCGGTTGCCATCGATAAGGAATCTTTACCTACCGGAATTGATATACCTAATGCGGGGCACAATTCCATGCCGACTGCCTTCACCGAGTCAAAGAGTTTGGCATCTTCACCCGGCTTACCGCAGGCCGCCATCCAGTTGGCCGATAACTTCACCGTATCAAGGTCGCTAATATCCGCAGCCAATATATTGGTAATGGCTTCACCGACTGCCATACGGGCTGCTGCAGGCGCATCGATCACAGCGATTGGGGTGCGCTCACCCATCGACATGGCTTCGCCGCGATAGCCCACATAATCCATTAGTGTCACAGCACAATCGGCAACCGGAACCTGCCATGGGCCAACCAGCTGGTCACGTGCATTAAGGCCACCCACCGTCCGATCGCCGATGGTGATTAAAAACAATTTACTGGCGACGGTCGGCTGCTGCAACACCCACGCAATGCATTCTTCAAGCTTGGCGTCGGTGACATCGAGCTCAGTAAATTGCTGCTCAACATGAGTAACATCGCGGTGCATTTTGGGCGGCTTACCCAGCAACACCTCCATCGGCATATCAATTGGGAATGCCGCATCCGAATGTGGCTGCTGCTTGCTATCGCCAAGTCGCAATTGACGCTCAGTCGTTGCATGCCCCACTACAGAGATGGGGCAACGCTCACGCTCACACAGAGCGGTCAGCAAATCCAAATCGGCTGCATCAATCGCTAAGACATAGCGCTCTTGTGATTCGTTGCACCAAATCTCTGCCGGACTCATGCCGCTCTCTTCCAGCAAGATGCTACGCAGAGAAAAGTCGGCACCAAGTCCAGCGCCATCGGCAAGTTCTGGGAAGGCGTTCGATAAACCGCCTGCACCCACATCGTGAATTGAAATAATGGGATTGGCTTCACCCATAGCGCGACACGCATTAATCACTTCTTGCGCACGGCGTTCGATTTCCGGGTTGCCGCGTTGCACTGAATTGAAATCCAAATCAGCCGCATTGCTGCCTGTTGCCATCGAACTAGCAGTGCCACCACCCATGCCGATGCGCATGCCCGGACCGCCTAGCTGGACCAGCAAGTGTCCCGCTTTAATTTCTTTTTTAGCCGTATGGATTGCATCAATATTGCCAATGCCACCGGCAATCATGATGGGCTTGTGGTAGCCGTGGCGAATGCCATTGATGGTTTGTTCAAATACCCGAAAGTACCCACCCAGAATCGGGCGCCCGAATTCATTATTAAACGCGGCTCCGCCCAGCGGCCCTTCGATCATGATTTGCAGTGGCGCAGCAATTCGGTCGGGTTTGCCATAGTGCGGCGCCTCCCAGGGTAAATTGTGCGCAGGTATGTTTAGGTTTGAAACGGAAAAACCGGTAAGGCCAGCCTTAGGTCTTCCGCCAATGCCCGTTGCACCCTCATCTCGGATTTCGCCGCCGGCACCGGTCGACGCACCAGGAAAGGGGGCGATCGCTGTGGGATGGTTATGCGTCTCCACCTTCATCAAGGTATGGGTCAGCCTTTGCTCTTTATGGTAGCGCTGGTCAGCGCCTTGTGGGGCCCAAGTTTGCGCCTCGCAACCCTCCATTACGGCCGAGTTATCGGAATACGCCACGATCGTGCCTTTGGGTTGCAGGCGATGGGTATTGCGAATCATCCCAAATAAAGAAATGTCCTGCTCTTTACCATCAATTGTCCAGGAGGCATTGAAGATTTTGTGGCGGCAATGTTCGCTATTGGCCTGCGCAAACATAATGAGCTCAACATCGCTAGGATCGCGGCCAAGGCGTTTAAAGTTTTCCGCAAGGTAGGTAATTTCGTCTTCCGATAGCGCAAGACCCAACTCTACGTTCGCTCTTTCTAAAGCAGCTTCACCCTCTGCCATCACTGGGATGCGCAGCAGCGGACGATCTTCTAATGTTTGATAAAGCGGCGCTACCGCATCAACCGAATCAACCACGGTTTCGGTCATGCGGTCATGCAAAGCAGCCAATACCATTTGCTGCTGTTGTGTACTTAAGTTACTTTGAGCGGCCCAACTGTATTGAATGCCCCGCTCAATGCGCAGTAACGGCAGCCCGCATTGATGGGCAATATCGGTTGCTTTGCTGGCCCATGGCGATACCGTACCAAAGCGAGGAATGGCAATGGCCTGCGATGGTTGCAGGGATTTGCCCAGACTAGCTAGCCATCCTGCTTTTGGCTCTACTAGAGTGAAGGGCTCGCCATACGTCAAGAGACCCTCTAAAACCACGAGCTGGGCATCGCTTAGTACTGAATCAGACCATACGAAATGGAAATATTGCGCTTGTATGCTTGACAGGGAAACGCCCTGCTCTGCAAGCGAGGCCAAAAGCCGCTGTTGGCGGAAGGCTGAGAGGGCATTAGAGCCAGGCAAACAACGGAAAAATGACATGCCGTAATTATAAGGTTTGGACTACAAAACCCCGTATTTTTACTCGGCCAGCAATGCCCCGCCCTGAAGGTGAAGCTGGCGGGCGCAGCGCCCCGCCAAAACCGCATCGTGCGTGACCAAAATCAGAGTCGAGCCATTGGCCTGATTCAGGTCAAATAAGAGGTCGATGACCCTGCCACCACTGGCCTGATCTAGGCTGCCAGTAGGCTCATCCGCAAACAAAATGGCCGGCTTGCCGACAAACGCACGGGCTAAGGCAACGCGTTGCTGCTCACCGCCCGATAAGGTTTTTTGGAAGTGATTAAGTCGTGCACTTAAACCCACTTTATCTAGCCAATACTGCGCCTGCTCCCGAGCGTCGCTCAGCGATATGCCGCGCAACTCCAAAGGCAGCATCACATTTTCCAAAGCGCTGAGGTGTGGTATCAGCTGAAATGACTGGAACACAAAACCAACGTGCTTACCGCGCAACTGTGCCCGGCCGTCTTCATTCAATTGGGCGAGATTTTCACCAACCAGCTCAACTACACCACAGCTGGGCGTATCGAGGCCAGCCAGTATGCTGAGCAAGGTGCTTTTTCCGGATCCGGATGCGCCCACAATTGCAACGCTTTCTCCGGCACAGACGCTAAATGAAATGTCATGCAAAATAGTAAGTGGTCCATCGCTGGTGTTGACCGCCTTACCCAGTTGCTGAGCGCGCAGCACAAGGGGTTGATTACTCATAAGGAATATCGCTTGAAATTTTGCATTGCCACCATCTTACTCGGGCTGACATTAATCGGCCCAGCCCAGGCACAAGACCCTATCAAACCCAACCTTTTAGTCACCGGCGATAGCCTCTCAGCTGAGTATGGGATTGCACGGGGAACTGGCTGGGTTGCGCTCCTATCAAATCGCCTCAAGCAAGAAGGCAGTTCATGGGAGATCATGAACGCTAGCATCAGTGGCGAAACCACTTCCGGAGGGTTAACACGCCTGCCTAAGTTATTGGCTCAGAAAAAACCTAGGCTGGTCATTATTGAATTAGGAGCAAACGATGCATTGCGCGGACTATCCCTGGTGGAAACAGAGAAAAACCTGCGCACCATGGTGGAACTAAGCAAAAAATCGGGTGCCGAAGTGTTACTGGTGGGTATGCGCATCCCGCCAAACTATGGCCAGGAATACACCCAGCAATTTGCGGGGCTTTTTGTGCGGATTGCAAAAAGTCAGCAAGTGGCTCTACTGCCTTTTTTCTTGGAGGGCGTCGCTCAGCGCAATGAACTATTTCAGGCGGACCGGATTCATCCAAACGAAGCAGCGCAGGCGATTATGTTTCAGAACGTCTGGACTGCCCTTGCCCCATTCTATGGGCAACTGATTCCTAAAAAGAATTAACCGCCCGAACTGCTGCTCGATTGTTTTAGAGGGTTAATCACTTTGACGTTAGCCTCGTTGCGCCAGAAGGACATAAATCCAACGAATTCCGCTTGAGCAGCTAGGGCTTGAATTTGTTGGGATTGCGCTTGACGAACTTTTGCATCCGCTGCAGGTGGTTGACGCACTTGCTCAATCCGATACAGCGTTGTGCCAGATCCGGCGTTTGCAATCGAGATAACTGCAGGCAACTTACCTGGATCGACTGCCATCACGGCATCCAATGCGGGACCAACTAAGTTCGCAGGCTTATTACGCGAAACCCAAATTGGGGCAGCAAATCCAGCAGCACTCGATGGATTTTTTTCAGCAGCAATAAAGCGCTCAGCGGCAGCAGCGCTGGCCAGCTTTTCAGCACTGCGCACGGTAACCTGGCGTTTGACTTCACTGGCTACCGCGCTGTAAGGCAACACTTCCGCTGGAAGTAACTGGGTCACACGGGCCGACACAAAGACCCCAGGAGCAATTTGCACTGCCTCAATATTGCGTTTATTTTTTAAAGCGTCGTCACCAAAAAGCGCTTGAATCACTTTTTGATTGTTCAGAGGATGATCGGCTGGAAGCCCAGATTTGCCAACGCGGGAGACTCCCTTAGCCGACTGAATGCTCAGCTTAAGCTTATCAGCAGCAGGCTTTAGGCTATCGGATTGATCGTAGGTTAGATTGGCGAACTGATCGGCTTTTTCACCAAAGGCTTTGGCGTCTTCCTTGGGGTCGGCACGCAACACTAAAAACTCAATATCAATGCGCTCTGGCGTTTCAAATAAACGGGAGTTTGCCTTATAAAAATCCTGTAGCTCAGCTTCAGTAGGATTTGCCTTTGAGACAAATTCAGCCGCCGTAAATTGAATCGATTGCACTTGGCGCTCCGATTCATACAGAGCAGAAATTAAACCAGCCAACTTTGGTGCTGGTAACTCAGTACGTGCCGCAGAGGTAACGAATTGCTGGATCATCAAATCAAAACGCTGGCCACCCTCAAATTGCTCAATACTCATTCCAGCATTAGCCAAGAGCTGGCGATAGCGAGTGTTGTCAAAACTGCCATCGGGTTTATATAGGGCCTTGATCTCGGGAATGGTCGCTAAGTTTTTGGTCAGCGCTTGGTCGCTAATGCGTAATTGCAGCTTGTTGACCGCGAAAGCCAAGAGACGTTGCTGTAGCAGTTCATCCAATACGGCTTGGCGAAACGGCAGGCTTTGTGCAATTTGGGAATTAGCCCCAACGCGCTCAGATTGGCGCTTGGCTGAATTGTCGACCTCTTGGGCGGTAATGGCCTTGCCATTGACCTTGATTAAGTCGGTTTCTTGTTCAAAGAAATCGGTGTAGCCAGATACGCCAAACAAAACAAAGGAAGGAACAATTAGCAACAGCACAAAGAACATCATGAATCGCTGATGCCGGCGTACAGAATCAAACATAAATGGGCTTTACCAATTAATGATCACAGGGTTATAAAGGACAGGCTAGCTGTAAAAGTAAATATTTTAGTCGATATTGGTAGGGCTCTATAAATACAAAATAATGCAATCTGTAATGAAAAACATCGAAAAATTGATGCCTAGTACGCTACCAGCCTTTTGGTTTTCTGATTTCAGTGCCTGGAATGGGGTTCAATAACAGGCTTTGCTCTAATGCCCACGGCCTTATGACTTTAATAAAGTCAGCATATTTGCGCAGCTGCCATGATGTATTTCGTTTTGGGGCACCTGGCGTTATTAACCCAATGACCTTTTTATGCTGTTCTTTAACCATCTGCAAGGAAGTCGCTAAATCGGAGTCATTTGAAACGATAACTGCGCAGTCATATGCATCCGCCCATGCATCATTGAGAACGTGCAATGCCAAATTAACATCAGAGCCCTTTTCTTCGGTTTTGAAGATTTCTACCTTGCTTGGCGGCGGATTGGCATTTTCAGCTGACACCTTATGCCGTAGAAAATGCCCAAAATACGTCTCAACCTCGGGACAACAAATGGCAAGCGCTCTAAGGTACGTGTCTTGTCTAATATTTATTTGCGGGTCTCGTTCAGTTGGCTGAACCCGTGCCGTAAAAAATTTAACTTTAAGGAGCTTATTTTCTTTTCCTAATATTGTTTTAAATAGCGAGGTTAAATTCAGCCACTTATACGGCGTACCCCTAAGCTGACCATAGTAGAAATTAAAGCCATCAATGTAAACAATTGTTCTTAGTCTGAATGAATGCACATTTACCTTTGTAAAAAAAGCAAGGGCCTCCGTAGAGGCCCTGCACCTGACAGTCGAAACCATCAGGGTAGTAACGTATTTTAAATTTCAGCCCAACATAAAACAAGCGCCGAGTAAATCAACCCTAAACTAACTAGGGTGAAATAAACATATGAAAAGCATGCAAGAGAGAAATTCAGGAGCATGGTGGGCGCTGACGGGCTCGAACCGCCGACATTCTGCGTGTAAGGCAGACGCTCTACCAACTGAGCTAAGCGCCCCATAAATCAACCGAAATTGTACCCTTAGTCCAGTTCAGGCGCTTATTTTTTAGATTAAGCCTATGCCTGTCGTGCACATGAGGGTACATTCCACCGATCCAATCAATGCTTTAAGACTTCCCCGCTCGATATACCAGGGGCAGTTTTACTGGCTTCTGCCGCCTTTTTGGCTAACTCGTCCGGACTTGGATCTGGCAGCGCTTCAGGGTTGCGCTCCAAAGCAAGCTCCAAGACTTTATCGATCCAGCGCACTGGAACAATCTCAATTGCATTCTTGACGTTATCTGGGATGTCAATTAAGTCTTTAACGTTCTCTTCCGGAATTAAGGCTAGCTTGATTCCGCCCCGGTGAGCAGCCAATAACTTTTCTTTTAGACCGCCAATTGGCAAGACCTCGCCGCGCAAGGTAATTTCCCCGGTCATAGCGACATCCGAGCGTACTGGAATGCCAGTAAATACAGAAACTAAAGCGGTAGTAATCGCAATACCGGCCGAAGGCCCATCCTTCGGAGTTGCGCCCTCTGGAAAGTGAATGTGAATATCTTTTTTCTCAAAGGCCTCATCGGTAATACCCAGGGCACGCGCGCGTGAACGCACTACGGTTCTAGCAGCCTCGACCGACTCTTTCATCACATCGCCTAGAGAACCGGTACGTGTGATGACGCCTTTGCCTGGCATCAGCGCCGCTTCAATGGTCAGCAGATCGCCGCCGACCTCAGTCCACGCTAAACCCGTTACTTGACCAAGCTGATTTTCTTTTGCGGCCAAGCCGTAATCAAAAATCTTGACGGAGAGGAACTTCTCTAAATTATCCGCATCCACGGTAATGGGTGCAGCTTCTTTTTTGAGCAGCAACAGCTTCACCACCTTGCGGCAGACCTTGCTGATCTCGCGCTCCAGCGAACGTACGCCGGCTTCGCGGGTGTAGTAACGAATCATGCTGCGAATCGCACTCTCCTCAATCTGCAGCTCACCCTTTTTTAAACCATTGTTTTTGATTTGCTTTGGAATTAAATAGTTCGTAGCAATGCTGGTTTTTTCATCTTCGGTATAGCCAGCAAGGCGAATAACCTCAAGGCGATCCAGGAGCGGCCCTGGAATGTTTAAAGAATTCGCGGTGGCGACAAACATCACATCAGACAGATCAAAGTCAACTTCAACGTAGTGATCTTGAAAGGTGTGGTTTTGTTCTGGGTCGAGCACCTCGAGTAGTGCACTGGCTGGGTCACCCCGAAAGTCCATGCCCATCTTGTCGACTTCATCCAATAAAAACAGGGGATTGCGCACACCCACTTTAGCTAGGCTCGACAGAATCTTGCCCGGCATGGAGCCAATGTAAGTGCGTCGATGACCACGAATCTCTGACTCATCGCGTACGCCGCCTAAGGCCATGCGCACAAACTTCCGGTTCGTAGCGCGCGCAATCGATTGACCCAAGGATGTTTTACCAACACCAGGAGGGCCAACCAAGCACAGGATAGGGGCTTTTACACGATCAACGCGTTGTTGTACTGCGAGGTACTCCAAGATACGCTCTTTCACTTTATCAAGGCCATAGTGGTCCTGATCCAGCACCTTCTCGGCATTACCTAAATCATTATTGACCTTGCTTTTCTTTTTCCAAGGCAAGCCAACTAGAGTGTCAATGAAGTTACGAATGACCGTTGCTTCAGCCGACATTGGCGACATTAGCTTGAGTTTTTTCAGTTCGGACTCGGCTTTTTTAAGCGCCTCTTTCGGCATCTTCGCTGCCTTGATGCGTTTTTCCAGCTCCTCGAGATCAGCACCCTCTTCGCCCTCGCCTAACTCCTTCTGAATGGCTTTGACCTGTTCATTGAGGTAGTACTCGCGTTGACTCTTTTCCATTTGGCGCTTCACACGACCACGGATGCGCTTCTCGACTTGCAGAATATCGATTTCGCTCTCAAGGTCAGCCAAGAGGCTCTCCAGGCGCTTCACGACATCGGTCATTTCCAGCAGACGCTGTTTTTGCTCGAGCTTGACTGGCAAATGCGCGCAGATGGTATCGGCCAGTCGGCTTGGGTCATCAATGCCGCCCAAGGAAGCCAGGATCTCCTGCGGAATCTTTTTGTTTAACTTCACGTACTGATCAAACTGCGCCATAATCGCGCGGCGGAGCGCTTCGGTCTCATGGGCATCGAGAACATCGATTGCTTTGGGCGTTGCTTCGCAACTAAAGTAGCCCAGTGCATCTTCAATCTGACTGACTTCAGCACGCTGCGAACCCTCAACCAATACCTTGACGGTACCGTCAGGTAATTTGAGCATTTGCAAAATACTGGCGATACAGCCCACGTCGTATAAATCCTCGACCGAGGGCTCATCTTTTGCAGCTGTCTTTTGGGCAACCAATAAAACACTTTTACCTGTTTCCATGGCAGCTTCGAGTGCTTTGATTGATTTGGGACGCCCTACGAATAAGGGGATCACCATATGGGGAAAGACAACTACGTCCCGCAAAGGGAGCAAAGGCAGTTGAATCGGTTCAGAGGGTAGTAATAAATGGCCAGGCATGGGGCGGATCCTCCAAAGTAGTCAAACGCTCAAAAAAATCTCAAAAGTACCAAAAGCTACTTAAAAGGGGTATTTCTATGAGCAGGATACTACTTATATGGGTTTGGGCTGCAGGATTACAAGAGTAAAAACGCAAAAAAATGACAAAAACAAGTCAAAAACAGCCAAAAAAAGATGAAATTAGGCTTTTTTCGACAATTCCTGCTTTTCAGCAGGGGATTCGCTCTGTTTGTAGACCAACAGCGGCTTACCTAGACCCTGAATACTGCTTTCATCAATCACCACTTTTTGGACATTGCGCAGGGATGGCAGGTCATACATGACATCCATTAATGCGCCCTCCAGGATGGAGCGCAGGCCACGGGCACCGGTTTTGCGTGCAATGGCTTTCTTGGCAATCGCTGAAAGGGCTTCGGGGCGCACTTCAAGCTCAGCGCCCTCCATGGTCAGCAAGGCTTGGTATTGCTTCACCAGTGCATTTTTGGGCTCGGTCAAGATTTGCACCAAGGCGGTTTCGTCGAGCTGAGCTAAGGTGGTTAAAACTGGCAGGCGGCCAATTAATTCGGGAATTAAGCCAAATTTAATCAGATCTTCTGGCTCTACTTCTTTAAGCAGCTCGCTGGAGCCGCGGTCATCTTTGCCCGGCACTTCGGCGCTAAAACCAATGCCCGTTTTGGCAGTGCGCTGCTGAATGACTTTCTCGAGGCCATCAAATGCACCGCCGCAGATAAACAGAATATTCGTTGTATCGACTTGCAAGAAATCTTGATTGGGGTGCTTGCGGCCGCCTTGCGGAGGCACCGATGCCATGGTTCCTTCAACCAATTTCAATAGCGCCTGCTGCACACCTTCGCCCGAAACGTCACGAGTGATGGATGGGTTGTCTGACTTACGTGAAATTTTATCGATCTCGTCGATGTAGACAATGCCGCGCTGGGCTTTTTCGACGTTGTAATCGCAAGCCTGCAGTAATTTTTGGATGATGTTTTCGACGTCCTCGCCAACATAGCCCGCTTCCGTTAAGGTGGTTGCATCGGCCATCACGAATGGAACATCGAGCAGACGTGCCAGCGTTTGCGCTAACAAAGTCTTGCCTGAACCAGTTGGGCCAATGAGCAAAATATTACTTTTGGCCAACTCAACGCCATCGACTATTGCCTTTGCAGGCAACTTCGATTTTTTGGTTTCAGCTGTCGTTTTATTGTCTTTGCTATCGGCAGTGCCATCCGTTTTTGTTGCCACCTCTTTTTTTGGTACTGGCAAATACTGCAAACGCTTGTAGTGGTTATAGACTGCTACTGCTAAGGTTTTTTTCGCTTGATCCTGACCAATCACATACTGATCTAAGTCGGCGCGAATTTCGTGTGGGGTGGGCAGACCACCATCGCCTTTTTCAGACGGTAGATTGGCTAACTCTTCTTGAATGATGTCGGTACATAAGTCGATGCACTCATCGCAAATAAATACGGAAGGACCAGCAATCAGTTTTTTGACTTCGTGTTGGCTCTTCCCGCAAAACGAGCAGTAAAGCAGCTTATCAGCTGAGGCGGGCGTTTTGGAATCGCTCAATTAGGGGCGCTTATCAATAACTTTGTCGATTAAACCGTAATCACGGGCTTGATCCGCTGACATGAAATTATCGCGATCGGTATCTTTAGCAATGGTTTCAATTGACTGGCCAGTGCGATCAGACAAAATTTGATTGAGGCGTTCACGCAAGTACAAAATTTCACGTGCCTGAATTTCAATATCCGACGCCTGACCCCGTGCACCACCGAGTGGCTGGTGAATCATCACTCGGGAATTGGGCAAGGCATAACGCTTTCCCTTTGCGCCGGCACACAATAAGAAAGCGCCCATGCTGGCAGCCATACCCATACACAAAGTACTCACATCTGGCTTGATAAATTGCATCGTATCGAAAATAGCCAGGCCAGCAGAGACAGAACCGCCAGGTGAATTAATGTAGAGCGAAATTTCTTTATCGGGATTTTCGCTTTCCAAAAAGAGCAGTTGCGCAATCACCAAATTAGCCGTTTGATCATTCACTTCGCCGACTAAGAAAACAACACGCTCTTTTAAAAGGCGGGAGTAAATGTCATACGCGCGCTCACCGCGACCCGAGGTTTCAATCACCATCGGAACCATACCAAGACCGCGGGTTTCTAGGTCACCGGCAGAGGTATTGCTGGCATTGAAAAAATGGGAATCAGTACGGTTCATGCGAATGGGCTTTCGTGGGCAATCGATTAATTAAGCTTACTCAGTTCTTCAAAGCTTACTGCTTTATCGGTAATTGTGCCAAGGCCGCTCACATACTGAATCACATT
>JAIXPY010000060.1 GCA_027486025.1 Burkholderiaceae bacterium
ATTTGAGCTTTTCGTCCATCTTCGTACTTTCATTCCACGGCATAGAGCGGTCCCTCCTATGCCAAAAACTGTAAAGTATGTGTCCGGTATAAAGTGTTAACTATGTGTCGAGTCGTACAACTAAGCCTCGCTCTGCGGGGCTTTTTTATTACCTGTATATCCATCAATCGCTCTTACTTAGTGAGCCTAGGAATGTGACTGCCCTCTGCGCCGCCTCGTCATAGCTTGGCCTGTAATTCAATATATCAATTTCAGCGAACTGTACTTTTAATACTGCTGCCCTGCTAGATATCTGACTAATAAATGGCTCAGCATTCCTTTTCAAGAACTTAGCTGCCTTTACCAATGCTTGAGGCTCGCGCTCAATAACCAATGACAGGTCAAATAAATCACGAGCAGTCGCCCTATCGCCTCGATGCCATAATTTCTTTGCCACAATCTCTGCAGCAGTTTCTACCCGTATCTGCTGGCCGTTAATATTCCATATTTCAAAAGGTGTATCAGTAAGATTTGGGGATGCCACAAAATCGATTTCCCCTTCTGGACGAATTAACTTCACGTAAGAGCTCTGATCTTCAACGTAGTCTGTACTCACCGCTGCAGCCACATCACTTAAGCGTGGCGTGACAAAACCTAAGTACTGTGGATCTGGAACAAAGATATCAATATCCTTACTAAGCCGATGCTGATAACGAAACATCAACACCGTGCCTCCGCCAAAAGTCCAGAATGGGTCAGGCGTTCCGTGACTCTTAATACCTTCAATAATCGAAAGCGCATGGGGCAGCAAATCTTTCCATGCGCCTTCAGGAAGATCGCGCTCCATAATATTAATCATAGATTAAGCCCAAGCCGATCTTGGTGAATGCATCTCATGTGCCCACCGATGAATATTTTTCCAAATAACTTTGGGTGCCACGTGATTAATCTTCGCCGCTTCCTCGACTGCAGACACAATAATCTCCAATGGTGCTTCATCCAATAAAGATGCCACATGAGGATAGATATTCTCAGGCAACTCTCCGCACACCAATGAACGCGATAACTCACTACTTTGAAGCTTTGTCCTGTAACTTACGCTTGCCGTCTTACTTGCCATATCAAGGCCATGGTGCTTTTTATGATGCTCTTGAGTAATCACATCTAAACCCAGCAAAGATAACAAAGACAGTAACTTAGCTGCGCCCAAATCATTCAAACTGCCCTTCTCTAGATGATGGATGGTCGATCTTGAAAGGCCGCAAAGCTTTGCCAACCGATCTTGAGATAAACCCAGATCAGTACGGCGTTGCCCAACCTTCAGACCAATTTCGCGTAAGTTCATAAGTACACTATAGCATAAAATGTGTAATATATTACACATTATTTAAATAGGGATGATCTACTATTTCCCAAGGCTTGAAATCAGTCCGAGGCTTTGAACTATTTACTGAGAGGCAATCGCACACCTGTTTTAGCCAACTAAGAAGCATTGATTTATATGAGGATTTGAAGAGGCACGACTTCTTTTAATCCGTTGGTCGCGAGTTCGAAAACGCAGTTTCGGCGTAGCCAATCTCGCCCGACCCACCAGTAATATGAAGCCTCTGAATGAAAGTTCAGGGGCTTTTTCTTTTGCTTAGTAAATCTAATGTACAGCTACACCCCGATTTAACCCTTCCGCTTGCTCCTAAGAGTGTCTAGATTAACGATTTCAGTACGGCACACATTGATTAGGCGCGTCTTGAAATACGATTCAGAAAAATGAGTCCCAATACAGGGCCTGGCAGCAATAACCAGGTAATGTAGTGACCCATCAGGGGGAGAACTACAGTACTGATTTGAATTGAGATCATCGTAATGGTAAAGCCAATAGCATTTTGAATGGTCAGTGCAGTACCGACAATTTCGGGTGGACATGCTTGCGCTGATAGCGCTGAGAATTGTGGCGAATCAGCGATGACACTCATACCCCAAATAATCCAAAACAGAATTTGTACCCAAAGTGGTAATCCAGAAATCCATGGATAGAGTAGGCAGCAAATACCAGATAGTGCTAAAGCAGTTGAGGCAACCTTCACGCCTCCAATGGATTTGCTAAGTTGCCCTCCCAGAAAGCAGCCAATTGCACCAACCCCGATGACAGCGAATGCGAGTCCCGATAAGTTGATGGGATTTTGAACTGAATAGCTACTCGCAATCAGGAATGGCACTAGCGCCCAGAATGCATAGAGCTCCCACATATGGCCAAAATACCCCAAGGCCGATCGACGGTATTCCGCAATCGCAAAGAGCTCACGAAAGCCGCGGAGCTTGACCCGTGAAGCACCGCCTAATTTGAGGTGGGGACCATCGCCGAGCCAAAAAATCATCCCCATTGCAACAAGAGCAAGCAAAGAAGATAGCAGAATCACCTCTTGCCAAGGCCAATCTACGCCGAAGTAGCGGGTGGCATGCGGAATCGCCGTTCCGATGGTCAGCATTCCAACCAATTGAGCAATCCGCGAACTTGCTTTTTGGGGATCCCAGGTCATGATGAGTTTCATGCCAATTGGATAGATGCCGGCCAAACAAATTCCAACCAAAAAGCGCAAGCAAAACCCGATCCAAAGACTATCCGCCAATAAAGCAAATGCGGCATTAAATAAGGCCCCAAGCAAGGCACATGCTGCAAAAAGATGGCTGGGCTTAAACCGATCCGCAATCCCACTTAGCGCAAAGACCAGAGTGCCGGCTACAAAACCGAGTTGCACCGCATTGGTGAGTATGCCTATACCTGCGAGATTAATATTCCACGAATCAATTAAATTGTCAGCCACCCCATTGATGGAAAACCACAGCGAGGTGCCCATCAGCTCCGCAATCACAATCAATAGCGAGGCTACATTAGGACTAATGGATCGAGAGGGTGTCGTAATAGTCAATTGGGAGGAAAAAATTAGAGGAAGCCGCAGCTACCCCATTATGGTACTTCCTTGACCCTAATACAAAAAAGCTAAGTAACCCTGGATCTGGCTTGATGTAATTTCTTCAAACTATCCAGCAAACGCTGATGGCGATCAAGTCCTTCCAATTTCAAGCCGATAGGTGTCAAGCCATAGAAACGCACACTGCCATCGATCGAGCCCAATACCGCATCCATCTTGTCATCACCAAACATGCGGCGCAGATTATGGGTGTAGTTGCTCATTGATAATTCGTCATCCAGATGGATGGCCAGAGCAGCATCGAGGGCCTGATAAAACAGCTTTCGATCCACTGTATTGTCGTTGTATTGTAAGAAGGCACCCACTAGCTCCTGCGCCTCATCCCATTGCTTCAACGCCAGATGAATCAATAGCTTTAACTCCAATACCGTCAATTGACCCCAGACGGTGTTTTCATCAAACTCAATACCAATCAGCGTCGCGATATCACCGTACTCATCGAGCTCGTTGTTTTCTAAGCGATCGAGTAAATCCGCTAGGCTCGAATCGTCGAGACTCAATAGATTTAGGACATCCTCACGAAATAAGAGTGCTTTGTTGGTGTTGTCCCAAATCAGGTCTTCAATCGGATAGACCTCGGAATAACCGGGTACCAGGATTCTGCATGCCATTGCGCCAAGCTGGTCATTCACTGCTACATAGGACTCTTTATTGATATCCTGCAGAATGCCAAACAAGGTTTCAGCTTCTTCTGCGTTGGTCTTGGCTCCTTTGCCGGTGAAGTCCCACTCCACAAAAACATAATCTGATTTAGCACTAAAGAAACGCCACGACACGATGCCGCTGGAGTCAATGAAATGCTCCACAAAGTTATTCGGCTCGGTCACCGCCTCACTTACAAAAGTGGGAGGAGGTAAATCATTGAGGCCCTCAAAACTTCGGCCCTGCAATAACTCCGTCAAACTGCGTTCCAGCGCCACCTCAAAACTAGGATGTGCGCCAAACGAAGCAAACACCCCGCCCGTACGCGGATTCATTAAGGTGACGCACATGACTGGATAGACTCCGCCCAGTGAAGCATCTTTGACTAAAACCGGAAAGCCCTGCTCTTCTAAGCTTTGTATACCAGTCATGATGCTTGGATATTGATCCAAGACTGCTTGAGGCACATCGGGCAAGGCAATTTCGCGTTCAATGATTTCACGTTTGACTGCGCGCTCGAAAATTTCAGACAAGCACTGTACCTGGGCTTCAGCCAAGGTGTTGCCCGCACTCATGCCATTGCTAACAAAGAGGTTCTCAATCAAATTCACCGGAAAATAAACCACTTCTTTGTCCGACTGACGCACAAATGGCAGAGCACAAACACCCCGTTCCACATTGCCGGCGTTGGTATCGATGAGATGGGATGCGCGTAGCTCACTATCGGGGTTATAAATCGACAGACAATACTCATCGAGTATTTCGGTCGGCAGGGCATCTTTCTTGCCAGGCTTAAACCAACGCTCATTGGGATAATGCACAAATGCCGCATTGGCAATCGCTTCGCCCCAATACGCACCAGCATAGAAATGGTTATTACTGAGTCGCTCGATGTACTCACCCAAGGCGGAAGCTAAGGCACTTTCCTTGGTGGACCCTTTGCCATTGGTAAAACACATGGGCGAGTGGGCATCGCGGATATGCAAAGACCAGACATTCGGGATGAGGTTGCGCCAAGAGGCAATCTCGATCTTGATTCCTAAGCTGGCCAGCACCGCCGACATATTTGCAATAGTTTGCTCTAGCGGCAAGTCCTTGCCCGTAATGTAGGTCTCGCCTCCTGCCCCAGAATTAGGAATTAATAATGCCTGCGCATCGGCATCCAGGCTGTCGACTTCCTCAATCACAAACTCGGGACCAGCTTGCACGACTTTCTTCACGGTGCATCGATCAATCGATCGCAAAATACCTTGCCGATCTTTAGCGGAGATATCTGCTGGTAATTCAATCTGAATCTTAAAAATCTGCCGATACCGATTCTCAGGATCTACGATATTGTTTTGTGAGAGGCGGATATTCTCAGTGGAGATGCCACGTGCATCGCAATACAACTTCACAAAATAGGCTGCGCACAGAGCCGAAGAAGCTAAAAAGTAATCGAACGGCCCAGGAGCAGAGCCGTCACCCTTATATCGAATTGGTTGATCGGCAATGACAGTAAAGTCGTCAAACTTGGCTTCAAGCCGAAGCTTATCGAGAAAGTTGACTTTGATTTCCATGGAAGCAGTTCCGAAAGTAATGCACAAATAGTGTGAGCCCTATTATCCACTGGGATTAAAAGCTACTCACTTCCTCATTACGCCCCTTCAAAATTAGAGTGGGTGATAGAAATTCGCATCCTATGGATAGAAATAAAACGTGATATCTCGTTAGCGTAAATGCGCGCGTATAAAGCTATCGATGTCATCGATGCATTGAGTGATGCGACGCTTTAGTTTCACCAGTGCGTTGAGTAAGAGCATAAAAAGTCGATTCCATGGGTTAGAACCCAATTAATATCCCCAATTACAGCATAGTAATCCGGCATTACCGGCCTTGCCTGAAGCAAGGCATAATTTGCGAAATAGCTTAACCAAGGCATTGCAGTTGATGCCTACACGGGGGTAAATCATGCCGCAAACGTACTCAGTCATGATGCGAGTAATCCATTGGCTTACCGCTGCACTACTCGTTGCCTCGCTTGTACTGGGCTTTTGGATGACCGACCGTTCGGCAGCCAATTTGTGGGATGAGCTAACCAATACCCTGTATTCCTGGCATAAGCTAATTGGCTTTATTGTCTTGCTCGTTACCGGGCTTCGCATCATCACCAAACTGCGCTCGACGAGACCACCATATCCCAGTAGCATTTCTCGGGGACAAATTCAATTGGCGCAGTCGGTTCAAGGGGCATTGTATTTACTTCTGGCCTTAGTTCCTCTCTTTGGCTGGGCCGGAGTCACTGCATTTCCAGCACTAATTACCGTAGGTGGATACCATCTACCCCCATTGCCCGGCATACCCAAAGACCAAGCCCTCGCTAAACAATTGTTTGAGATCCACGGCTATTTAGTACTGGCACTGATTGCGCTGGCTTTAGTCCATATCGCAGCGGGACTGCAGCACCTGCTGTTCAAAAAGGATGGGGTATTTGATCGTATTTGGTTTAAGTCTTAATCATACGAAGGCCAACCATTCCCTAAAATAGATGGCCGCTTTTTTTGGCTTTCACTTTTAAGTAGGCGTCGTTGTGTTCATTGGAAGGGTAAATGTGAGGTACCCTCTCCACCACCTCAATATCGCAATTGCTGAGGGCGTTGACCTTGGCTGGATTGTTGGTCATTAACTTTACCCGCTTGACGCCCAGCATTCGTAGCATCTGCGCTGCCGGTAAATAGTTGCGCTCATCGGAGTCAAAACCGAGTTGCAAATTGGCATCCACGGTATCAAAGCCAGCATCTTGCAATTGGTATGCGCGCAGTTTGTTGACTAAGCCAATGCCGCGCCCCTCTTGCGCTAGGTATAACAAAATTCCACTGCCGGCTAAAGCCATCTCACCAATCGCGCCGCGCAGCTGATTGCCGCAATCGCAACGTAAGGAGCCCACTAAATCGCCCGTAAAGCATTCGGAGTGAAGGCGCACCAGCACTGGCTCTGCAGGATTTACATCGCCAACAATAATGGCCAAGTGCTCAATGCCGCCATCGCGGGGACGAAAAGCAACCACCCGCGCATTTTCTGCATTTTCTAAGGGAACGCGCGCCTCACTCACCATGGTCAGTGAGTGCGCCGCAATCGTCATATACGATTGAATCGAGCTGGCGCGCACTGCCGGAATATCGTCATTACCTACGCCTGTAACGATCAGTGCCGCTGGCAAAAGCCGCGACAACTTGGATAAGGTGACACAGGCCTGCTCTAACTCGCCTGCATCATCAACCCTTAAGCTTGCCATGCTTGGTGCCGTCATCGAAGACGAAAGGGGATTAGCCAAATACTCTATTAAATCAAGGGGCATACCCTGTGGATGTGACAAGACGCTAACTGGGCGATCTGATTTATCAATGCCTAAAACATTGACGCGCGTGCCAGTCATCACCAGCTCAGGAGCAGTACTTCCCAGCTCCGTTAACAGCGCTAAATAATCCGCAGTTAAGGCATCGACTGCCAACATCAGTCGGCTACTGTGCTCATCGTATACGCGTACCAGTGCGCCACGGCGCAGCTCAGAAATAGCGCGATCAACTTCAATCAGGGGGTCGTGCATCGCCATTATGTATTCAGGGTTTATCTATGAATGTATTCAGAAAGTTTGTTTTATCGTCTAGTCGTGGAATTAACTTAACTCTACAAATTAATTATCCCACCCTATGGTAAATTCGTCAGAGAGGAGTTTTTTTCTAAAAACCGTGAACAAGGCCTTCCCGCCGTGACTTCATCCCCCCTGCCAGTAGCACCTACATCGAACCCGCTCTGGGAGCAGTTTCTGGGTGATTTTTTTACTGGTCAAGTGCTCCCACCCTCGGCACTCCAGGCTATTTTTGAGCCCTTGCGGAGCCCGAGGGCAGATGGCATGGTTGTGGTCGGCCAGATTGGCCAAACCATGGATGGCCGGATTGCAACGGTTACGGGTCAATCGAAATACGTCAATGGCCCAGACGGCCTAACCCACCTCCACCAATTGCGCGCGCTGGTTGATGCCGTTGTGATTGGGGTTGGAACTGCGCTAGCCGATAATCCGCAGCTCACTGCTCGCCTGGTCCATGGAAAAAGCCCTGCACGCGTGGTAATCGATCCCCGTGGCCGGCTACCCTATCAATCCCTAGTTTGGCAGGATGACGGCATTCGGAAAATCTGGATCGTTGGAGTCGGGGTTAACGTCCATCTCTCACCTCAGGTTGAGCTTATTCGACTACCCGCAATCGATGGGCGGATTGATCCATTACAGATTCTCCAAATCCTTTCGGCAGGGGGGCTGAAGCGGGTTTTAGTTGAAGGCGGCGCAGAAACGATATCGCGTTTCATGATCGCCCAATGCCTTGATCGACTTCATCTGATTGTGGCCCCGATTGTGATGGGTTCTGGGCGACCTAGTTTTAACTTGCCCCCAATTGAACACATGGATCAGGCAATGCGTTTACCCGTGAAAACGCACCTCATCGGTAATGAAATTGTGTTTGATTGTGACTTGCAGTCACAGCGTAATCCAATTACTTCGGTGTAAAGCGCCTTAAGGCAAGAGTAAATTGCTGTGCCGCTTGATCCCACGTCGGCTGCTGGGCTGCTGCTCGCAATGCGCCGCTCGACAGGCGTGCGCGATACGGTGCATCCTCGATGACCGTTTTTAAGGCGAGGGTCAATGCAGGAACGTCGCCAGGACGAACGAGTAAGCCAGCCTCACTGGGTACGGTATCGGGAATGGCACCACCACTTGTTGCAATAATCGGCAGGCCATAAGCCATTGCCTCGGCATACACCATGCCATAGCCCTCAAACAACGAAGGCAAAACAAACGCATCGGCTTGGGTATAGAGAATATCTAACTCTGAATCGCTTACGGTGCCAAGTACCTGCACTCGACTCTCAAAACCAAAACGCGCAATGCCATCGATCAATTGCTCGAACGCCGTAGTATTGCGAGTGGTGTCGCCTGCAATCGAGAGAGTCCAGAACAAATCGGCTAAAGGCGCAAGTGCTGCCAGCAAATCAGGAAATCCCTTGCGTGGAATAATCGAGCCAACCGACAAGAGACGTACAGCATCACAGCTACCATTGGTAATCTGTAATCGTTTCCGTTGATGCACGTTGCGGTCGGTGCCGGGCAAAACCACATCAATCCGATCCATTTGTACGCCATAATGCTGATGTAAATCGCGCGCCGTTGCAGGACTATTTGCGATGACCCCACTAACATGGCGAAGCGCTTCGGTCTCGCTCTGCTTAATTAGCGCGACCTCTTCTTCGCTTAATCCAAACTCAAATGCCAAGGGGTGGTGTATCAAAGCAACTAAAGGATGGTGTTTGGCAACGCAAGCTGCAACTTCAGGAAGAGCCCCAAGGGCTAAGCCATCGATCACCATCGGCACTCCCGGTGTAAGACCCTGCAATTGCACTTTTGCCTCTTCTACTTGAGCGAGCTTGGGGAATGGATAGCCTTCACCTAGGCCAATTAACTGAATATCCCAACCCAGGCTTTTAAGCCCTGCAATGATCCGCCGATCGTAAGCGTACCCTCCGGTAGGCGAATTTAAATCACCGGGATGAACAAAAATCAATTGCTGCATACCAACAGCATCGGAGCTCAATGAATTTCGGCCTCATACCAAGCGCGGGCAATATGGGATTCTGAAATCGTGACGCGAATGGCGTGTAGCTCGCTTCCTGGTCGACCCAACTGATCGGCACGGGCAGCTACAGCCAACTGATCAAAGATGTATTTCGTTAAAAACTCGGTTGTGGTGTTGACGCCCTTGAACTCGGGACGATCATCTAAATTGCAATAGTTAATGGGTTGCAATGTTGCCTTTAAGACATCGAGTGCACGACCAATATCGATCACGATGCCATTGGCATCCAGCTCTTTAGAAATGAAGGCGGCATCGACCACAAAGGTGGCACCATGCAAGGCTTGTGCCGGTCCAAAAACAGCACCCCGAAACGAGTGGGCAATCATGATGTGATCGCGAACTTCAACTGTAAACACGGCAGCTCCTTAAGGGTAACGAATTAAACAACACAGTACATCACTGCGCGGGCCAAGTAAGTCCGGTAAGCGATCGGGTAATTGCGCAAAGTCAATGGCGGGGCTGAGCAAACAGTCTAATCGCGTATCACTTAATAATTCCACGGTGGTCTGCAGACGACGGCGGTGCGTCCAGCGTGGTCGGTGTGAGGTAGCGATATGCCCCACTTGACTCGATTGCAAACGAATCTGACGACTATGAAATGCACCGCCCAATGGCAGCTGAATTGGAGTAGTGCCATACCAACTTAATTCCAACACCGTTGCTTCATCTCCGGCAGCGGCCATTGCGGTGGCTAAACCAGCGGCACTGGCACTGCAGTGAAATACCGTATCGCAGTTTTGTGGCGCGTCTTTTGGTGAGGAAAAAGCGATACCCAAGGCACTTGCAATACGCGCTCGATCAGGGTTGCTATCAATTAGGGTTACCTCGGCGCCAGGCAAATGGCCACACAAATACGCAACTAAACACCCAACAACGCCGCCCCCGACAATCGCAATCCGGTCTCCAGGTCCGGGAGCAGCATCCCATACCGCATTGAGGGCAGTTTCCATGTTTGCGGCCAAAACAGCACGCTCGCTACTGAGGTTATCGGGCAGTACGACGACCTCATCAACATTAGCCTGATAGCAGGTTTGATGGGGCCTTAAAGCAAATACCCGCCGACCAATCCAATCGACCGGTCCTGCCTCTACCTGCCCCACATGGGAATAGCCGTATTGCACTGGAAACGGAAAGGCGCCTCCCATCCATGGCGCAGCCATACGGCTGTACTCTGACTCGGGCACCAGCCCACGATAGATAAGTGATTCGGTACCCCGACTCAGAGCCCCAAACAGCGCGCGCACACGAATACCATGGCTTGGTAACGGAGCGAGAGATTCGGAGCGAATTTCAGCGCGTTCTGGCGCCACATACCAAAGCGACTGACTTAGGCTGGCACTGGAAGAATGGGCTGCGGTGTGTGGCACAAATAAATCCTTGTCATTAAGTAAAGAATTGCGCTCTACCCTATACTGCATAAGCATTTTGCACAGTATAAGTGAGCTCGAGCACGTCATTTGAATCCCCCCCTCAATATAACCGTTGATCCGGTCATTCGCCTGCGGCGTCTGCTTTTTGCCGCGCTGTCACTGAGCACTGCGGCGCTAATGCTCTACGTCGTGCATCAGGCCTTAGCAAGTGATATCCCCTTGGTTCTGCGCATTCTTATGCTTACGCTCTTTGCGCTGACCTTGCCGTGGATGGTGGTTGGTTTTTGGAATGCCATTATTGGCCTCCTACTTTGCCAATGCTACAAAGATCCTACTACAGTAGTGCTTCCAGCCAGTATGCAAGTAAACGACTCTGCGCCACTCGCGCACTCGACTGCCATTTTGCTCTGCATTCGAAATGAGTCACCCGCGCGCTTGATTCGCAATCTACAAGAGATGATGCGCGGCTTAGCAGCAGATCAACAGGCTGGATTTTTTCATGTATACGTCTTGAGTGATACCAATGATGAAGCTATCTTCAAAGAAGAGCGTGACTGCTTTGATGCCATGAGCGCAGAGTGGGCGAAGACTATTCGAATTACTTACCGTTGCCGCACAGACAATGCGGGCTTCAAGGCGGGTAACATTGCCGATTTTTGTGGGCGCTGGGGCAAAGATCATGACTTTGCATTAGTGCTTGATGCAGATAGCTTCATGGCCAGCACAGCAATCGTGCGCTTAGTACGAATGATGCAAGCCAATCCGCGCTTAGGGATTTTACAAGGCCTCGTCATTGGCTTACCATCCAGCAGTGCATTTACGCGCTTATTCCAATATGGCATGCGCCTAGGTATGCGCTCATACACCATGGGCTCGGCGTGGTGGCAAGCTGATTGCGGGCCCTACTGGGGGCATAACGCCTTAATTCGATTGGCTCCCTTTATTGAGCATTGTGAGCTGCCATCTTTAATTAGTCGCTCCGGTCTTCCCAAGCCGATCTTAAGTCACGATTTGATTGAGGCCATCTTGATGCGCCGTGCAGGCTATGAAGTCCGCATCTACCCAAGTGAAGATGCCAGCTGGGAAGAAAATCCACCCACCCTCACGGAATACATCCGGCGTGACTTACGCTGGTGTGAAGGCAATTTGCAATACCTGGATTTACTGACGCTAAAAAATATCCAGCCAGTCAGTCGCATTCAGCTCGTCTTAGCGATTGCGATGTTTTTTGGATCACCCGCTTGGATTGCACTTATTTTTATTTGCATGCTTGTAATTGGAGTAAGTGCAGCGCCATCGACCTTAGTGAATCCCGATTATTTCTCGGTCTTATTGGTGGTCACATTAATCATGTGGTACTTGCCTAAAATTGCGGGCGCATTAGATGTAGTGCTGCGCAACTCGGAGAGTCGGCGTTTTGGTGGTCGCTGGCGTTTTTGTTTCAGCCTAATGCTGGAACTGCTTTTTTCCCTTTTAATGACGCCAATTACCTGGTTGAATCACACCATTTTCATCATCGGCCTGGCATTTGGGGAAAAAGGCGGGTGGACCGGGCAGATGCGCGACGATCACTCTGTCTCCATTGCCCACGCATTCCAACAATTTTGGCCCCATACCCTGATTGGAATTGGACTTGCTAGCCTGCTGTACTTCACCCACCCTACAACCCTTTGGTACGGCATGCTATTTTTTGGTGGCCTCCTCTTCTCCATTCCTCTGGTTGTTCTCACGTCACAAGCGTGGCTCGGGCGTTGGATGATCGACCGTCGCTTGTTAGCGCTACCCGAAGAAATTACGCCGCCAGCCGTGCTATTGCCCTTGCAACTCGGTGCCCTTGAAATCAACCGACTGAGGGCAGACAATAGCTGATGGGCATTTTTCACTTGTATAGCCGCGCACTTGATTTACTCGGCACAGATCGGCGCCTGGGGTGGGTATTGGCTTTTGCTAACCTAGCCTTGGCCTGCGCGCTCTTTGCGGAGCCCATTTTATTTGGCCGCGTAATTGATGCCTTATCGCGCACGCCAAGTGCTGATGCGTCGGTGACGTGGAATGCCGTGTGGCCCTTATTGCTGCTTTGGATTGGCTTTGGCCTCTTTACAATTACCTGCTCTACTACGGTGGCTTTATTCTCTGATCGGCTTGCCCACCGAAGGCGACATGCTGTATTAACCACCTACGTTGAACACGTATTGCATTTGCCATTAGCACAGCAGAGTAAAACCCACTCCGGAAGGCTAATGAAAATCATGCTACAGGGTACCGATACCCTCTGGTGGCTTTGGTTGAGTTTTTTTCGTGAACATTTGGCTGCAATTGTTTCGCTCATCATATTAATCCCAGTGGCACTCTACATTAATTGGCGACTAGCACTGGTTCTGATTGTGCTCTGCCTCGTGTTTGGTTTTTTGACCCACTTTATTCTGCGTAAAACCCAAGTACTACAACAGCAAATCGAGGGACACCATTCCGACTTGGCTGCACTCACTGCTGACACACTCAGCAACATCTCTTTAGTGCAAAGCTTTGCCCGCATCCAGGCTGAAATGCAGTCCCTGCAACGCATTAGCCAACGCGTGTTGGGTGCACAATTTCCGGTGTTGTCCTGGTGGGCAGTAGTAACGGTACTGACGCGCTCTGCGACGACCATTAGCATTCTCTGCATTATTGTTCTCGGGGTTTGGCTATACACCGAGTCTCTGATTACTATTGGCGAAATTGTCACCTTTGTAGCCTTTGCGGGCCTCATCATCGCGCGCTTGGATCAAGTGGTTGCCTTTGCCAATAAGCTCGGGGGCGATGCACCGCGCTTATACGAATTTTTTGCCGTGCTGGATACCGCTCCTGATATCAAAGACCGTCCCGATGCAATTGACCCTGGCAGGTGCACTGGCCTAGTGGAGTTTCATGGGGTTTGCTTTTCCTATCATGCACCGCACCGAGCGGTTGATGATTTGAGTTTTGCAATCAAGCCTGGGCAAACGATTGCGCTGGTAGGCGCATCGGGTGCCGGTAAATCGACCGCACTCAGTCTGCTGTACCGTGCCTTTGATCCGCAATCTGGTCACATTACGATTGACGGTATTGATATTCGGCAATTTCAGCTAACGGCTCTACGGCGCAATATAGGGGTGGTATTTCAAGAGCCTCTTCTATTCAATCGCTCAATTGCCGATAATCTGCGTATTGGCTCGCCAGAAGCTTCGGATGAGGCTCTGCGCGAAGCATGTGCTAGGGCTCAAGCATTGGATTTCATAGAGCATCAGCCCGATGGCTTCAATACCATTATTGGTGAGCGTGGACGCACCCTTTCCGGTGGTGAGCGCCAGCGCTTATCGATTGCACGGGTATTGCTCAAAGATGCGCCCATCCTGATTCTGGATGAGGCCACCAGCGCCCTCGATACTCCAACCGAGGCCAGTGTATTGACTGCACTGGAAGCCGTAACGCACTCCCGCAGTACCTTGGTTATTGCCCATCGATTAAGTACCATCCGACAAGCAGACCAAATTTTGGTGATGGATGCGGGCAAGGTGATTGAATCCGGTAGCTTTGAAGCCCTCTACCAACAGAATGGTCGATTTACTGAAATCATGCAGCAGCAGTATGGCCTTATGCCTTCCGTAAAGTAATCAATTAACCTAATGATTGGCGAATAGAATACCCATGGGTGAATTTTCAGCAGATTGGTTGGCTCTGCGTGAGCCGGTAGATCACCGATCGCGCAATACCCTATTGCAAAATCAGGTGATTAATTTCTTGCATCAGCGTGCATCTGTAGTTACGGGCTTACTGCACATCACCGATTTAGGATCTGGAACGGGCTCCAATTTACGCGCGCTAGCGCCCCATTTTGGCGCAATGCAATGCTGGACCTTAGTCGACTACGATACCGATCTCTTGCGGGCTGCGCGCACGACTTTACTGTCATGGGCAGATGGCGTTTTAGACAGCGCCACTCCCAGTTCAATCCGTGAGCTAGGGATTTTTTCAGGGTCTGTTGAACCCCTGGTCATCACTAAGAATATGAAAACGATTGCTGTTCAGTTTCGTTGCGCTAATCTCCTTGCCGATTACCGCAGCATTCTGAATGAACCTGCTGACCTAATTACAGCAGCTGCTTTTTTTGACCTAGTGGCAGAGTCCTGGTTAACCGATTTTTGCACCAACCTTACTAAGCCTCTCTATACCGTCCTCACCTACGACGGAAAAGAAACATGGGGCCCGCCCAATACACTCGATGCTGATGTGCTGCGCGCTTTTCATGCACATCAATCGACTGATAAAGGCTTTGGCGTAGCGCTTGGGCCAAGAGCGGCAGAGCGTCTGCAATCCCTACTACAAGGCAGGGGCTTCACCACAGCATGCGCGCCTAGCCCATGGGGCATGGATGACCACGATCGCGCTTTAATAGAGCAGCTCGCATTGGGCACTGCCAGCGCCGTCCGAGAAATGGGCGTGCTGGAAAGTAATGCAATCGATCAATGGGAGCAAGCACGCCGCCAAGCAAGCACCTGTGAGATTGGTCATATTGATCTGTTTGCGCATCCAGCATAAACTCGTTTTAGGTTCCTTGTGCCACCAATACCCAGCGCAAAGCCCTAAAACGCGATGTAACCTAATTACCCCTCTTTTTTGATATGATGGTTGCTTCTCAACAGCCTAGGTGCTTTTGCACCACTATATGGAAGTCGTAATACTCATCGGACTAATTGTCCTCAATGGCCTGTTTGCCATGTCTGAAATTGCTCTGGTTACGAGCAGAAAAGCAAAACTCCAAAAATTAATTGATCGCGGCGACGATGAGGCCAAAGTGGCTGTCGAGCTTGGTGAAAATCCAACCAAATTTCTGTCGACGATTCAAATTGGCATAACCTCGATTGGCATACTTAGCGGTGTCGTGGGTGAGTCTGCTGTCGCCATACCCATGTCACAACTGCTGGTTTCCGAAGGCATGGATGCCAAATATGCGGAATGGCTTTCCCTGGGCCTGGTGGTTGCGGTAATCACCTACCTCTCGATTGTGATTGGCGAACTGGTTCCAAAGCGTATTGCGCAAAACAATCCGGAGCGGATTGCCCGCTATATTGCGAAGCCCATCTCTGCTCTTGCGTTTATTTCTAAGCCGTTTGTGCTTTTGCTTACAGGATCAACCAACTTCATATTAAAGATTTTGGGCATTAAGGACCGCACTAATAATGAGGTAACCGAAGAAGAGATCCACGCCGTGCTCGAAGAAGGCACCACTGCTGGCCTAATCGAAGTGAATGAGCACAATATGCTGCGTAACGTCTTTCGCCTCGATGATCGCCAAATTGTGTCGCTGATGGTGCCGCGGGCTGATATTGTCTATCTCGATGTAGAAAATACCTTTGCAGAATCGATTGATTTAATCGATGCATCTGAACATGCCCGCTTTCCGGTGGTCAAAGGGGGGCTTGATAACATTCTTGGCATACTGAATGCTCGCAAGATGTTAGCTTCCGTTGCAAAAGGGGGTCAACAAACCCTTGAAAATGGTTTGCAAGCGCCCTTATACGTGCCCGAAACGCTAACCGGCCTTGAGTTGCTAGAAAACTTTAAATCGTCGCACAATCAAATGGCGTTTGTGATTGATGAGTACGGCGAGGTGATGGGCCTGATCACCCTGCAGGACTTAATTGAATCGATCACCGGCGAGTTCTCCACCAATGATCCGGAAGAATCCTGGGCAATCAAGCGGGAGGATGGCTCCTGGTTATTTGATGGGCACATTCCAATTCCAGAGTTCAAAGACTCGCTCGAACTCGACTCAGTCCCCGAAGAAGATTTGGGGCGTTATCACACCCTCAGCGGCTTGATGATGCTCCTCAGCGGCAAGATCCCCAATACCGGCGATATCGTGGAATGGGCAGGCTGGAAACTCGAGATCGTTGACATGGATGGCAAAACCATCGATAAGGTCTTGGCAAAGCACAATTCGGGTCATTAGAGCCCGCTGCGTCTTTCCAAGATAGCTGGGCTTGATAGGCTAATGCCTGGTACGACCATACGCCGCTCGAGCCAACGCGCCGCAATCACGATGATAGATACAAACACGAGATAAACGAGCGCAGCAAACACATAGGCCTTGAAAAACTGAAAGTTTGTGGCTGCCAGCTCTTGTACTCGAGCAAAGAACTCGGTGTACTGAATCAAAAACGCCACCGACGTATCTTTTAAATTATTGATTACCTGATTAGTCAGAGCTGGTATCGACAAGCGCAGACACTGCGGCAAAATTAAAAAGCGGAATACTTGGAGATGGCTAAAGCCTTGTGCTCTACCCGCTTCAATTTCAGCTTTATTCAGGCCATTGAGAGCAGTTGTAAGATACGCTGCGTTATATGCCGCTACATTCAACGTAAAGCCAATAAAAGCCACTGTAAATGGCGATAAGCGTAACCCCCATTGCGGCAAGCCGTAATACATTAAGAAGAGTAAAACAATCAAAGGCATGCCAATAAAAAATGAGATGTACGCATTCGTGGCATAACGCACCCAGCGATGCGGACTAAGGGTGAAGTAAAAAACCAGGATGCCCAAAAGAATGCCGGAGATACTGATGCTGACAGCCAATAAAATAGTATCTTGCAAACCAGCCAGAATCAGAGGCATTTGCTCCAACAGATCGCGATTAAATGCCGTCCAAGAACTCATCAGAATTAGGATCTTGCGCCAAAAAAAGAACGAATGGCTATTGGTTGATGCTCTGCTGATAGATTGGCGATCGAGTCTGTAGCCATTATCTTGCCTTGATCTAAAAAGGTTACCTCTGGGGCGATATGTCCAGCTAAGGTGAGATCGTGCGTCACGAGAACCATCGTAATGTGATCGTGATGCAAGGCCTTAATCAAGTCGCCTACCTCCCTTGACATGACGGGATCCAAGGCCGAGGTCGGCTCATCTAATACTAATATTGCTGGATCCATTGCCAATGCCCTTGCAATGGCAACCCGCTGCAATTGTCCGCCAGATAATTGTGCGGGGTATTTTCCCCGGTGCGCAGCCATATTAAAACGCTCTAACTCATGCATCGCTTTTTCCTCAGCTGCTGCCCTACTCATCCCCTTTAATTTTCGTAGCGCTAATGTAATATTGGCTACCACATCCAAATGGCGATATAAAGCAAATTGCTGAAACACAAAACCAATACTCTGGCGCAAAGCACGAACGTCAATACCGGCATCCATAATATTTTGGCCGTTAAATACGATAGAGCCTGATGTAGGCTCAACTAGTCGATTAAAGCAGCGTAATAGGGTGGATTTTCCGCAGCCTGACGGTCCCATAATAACCCTCAAGTCGCCCTTCACAATATCCAAATCAACGCCATTCAATACGGTTTGGACATCAAATTGCTTGACTAAATTACGCACCTGAATCAAGGGGATTGGATCCATTTTTTTAGAGTATGTCATAGCCTCATCGCATTTAAATAGGAGTCATACCCGGTACACGAAAGCGCTTTTCTGCCTGGTTCACTGCAAATAGAAAAAGGCGATAAATCACAAAATACAAGATACCAATAGCCAAGTACACCTCAATACCGCGCAGGGTTGTTGCCGTCAGCGCCATTGCTTGCTTGGTGATTTCAGGTATGCCAACGGTGTACGCAAAGGGTGAGCTTTTGAGTACTGAGGTAAATTCATTCACCATGCCCGGTATAGAAAACCGGATCATTTGCGGAAATTGGATGTAGAAAAATATTTGCAAGCGGCTCATGCCCATTGCTTCTGCAGCCAAGATTTCAACAGGATCAACAGAGGCAAGTGCGCCACGAAAAACCTCTGATAAGTAAGCGCCCGCAATCAACCCCAAACTACACATCATCGCCAACAGCGGAGAGATCCTAATCCCAATCGACGGCAAGCCAAAATACACCAAAAATAACAATACCAGCACTGGTACGCCGCGGAAGACATACTTATAGACATTAATAACGGAGGCCAAGCCGGGGATTGCCAAAGACCGTAGGCCAGCAATCACCAATCCAGTTACAACGCCAGTTACGCTACAGGCAAACGTTACTAAGATGGTGTAAGCAACACCCCACCCTAACTGCGACAGAATGTCTATGAAGCCCACTTGCGTACTACTGAATTATTTCATCCAGCCATCAAGGATCGCTTTGATCTTCTCGGGGCCAAGTTCGGTTAGATAGGCATTGAAGTCATCGCGCATCTTAGAGCCTTTAGCAAACGCAAAACCCAACTTATCAAAACCCTTGAACACATACGCACTTTCGATTGGTAAATTCATTTTGTATTTGTAATTTGCAAATACAGGCTCTTCGATAAATGCTAAATCGAGATTGCCGTTCTGCAGATCCGTCACCACCTCTGCATACGATGGATAAAGCTTTACATCTTTAAGGTTGTAATAGCCTTTTGGCTCCAGTTCATTTTTAATTAAATCGTCATACGCCATTCCACGCGGATAACCAATTGAGTATTTTTTAAGTTGGGATAAATCAGTAATAACAATGTTCTTTTTAGTAGTGCCGACTAAATGCCACGCATTGTCATAATAAGGCTCTGAAAAATCCATGGCCTCTTTACGTTTATCAGTAATTGATATTCCAGAAAAAGCGACGTCAGCTTGGCCGCTAGAAACAGCACCGAGCATTCCTTGCCAATCGTATGGGGTTACCTTCAAGGTACAGCCCCGTGATTGACAATAGCCTTCAAAAATAGCCATATCAGCACCGACAATTTTGCCCTTATCGTCGAATAACATCGGCGGCGAGGTAGGGGATACTGCCACACGTACCACTTTTACCTCATCCTGCTTTGAGCAACCTATGATTGCAACGCTGATCAAACACAGCAAACTGCCAAAGAGAGTATGACGTTTCATGTTGCTGCCCCTTAATCAAGTCAAAAAAGAAATTGCGTAGTGCAAAACACAATAAGCATATCTTATCGGGTTTATTTGTCCGAAACGAGAGATAATGGATCCAAAATGGGATCTGCGCTGATTTAGTTTGAGATCAATCCGCCTATGGGAAATTAATTAGGCGCCAATCCCGGTTGCCAACTGTATCCCCGAGCTTTCATGCAGGCACGATAAAGCTCTTGATTGGTTTGAACTCCAGCATAGCCGCTAGCCGCACCCCACCCTGGTCCCCATCCCGGCCCCCATCCTGGACCCCAGCCGGGAGAGCCGCTCAAATAACTAAACGGTTGCTGAGCATCCTTTAGGCAAGCGTATTTATCTTGATCCACCTGGAGCGGCTGCGCATTGTCCTTCACCCAATCGCCTACGGGCGTAGCGCACCCTACTAGCATTAGGGTCGCAAGCACTACCATTGTGGAAATCTGCTTGAACGGATTTTGACTCATGGCCTTGGTCTCATTTGAGTTATCGCTATTCAATCGCCTTACTCAGCTGCTCTCGATCGCTTGCTGAGAGCCAGCGCCATTGTCCCTCTTTTAGATCGTCCGGCATGGTGTAGTTTCCGATCGAGGAACGATGCAATTGCGTTACGTGATTACCGACTGCAGCGAGCATGCGCTTGACCTGATGGTAGCGCCCTTCCACAATCGTCATTGCCAAGCGCCGCTCATCCAGCAGAGTGCATGCTTTTGCAAAACAGGGGGCGGGATCATCATCCAAAACAACGCCGCCCAGTAAATGATCAATTTGCTTTTGGGTAATCGGCTCAGCTGCAGTGATTTCATAGACCTTACCAATGTTTTTCTTGGGCGTGGTCATGCGGTGAATAAATTGCCCGTCGTCCGAGAGCAGCAATAAACCGGTCGTGTCTTGATCAAGTCGCCCTACGCACTGTACTGCTCGCTCAATTAAGGGTCTTGGCAAAAGACTATAGACACTCGGGTGATGCTTGGTCTTGTGGGAGCATTCGTAATTGGCGGGCTTATTAAATGCGATATAGGCTTTTTCGTGATAAACCCAATCGATGCCTTCAACCCTCAGAACAAGCCCTTCGGGATCCATCTTTGCTTCCGGGTCTTCTGCTAAGACACCATTGGTCTCAACTAAATCGGCATAGACCAAATCGCTGCAATAACGGCGGGTGCCAAAGCCTTGGCTAAAGAGTATTTTTTCGAGCGTCAGGGGTTTGGCCATTCGGTTGGGGGTGTATTCCGTTCTATTTGCATAGCAGAATACACCGATCAACCAATTGCCGGCAAAGCGCGTCTTTACTTTTTATGCTGCTCGACGTGAAAGGTCGCTTTTTCTAAGGCATCCACGGCATCAATGCCCACCATATCCGCGCCTAAATCCTCAATCAAATCGGGGTTTTGATTAAAGACAGGGCTACCAATCATGATGCCAACGTGTGGGTTTAAGGATGCCGATCGCACTTCGGCAATCATGCGCTTGAGATCCGGAAATTGCTCGCGCACGCTGGCAGCCAAACCAACTACATCAAACCATTGGGTTTTAGCCATGCGCAAAATATCTGCCTCGGTTGCGGCAAGCTCGCCCCACACACGCCAACCGGCACGGGCAAAGAACTCTGACACCATAAAAAGACCTAGCGTATGTTGTGAGCCAGGCAAGGGAACCAGCATCACACTCTTGCCTTGCTGTTTGTACTCGGCATACTCCTGGAAAATGGGGCTTAAGTCATACATCAGCTGTTTGATGCGCCACAAAGCGACAGTCACTTGTGTAAAGTCAGCTTCGTCGTTATCCCAACGCTCACCAAGCTTACGCGCCACTGGGGTAAGGAGATTGAGGTAGAGCTCTTCGAGCTCAATGCCTTGAGTAAATAATTCTTTCACGTAATTTGCGGATGGGCCGGCATCGTCTTGTAAAAGCAAAGTCATTAGAGCATCAATGTGGGCATCACTGACGCTCGGATGTACCGGGACATTCAGCTGGCCATTTTCTAATCGGTCGGCTTTTAAGTGGTGCTCGACGATGTGCGGCAGGATATTGCCTTCAATTGTCTTGACCAGCGAACTTAAATATTCTTCTGGTGTACAAGCTTTGGATAAGGGATGGGCTTCAATTGGGGTATTCGCACCCCCATCAATCGGCGCATCGTTGGTCAAGCAATCGGCCCATGCATTGCGCTGGGTATTATTGATTGCATCTGGCGCGCTAGACACCGGTTTGGTTTTGACAACCAATTTCTCGCGAGCTAAGTCAACTAACCTAAGAAGGTTCATGGTATTCGGTTAAATGGTCCCACCAGATCATTTGTACGCAGAAAGAATTAATTTACGTTAATGGTTGAGGGCAGTTAAGAGGTCCAAGTAAGTGAAAGAACTTACGTTATAAATGGTTTTTTTCTTTCCTGCACGACCTCCAATACCACTAAGGGATTACCTTTAGGCCTACTTTCACATCATAAAAAATAGTGCGAGGTACCAATGCCAGGAAACAGCCAATTAATTTGAGTCGCCGATTTTACTTTGTTCAGTGGATTCAGGGCTAAGCCCATACTTCGCTGCATTTATCCAAACATGTTTGGGGACCATGTTCTTGATTTTGTGCGGCGCCATTTGCCGCAAGTGCAAAATCGACTCTATACCCTTCATCTCAACGCGGGCTTTGGCAAATTCCAGGCCGCGCGGCCCAAATCGGGGCATAACCCAGGCCATGATCGGACGCAAGAAACCGGGCATGCGATTAACAGGCAAACCGCCAGCAGCTAATTTGACGTTTTTCATGAAGCCCTGCACCGCTGAGATACGCTTACCCGCAGTAGTGACTGGCTCGAGCGTTAATTCAGGAGCGATCAGATCCAGCACTGCTTGCCCTCGTGCATTGCGCACAATGACCCACTGCGCTCCAGTGCCCGCCATATAGCCCACCGTGATATCGGATAAGGCATTGACGTAATCCACGCAGGTTTTGCAGGTCAGTGGGAAAAAATCGTTTGGTAAATCGGATAAAGGCAAATTAAGAAACGGAATTTCTTGCTTTGTGCCATTCTTAAAACGCAATTCAACTTTGTAATCCGCCCGAAACTCCAAGTAGGTAATACTGTCCGGATCTTTACTTAATAAACTCAGAAAGTGATGAAAGTGTTCAGTGGTCGTATTGTCTGAACAGGGCGAGCCCACGATCAGGAGTTGTTCAAAACCCAGTTCCCGCTCTAAGGCGCGCGCCGCATACACCTGGCATGGAATGCCAATCATCGCTACTTTTTTATGGCCAGCTTGTTTGGCTTTTTCTAAATACTGCACAACTGGGGCGTAGCCCATGCGCATGCCACGGCACTGCGCCATATCGGCTGCCTTAGTCACAATAATCGGCACTGGTTTCCAGCGGTCGTCTGGATCACCCGTTACCGTTACTACCGCATCCACAATGCCTTTTTCTAAAAGCAATTCGCCAATCCGCGTCATGATGCCGGTCCACTGAGCCCCTTCTAAAGGTGCCTTCATCTGCGCCCGTGCCATGCTCAGGTAAGGGCCAAAAAATACCTCGTCGGATTCAATCAGATTACGTGCACGGCCGTGCACCGCCGTTTCAAATCCAGGATAGTCCGGCTGAATAAATTGGCATGCGGTTCCGCAACGCTTAGGATCACTACTGCGCGATACGCCGCAGTCAGTGCATAAATCCCGATAGGGTGCAGCGACTAGATTTACGGCGCTGTCGTGCATGCCTCAATCGCGAAACGAGTACGTACCCGTGCTTCAATCTGTTTGGCTGAGATGCCATACAAGTCCATTAGCGATGGAATATCACCGTGCTCCGTAAATTGATCGGGCAAACCAACCTGCAAGGCCGATACCGCAATACCTTGATCTGCTAAATACTCGAGGCAGGCACTACCGGCGCCGCCCATCACACAGCTGTCTTCGACGAGCACGATGCCATCGTGACTCGATGCAATGGTTTTCAGTAAGTCTTGATCCAGCGGTTTTACAAAGCGCATATTGACCACCGTTGCATCAATTGCCTCAGCAACTTCCATGGCGGTATACAGCATCGGCCCAAAGCAAACAAAGGCAATGCGTTTCGCAGGCTTACCTTGGATACTGCGCTCCACCTTACCTTTTCCAATCGCCATCGCCTCTAATGTGGCGCTTGCATCTGGGCCCTGACTACTACCACGGGGGTAGCGAATCGCTGATGGGCCTTCAAAGGCAAAGCCGGTCGTCAACATATCCCGGCACTCGCGTGCATTAGCCGGTGTCATCACCAGCATATTGGGTAAACAGCGCAAGTAGGCAATATCAAACGCGCCGGCATGCGTCGCGCCATCGGCGCCGACCATACCAGCCCGATCAATCGCAAAGACCACGGGTAAATTTTGCAGTGCTACATCGTGTACTAACTGATCGTAGCCACGCTGCAAGAAGGTGGAATAGATCGCAACGACTGGCTTTAGCCCCTCGCAGGCAATACCAGCAGCAAATGTCACTGCGTGCTGTTCCGCAATGCCTACATCGTGGTAGCGCGCCGGAAAGCGGCGCTCAAATTCCACGAGGCCAGAGCCTTCGCGCATGGCGGGTGTAATACCAATCAAGCGCTCATCGGCAGCTGCCATATCGCATAACCAATTTCCGAATACTTGGGTGAAGGTTGGTTTGGATGGCTTGCTGGGCTGAATTCCGGCCTCAATATCAAATGGGCTGGGGCCATGGTAAGCAATGGGATCGGCTTCCGCACGATCATAGCCTTTACCCTTTTTGGTCACAATGTGTAAGAACTGAGGACCTTCGGTTTTGGCCAGCTTATTAATGTTTTCCAGCGTAGCAACGAGGGCATGAATATCATGCCCATCGATCGGGCCGTAGTAGTCAAAGCCAAATTCTTCAAATATGGTTGCTGGACCAACCATGCCTTTGGCATGCCCTTCGAGTCGCTTAGCAAACTCCCGCAGCGGCGGCGCATACGACAAGACGCGATCGAGGCCACGCTTGGTTACCGCATACGCTGAACTACTAATGAGTTTTGCAAAGTACCGGTTGAGAGCGCCCACCGCAGGAGAAATCGACATCTCGTTGTCATTGAGAATCACAATCAGTGGCACGTCTTTGCGCACACCCGCGTTATTCATGGCCTCAAAGGCCATGCCCGCACTCATCGAGCCATCGCCAATCACCGCCACTACCGTGCGATCCTCGCCTTTGGTCTTGGCTGCAACCGCCATTCCCAATGCTGCTGAAATACTAGTGGACGAATGTGCCGTACCAAACGCATCGTATTCACTCTCTGTGCGCCGTGGAAATCCCGATATGCCATTGAATTTGCGCAAGTTGGCCATGCCTTCGCGGCGACCCGTCAAAATCTTGTGCGCGTAACTCTGGTGTCCCACATCCCACACAATCCGGTCTTCTGGGGTATTGAGCACATAGTGGAGGGTAAGGCTTAACTCGACCGTACCTAAGTTAGACGACAGGTGTCCGCCCGTTTTAGCAACGGACTTTAAAATATATTCACGCAAATCATGGGCGAGTTGCGGTAATTGCCCGGGATCGCAATCCCGCAAATCCTGCGGTGACCCAATGGTTTCTAAAAGATTGGTTACTTTCAGCATAGCGACCTCACTGTCCTATTTTTGACCATACATACTGGAAATCATTTTTTTGTAATCATCCAACTCATTTGCAGGGGATGTTTTTAAAGCATGAATCGGTGCATGCATTAACTTATTCGCTAAGGCTTGGGCCATCGTCGCCATGACATCCATCGGATCATCGCCCTTTGCTAATCGCCTACGGGCTTTTTCCAGCTCAATTTGCTTAAACTGCTCGGTTGATTCTTGCAGCGACTGAATGATTGGCACCACGGTGCGGCGCTCTAGCGACTCATAAAACTCACTCACGCCCTGATCAATGATCGATTCTGCCTCAGTCACGGCTTGCAAGCGGCTCTCTTGCCCTGCTTGCACTACTTCGCCCAAATCATCAACCGAATACAAGTAAATATCGCGAATTGATTTAATCTCGGGCTCGACATCGCGCGGTACAGCCAAATCGATCAACACCATCGGCCGGCGATTGCGCGCCTTTAATGCCGTTTGAATCATACCCATACCAATAATGGGCAAAGAGCTCGCAGTACACGAGACCACAATATCAAAGTGATGCAATTGCGCTGGCAGATCCTGCAAGGCAAACACCTCGGTAGCGATACCTTGCTGCGTAAATACGGCCGCTAATTCATGGCCCTTTTCGAGGGTGCGGTTGGAGATCGTAATTTGCTTGGGCTTGCGGGTTGCAAAATGATTGGCGCATAAGGAGATCATTTCGCCAGCGCCAATAAAGAGTACTTTGCTATTGGCAATGTCACCAAAAATACGCTCACTCAGCCGTACAGCAGCGCTTGCCATCGAGACTGAGTGGCTACCAATTTTTGTATTACCCCGAACCGCTTTCGCAATCGAGAAGGTTTTATTGAAAAGCGGCTTTAAGTAAGAGCCTAATGTGCCCACCTCATCGGCATGCTGCACCGCTTGCTTCATCTGCCCCAAAATTTGGGTTTCACCGAGCACCATCGAATCAAGGCCGCAACCCACTCGGAAAGCATGCTTCACCGCCATATTCTCTTTAGCAGAGTAAATATATGGCTTGAGCGCATGGTGATGCATGTTTTTTTGCGCCACAAGCCAATCAATTGCTTTGGCTTCTAAGTGATTGTCGGTGTAATCCAAATCATTCGCAGCGCAATAAATCTCCATGCGATTGCAGGTCGATAAAATCGCTACTTCAGGCGAACTAGCTGCATTCGTTCCTTTTAAGTAAGCGCGCAAGTCAAGCAAGGCATCGCGCAATACTTCTGGGGCAACGGCCACACTCTCCCGAATATCAATCGGTGCGGTGTGGTGGTTTACGCCTAGGTTAAGTAGTTTCATGATGGTCTATTTACTTTAGGCAAAGGGTCCATTGAGGCGAATCGTTTCCCAATTGAGGGCCATCGCAATAGAAACCCAGACCAAGTAGGGCACCATCAGCCACGCCGCTTGGCTGGATACTGGAATCATCGCCACAATAATGGCGGCGACCGATCCCCACAAAAAGACCGCTTCGATCATCGACCAATCAGGACGGTGCATCTTGAAATACAAGACGCTCCATAAGATATTGAAGGCCCCGTTCAAGACGAACAATAAGATCACCAAGGATTTTTGCTCTGCGCTCGGATTACGACTCCAAAACTCGAGCCACGCAAATGCCGATGCAATAAAAATGCAAGTCCACACCACGCCAAACGCCCAATCGGGTGGCTTCCATGGTGGCTGCAGCAAGGATTTATACCAAGCGCCCACTTCCGTCGCAAGACCGCCTGCAATAGCCACAATCAAAACCCAGGCCGCAGCAGCAAGCACATGCTTTTGAAGAAGGAAGTCCGTTGTACTCATGCTTTATGCCTTGGCAATCCCCAAGAGGTGCCCCATGTCTTTAAAGAAAATCTTAACGTGGGCGAGCGGTTTCTTGCGCACGAGCTTCTTATGCATATACGACTCGAAGGTCAACTTTTGTACATCTTTGTCTTCGCACATCTTTACAAAGCTCTCACGGCGCTTATTGGTGGTATACCAAAAATACTGCATGATGCCGAGCACAATAAAGGTTAAGCGGTGCTCTTTCATGAAGCGCTTACGAGCGAGTTGCAAGCATGCGGGATTCTTACTCTCCAAAAATTCCATGACTGACTCACCAGCCAATTGACCGCCGAGCATGGCGTAATAAATGCCTTCGCCCGATGCCGGAGCAACGACTCCAGCGGCATCACCGGCGAGAACCACTTGCTTACCGTCATCCCATTTTTTAAGGGGCTTCATTGGCAAGGGTGCGCCCTCGTGGCGAACCAGCTCAGCATTTTCGAGACCAATTTCTTTACGGAGCTTGCCAACCGCATGGCGCAGTGAGAAACCTTTATCTGCGCTGCCCGTTCCAATACTTAAGGTATCGCCGTGCGGAAATACCCAGCCATAAAAATCAGGAGATAACGGCTTTTGATAAAACACATCGCAGCGATCCGGGTTATACGAATCGGGCTTAACCGCGGGCGTCTTCACAATCTCATGGTAGGCAAAGACATAATTAGCTTCAGCGCATCCCTTTACGCCGGCGCTGCGGCCCACTTGTGATTTAGCGCCATCGGCACCAATCACTGCCCTGGCCAGGATGCTGTCCATGGTGCCTTCTACTGTGGACTTGTTATCGCGCACCTTAAAGTGAATGCGCGCCAAATCACCTTCCCGCGTTAATTTCTCAAAAATGCCATCGCGTCGCTCTGCGCCATGTTGAACAGCGCGGTTACGTAACCATTCATCAAATTCCGAACGGTCAACCATGCCGACAAAACCATTCTCAATCTGAATGTCGACTTTCTTGCCGGCTGGTGAAATCATGCGCGCTGAGGTTGATCTAGCAACTAGCAGCTCATCCGGAATAGCAAAATCCTTAATCAAGCGTGGCGGTATCGCGCCGCCGCAAGGCTTGATGCGTCCTCGTCTGTCTAGCAGTAATACTTTCTTACCTTTTTTGGCAAGCGTCTCTGCCGCAGTTGAGCCAGCTGGCCCCCCGCCGACCACGACGACGTCATAGACGATGGAATTTTGGTTTGTTTGCATAATCACTTCTCCACTTTCGAAGCTAAATAGGCTGATGCGATAAATAATCCGGATTCAATACTGAATACACTGGCGTAGGCAACTGATTGGCTCTCCATGAGGGCTCTAGCGACATCGCTGGCTGCAGCGCCAAGGAGCCCGCCCACACCAAAGGCAATCGCTTGCGCGCCGCCCCAAAGGCCAATGCGGACACCCTCTTTTCCGGCGCCACCAGCAACTGCCAAGCGCATCATTGAAGCAATGGCCGCAATGGAGAATGCCCCATTGGCTAGGCCCAAGGCAAAGACATTGAAACGCAGTGGCCACTCAGGCCCCACCATGCTGCCAATCGCCAGGCCCAGCATCGCCATACCGGAAGCAACGCAGCCGTAAATCATCCACAGGCGCAATGATCCGCAATACGATCGCAATCGACTCGAACCGCAAATCGCAACAAGTAACATGCCCATCAGCACACCCGAGTGCTGTACGCCCGATAAGCTGGTTGTTTCACCCAGGCTATAGCCAAAGACGATGCCTGCAAATGGCTCCAAGATTAAATCTTGTGAGCTAAACGCAAACATGGAGATAAAGATAAAGATCGAGAAGCGACGTGCATCTCCATCCGCCCACACTTCAGCCAATGCCTGACGGAATGGCGTTTTACGTTCTGCGTGTACAGGGCTATTTTGCAATTCAGGGGTTTCCAATCGATAGAGGGCAGCGATGGTTACCAACACCGCAATCGTTGAAATGATTCCCGAGATTACGACTACCTTGTAAGGCTCATAGGGATCCAAAAATTTACCGGCCATGATGCTCGTAAAAGCAAAGCCAAAAATCATCATGAGCCAAACAATAGTTGCTGCTGCTGCGCGGCGCTCATCGTTCACGCCCTTAGCAAGTAGTGCCAGGAGCGAGGTGCCGCTAATGCTGACCCCGATCCCAATCAGGAAAAAAGCAAGCGCTGCGCAAGCTATCCCTGCAATCAGGTAACTTGCCATCAATGCGGTAGAGAGCGCTGCTCCGAATCCGCCCAAGGCCAACACACAAATGCCGCCAATAATCCAAGGGGTCTTCTTGGCTCCGCTGTCAGAAGCGTGCCCCATGCGCGGCCGAATCACTTGAATAAAGTAATGAAAGGCGACTAGTAACCCCGGCAGAATAGCTGGCAGCGCCAACTCCACCACCATGATGCGATTCAGAGTCGAGGTAGTCATGACCACAATACCGCCAATCGCGGTTTGCACGAGGCCTAAACGCACGATATCAAGCCAGCCAAAGCCGCTTGTCCGTATAAAGGTGGGTGTGAGTGCGATGCTCATGCCCGCGCCCCGAATGCGTGAATCGCAAATGCTGAAACCATCATGCCGCTCACCAAGAGTGGCACACCAAAGCCACTATAGAACAATGCATAGCGAACGGGATCGGATAAAAACTTTCGCATCAACACAAGTTGGCTCACAATTAAGGCGGCAATGGCCAGCGCGTAATTACTGCGATCCCAGTACAAGAGCAGGATGAGAACAATGACTTGCGGCACGATCATGACCCAACATGCCAAACGCGCAGCTCGATCAACGCCCAGCTGCACTGGCAAGGAGCGTACGCCCATTCTGCGATCACCCTCGATTGCCTTGAAATCGTTGAGCGTCATGATGCCGTGGGCACTTAGGCTATACAAAATAGCGAAGGTCAATGAGGGCATGCTGGGCGCCATGCCGCCTGCAAGCAATGCTGCGCCTGTAATCCAGGCCAAGCCTTCGTAACTCAATCCGCAGGCTAGATTGCCCCACCATCCGTTTTGTTTTAGGCGTACCGGCGGCATGCTGTAGGCCCACGCCAATACCAGCGCCACCATCGTTGCAATAAATCCCCAGTGACCTAAAGCACTAGCGAGTAGCAGGGACAACAGCGACCACGCGATAGCAATGTACAAACCCCAGTGGCCTGGGATGCGTCCCGATGGAATGGGTCGATTGGGTTCGTTAATGGCGTCGACATGGCGATCAAACCAATCGTTGGTCGCTTGACTAGATGCACAGACCAATGGACCTGTGAGTAATAATCCAATCAGCATGATGTGCCAATTGGCAGTAATGGAATAACCAGATGAGATTGCGCCACACGCAAACGCCCACATCGGCGGAAACCACGTAATGGGTTTGAGCAGCGTCGCGACAGCACTGATCTGAGGCATATTCATGTAAATAATTTTTACATTTACATATCAGACTGTCAAATAAATTTGACACTATTTACGCCTTAGGGGCTCGGTAGTTTCCCTATTCTACGGGTTTACCATTAGATTACTGCAGAGATCAGTAAAGCTTAAACGAGGGCTTAGCGCCCCTCCCGAAATCCCCATTTCCACAGGCCTTCGCTCGAAAACGGCAAGACCAACAAGATGTGCTCCAAAATGCCCAGCGACAGGAGGGTTGCGAGCAGTGTTTTGGACGTCAAGGCAAATGCACTTTCCGTCGCCGTAAAGATATCAATCCACAATGGCGTCACCACGAGAACCGCAAGTACCACTGAAAACGGCATAAGGTAGTTCATCGGACGACGGCGAAAGTAGGTTTGCAAATACTTCAGGTGATCCGGTAAGAAGCGCTCATTCAAATTAAGCACGCCGAGGAAGATATTCAACTTAGCGCTTTGGCGCATCACCCACAAAATCACGAAGGCCCAAAGACCAGTGGTGTTCGCTGCATCGATGTGCAAAATAGCGAGCACAATGCCAAGCACCAGCAAGGCCAGCTCATGGTGATTGATGGTTTGAAATGCATACCAAGCGCGCTGCCAACCCTTCGCATCCGCAGGACAAAGCACGCGGCGTGAGCCCGTAATATAACCAAGCAAAAATGCGAGTTCTTGCCAACCCCAAATTAAGATGGCGCAGGTGAATGCACAGTACGCCCCTAGCACCGTATCTTGCGTACTGGATATGCTGATTCCCCAAAAAGCAAAGAATAGGATCACGCAGGATACAAAGAAAATAGGCTTAAAGAATTTCTTAGAAAATCCATCCAGCCACAAAATGACGCCCGTACTAAACCACCAAACCAAAATGGCAAATGCGAGTGGAATGACCCATGCTGACATTACGCTGCATACTCCCTATGCATACTTACCACGCTGGAGCCATACGAATGTCGGCAGGCAATTCGTTTGGCACGACGGGGAGCATGTAGATACGAGCGAATACCAATGCTGCATTGGCCGCCAAGTAGCCGCGCTTCACAAGGGAAAACAGACCGCCTTGTACTTTGGCTGCCTCGACTTCATCGGATATTTCCCGCAAGCGCTCAAAACCAGCCCACAGGCGATCATCATCCAAATTAATCGTAAATGGAAATACTTGCTTCGATATATCCGATGTAATCTGCAGCACCTTACGATCATATTCCGATACTGATACACCCAAGGCCGCATGAAACTCGGGTCTCGAATGATCGCGCACATACATGGTGGCATAGACCGCAATTAAGAAGAAGCGAATCCATAATTTGTTGCGTCCTTCTAGTAAATACGGATTGGCACGCATCATTAGGGCGAATGCTTCGCCATGGCGGAACTCATCATTGCACCACTTCTCAAACCAAGTAAAGATTGGATGAAAGCGTAGCTCTGGGTGCTTTTCAATGATGCGGAAGATGGTGATGTAACGGGCGTAACCAATCTTCTCAGATAGATACGTTGCGTAGAAAATAAACTTGGGTTTGAAGAAGGTATATTTTTTCTCGCGCGCTAAAAATCCCAAATCGACGCCAATACCAAAGTCTTTTAGCCACTGGTTAATAAAGCCGGCATGACGGCTTTCATCTCTAGCCATATAGGAAAACAAGTCTTTCAGATCGGGGTTCTTAATGCGCTTTTTGATTTCCGCATACAGAACGCAGCCTGAGAACTCCGAGGTAATCGAGCTAATTAAAAAATCCAGAAACTCTTGATACAAGCCCTCTGGCAATTGCGAATAGTCTTTCACCATGTCGTCCGGACGCTGAAAATGAGTTTGGTTAATGTCTTTATCAAACTCCTGCATCAAGCGATTCCACTCGGGGCGCACCGACTCGATATCAAAGCTATCCATCTCTTTAAAGTCGGTCGTGTAAAACCGGGGGCTTAACATCGTGTTTTCTAAAGCACGATCGGTTGACTCGCTGATCATGTTTGCATTCATAGTTGCGCTGGTCATACTTCTACCCTCTTTCTTAAATTCAGATGTATTGCTGTTGTGTTGTCTAACTGCTGCTGGACTGGCTTTGGCCTAGGATACTTTTTGGTATGCGAGAAGCGTGTTGTAGAAAAACTTACTTCGTATAGCATGGTGAGCTCGAGGCGCGCAGTGCAATAGGTCCATAAGCGACTCAGCAAACCAGCCCGAGAAATAGTCGCTTTACGCGTAAATTCGATTTGCTGACCGAATTCAATGTGCGTGAGCGGATCATGAATCAAGACCTGATCACCAGGGCCAATCTCAACCCCCTTCAGCTCTGCATGGGCATATAAAAATTCAGCTGTATTGGACAACTGAATTTGACAATCGACTATCTCTTTATCCATTACTGGACCCCTTGTGGCTTCAGTAAAACTGCAAATTCAATTACATTGTCTTTGCCAAATGACTCTAAATCAATGCGATTTCCGGTAGCGGGATCAAGCAAGGTTAGGCGGCCATCGGCTCTGGCAATTAACTCAAATGGAATGGCTTGATTAACTTCTTTAATACGACGCTCGCGCGCCATTGCCCGCAGAATTCCCCGAACAAAACCCGCCTCTCCCTCGATCACTTTCACTACCTGACCATCGGGCGCAGAGACTACGGCAATCGAGCCATCGCTGCGATCCTCAAAACGCAATTGCTTGGTAATTACTGCATGCGCATCGGCCTCGCGCGTCAACTTACCGGAGTCTACGAAATCGGCTACAAACAAAATCAAGGCTGCTAACCCGCCGACTGCAATGAGGGCTAGCGACTTTGGAATGCGCATACCGCGATGGCTTGGCTGTGCTGTGTTCATGCGGCTCTGATTTCTCCATTTAACCCAGAACGACTGCTTTGGGTTTCAGCATACAGGGAGCCATCAATCTTTGCTGATCGCACTGTTTGATCAGCTAAATCCACTTGATTGGCTTTAGCCCATGCATCGGATAACAAGCTAGCTACCTTCTGGCTATCTGGGATGCAGCGCAACATGGGCTCAGGATTAGCCCAAGCACCAGGCTTGGCGTGGGGCCACAAATGAAACAAGGCAATCTTGGTACTCAAATCGAGCTTCAATGGAATATCACCGATGCCATTCGTCCCAATATGCACACCCGCGCCCTGAATTTTCTTTAGGGGTAAATTAAAGGTCATATTGAGCACAATACCAATACGCATCACAATGCGGCGATCGGTCAGCGTGTACAGGGTGGTTGAACAGATTAAATGGGCAAAATAAGCAACCAACCCCAAGCACGTTGCAGACAACAGAGTCATCCACAGCATCGACATTCCTAAACTGGCAATGTCGTTGCCATCATAGATCCCTGAAAACAAGCGATAGGCCAGCAAAATTCCAAAGTAAATGATAAGCGCCCGCATATGAAACACCCGAAGTGCTACTGCCTTAAAGTCAGGAGCACCTTGCCAAAGGATTGATTCTCCCTTGGGCAACTTCTCAGGTAATCCCAGCTGAGCCTCAAACTCATGCTCCGGACTTGAATGCAGATTGGGGTTCATACCAAAGGCTCCTGGCGCTCAGGTGTAGCGTATAAAGTGCCGCCGCCGTAATAGGCCATCACCTTTTCTTCTTCCAATAAGGTAATTTGCTCTGGGTGCTTGGTTGTTGGTACGGTAGCAAACTGCGTCGATAAAATCGACTTCACCGTAATCTCATGTTTACCGATGCGGCAGAAGTTGATCGGCAGTAATACGGTTTTGCCGCTGCCTAACTTCACTTCCAAATATCGAATGGTCACTTCCATGTGATCGATCCAGGCATCCGCTACTGTGCCAGCCACATTACCATCCGCACCAACGACTTCCATGCCAATCGGATTACGGTCCTTGCTAGAAAGACCGAACTCGGGCAGTAAGCGCATTGGACGAATACGGGCATGGCCCTCTAAGTCGTAGTCGACATGATCGGCACGCTGCGCATAGGAACCAGGCCCTACTCCGGCCAGCATGGGATTGCCGGTCGGCTGCATGGGCGCCCCATTCCAGGGGTGCGAGGGCTCAGCGGCAATACGCTCCACCTCGGGCGGCGTAGGCAAAGGTGCCGTATACGTTTTGCCGAATTCGGTTTTATAGGTCACTGGTCGTGGCATACCCAAAATACCTTCTTCACGGCGCACTTGACCAAAACGCTCGGTCTCCAGCGGAAAGCCTTCACGCTTGCTCTCAAGGGTCAAGTAAATGACGAGGCCAATGAAAAAAAGCAAAAAGATATAAAAAGCGACTTGCGCTACGTCGATGTACTGCGTTATTGCTCCGGTTCCCATTTTCTACTCCTTTACAAAATTAACTAGCCTGGAAAATCAGCTAAACCAAACTTTTTGATGCCTGAAACAGAGCGCTGATGGCGACTTGCCACCAAAGGCCC
>JAIXPY010000158.1 GCA_027486025.1 Burkholderiaceae bacterium
CTTAGAGGTAATCCAACTGCGCAAAGCGTACGGGCTTATTCGACGGTCACGCTTTTTGCTAAATTTCTTGGCTTATCCACATCGGTTTCGCGAGCGCATGCCGTGTGATAAGCCAGCAATTGCAGTGGCACCACATGCAAAATGGGCGATAAATCCCCGTAGTATTCAGGCAAACGAATCACGGCAATGCCATCGCTACTGACGATTTCAGTATCTTGGTCTGCAAATACATACAAGCGGCCACCACGGGCCTTCACTTCTTGCATATTGGATTTGAGTTTTTCAAGCAAGACATCATTTGGCGCTACTGTCACTACTGGCATTTTTTCTGTGACCAATGCCAATGGGCCATGCTTTAACTCACCAGCAGGGTAGGCTTCTGCATGAATATAAGAAATCTCTTTAAGCTTTAAAGCGCCTTCAAGGGCAATCGGATAGTGCAGACCTCGGCCCAAGAAAAGGGCATTTTCACACTGCGCAAAGGCTGCGCTCCAGGCAATTATTTGTGGCTCTAAAGCCAATACCGCAATCAAGGCCTTGGGCAAATGCCGCAACGCCTTTAGTGCATTTTTTTCTTCTGCTTCACCAATACGACCCTGGCGTTTGGCAATGGACATAGCTAATAAGTAGAGGGCAAGCAATTGAGTCGTAAACGCTTTGGTTGAAGCAACCCCAATTTCAGTGCCGGCCTTCGTTAAAAAGCGCCAATTCGTTTCACGAATCATCGCGCTGCTAGCCACATTGCATATCGCTAAGGTCATGGTGTGGCCGAGTGTTTTGGCATGCCGTAAGGCAGCCAAGGTATCGGCTGTCTCGCCCGACTGCGACACCACCACAATCAGTGTTTTGGGATTAGGCACTGAAGTGCGGTAACGGTATTCACTCGCTATCTCAACCTGCGTCGGTATTCCTGCGATGGCTTCAAGCCAATACTTTGCAACGCAAGCCGAGTAATAGCTAGTGCCACACGCCAAAATTAAAAGCTGATCAAACCCCTGCCACGCCTGGGGATCTGCATTAAAGAGATCCGGTCCAAAATGCGTGATATTGGCAAGCGTATTGGCAATTGCTGTGGGCTGCTCAAAAATTTCTTTTTGCATGTAATGCTGATATGGGCCCAAATCAACGGAGTCGGCCTGCGCTGGCATGGGTTTTTGTATGCGCTCGACCGGCTGGCCATTGCCATCGCTAATGCTGACCTGGTCGGCCTTTAAGACAGCAACATCACCTTCTTCTAAGTACAGCATGGTCTCTGCATGACCCGCTAGCGCTAAGGCATCAGATGCAATAAAGTTTTCATGGTCGCCAAAGGCGACAACCAGCGGAGAGCCAACACGCGCACCAATTAAAGTATCAGGGCAATCTTGTGCAATGACGCCAATGGCATAAGCACCGTGCAGACGCGGCAATACAGCACGCACTGCAAGCGCAATGTTGCGAGTGGGTTGCGCAATATAGGTTTGATGAATTAAATGGGCAATGACTTCGGTATCAGTTTCTGACTCAAATGCATAGCCTGCGGCTATCAGCTCGGTACGCAGTACATCGTAGTTTTCAATAATGCCGTTGTGCACCACTGCAATTAACTGATTGGATATGTGGGGATGGGCATTGTGGGTATCGGGCTTGCCGTGCGTTGCCCAGCGTGTATGGGCGATCCCCAAGGTGCCCTGAAACTGATTGCCTTGCTCAGCCAACTCAGAAACCCGTGCGGTTGTCCGCGCCCGCTCAATCGGGTGCTTTGTACTTGTCGCATCAATCACAGCAAATCCGCAGGAGTCATAGCCACGGTACTCGAGGCGACGTAAACCCTCAATGAGGATAGGAACAATATTCTTGCGTGATGCCGCCCCAACAATGCCGCACATTATTTTTTAGCCTTTGCCGTTTTTTTAACGGCTACTTTTTTGGTAGCTGCTTTTTTGCTGACTGTCTTCTTTTCCTGCTTCACTGGGCGCTGCCACTGGATCGATAATTGCTTGGCGCGCGATACCGTTAACTGATTAGCAGGCGCATCTTTAGTTAGGGTTGTACCCGCACCTAAAGTTGCTCCACGCCCAACTCGCACCGGGGCAACAAGCTGTGTATCGGAACCAATAAAGACATCGTCCTCAATAATGGTTTGGTGTTTATTAACGCCATCGTAATTGCAGGTAATGGTGCCAGCGCCAATATTGACGCGTGCGCCCACCAGGGAATCGCCAACATATGCCAAATGATTTGCTTTGCTATTGGAATTAATCTTACTGTTCTTAACCTCGACAAAATTGCCAATGTGGACGTCATTTGCTAAATCAGCGCCAGGACGTAAGCGGGCATAGGGTCCAATAATGGAATTGGTTCCAACCACGGCCCCATCTAAATGGCTAAATGCCTGGATCGTAACGTGTTTGCCAATTGCGCTATTGCGGACGATGCAATAGGGTCCGACGCATGTGCCGGAGTCTAGTGTGACATCGCCCTCAAAAACACATCCCACATCGATGACCACATCCGAGCCGCAACTCAAGGTTCCACGAACATCGATGCGAGCCGGATCGAGCAAGGAAACGCCCGCCTCCATTAACTGCATCGCAATCACGTGCTGATGGGTTCGCTCCAAGGATGCCAATTGATCGCGGCTATTCACACCAGTGGTTTCCCACTCAAAATCCGCCTGGGCTGTGCGAATGGGAACATTGTCTCGCGCAGCCATTGCAATCACATCCGTTAAGTAATACTCGCCTTGCGCATTACTTGCCCGCAATGATTTCAGCCATTTCTTTAAGTGGCCACTTGGCAACACCATGATGCCGGTATTAATTTCGGAGATGTTTTTTTGGTGGCGATCCGCATCCTTTTCCTCAACAATACCTATGACAGCACCTTCAGCGTTACGCAGGATGCGGCCATACCCTGTTGGGTTATCCATTTGCTGCGTCAGCAAGGCAAGCGCGGAATCACTTCCACGCTTACCATCGGCTAAGGTTACTAAACGCATCAGGGTTTTTTTGGAAATTAAGGGAACATCACCATAAAGAACTAAAGTAGGCTCATCTAGATCGAGCTTAGGCAGCGCTTGCAACAAGGCATGACCTGTACCTTTTTGCTCTTTTTGCATCACCGTCACAGCATCCGCAAGTCCTGGATGATTTTTTTGAATCTGCTCTAAGTAAGCAGTGATGGCACTTGCGCCATGACCAATCACAACGAAGGGTTTTGTTTTAGCCTTACCGACGAGCTGATTGGCGGTGACGAGAACATGCTCTAGTAAGGGTTTACCGGCGAGAGTTTGCAAGACCTTCGGCAAAGCGGATTTCATCCGCTTTCCCTGTCCTGCAGCCAGTATGACAATATTCATGCTATTAATTATAAACGCCGCGAATCAGGGTTCCGCAGGCTAATTCATCCAGTTCAGACTCATCAATTCCGCGATCACCCGGGGATCTGACCCCTAAATTACCAAGGGCTCCGCCAATGCTGCCGTCGATCTCTAAATTGGTGAAATCAAATGCCTCGCGGTCCATTAAATGGGACGGCACAATGTGGTGCATCGCCCGAAAGAGATTTTCTACCCGGCCTGGGTGTTTCTTTTCCCAGTCGCGCAGCATTTGCTTCATCGCGCCGCGCTGCAGGTTGGGCTGGCTGCCACACAAATCGCA
>JAIXPY010000036.1 GCA_027486025.1 Burkholderiaceae bacterium
AAAGCGGTACTTTTTTAGAAAAGCAGTTTTGAGGAGAAGTTCATGAGTGCCATCGTCGATATTATCGGTAGAGAAATCTTAGATTCACGCGGTAATCCAACGGTAGAGTGCGATGTGCTTCTCGAATCGGGTGTAATGGCCCGGGCTGCAGTTCCATCCGGCGCTTCTACTGGCTCGCGTGAGGCGATTGAAATGCGCGATGGCGATGCTGAGCGCTACTTAGGTAAAGGCGTTCTCAAGGCCGTACAAAACATCAATACTGAGATTGCTGAAGCAGTAATGGGGTTGGATGCCAGTGAGCAAGCATTCTTGGATCGCACCATCAATGAACTCGATGGTACGCACAATAAAGCGCGTCTGGGTGCCAATGCTACCTTAGCCGTCTCTATGGCTGTGGCGCGCGCTGCTGCAGAAGAAGCGGGTTTGCCTTTGTATCGCTACTTTGGCGGCTCCGGCGCCATGCAGCTTCCGGTTCCGATGATGAACATCGTCAATGGTGGCGCGCACGCGAACAATAGCCTTGATATTCAAGAATTCATGATCATGCCGGTGGGGACGGAAACCTTCCGTGAGGCATTACGTTGTGGCGCTGAAATTTTCCATGCCCTGAAGAAAATCCTGCACGATAAGAATATGCCAACCTCGGTTGGTGATGAGGGTGGCTTTGCGCCCAACTTCACGAGCAATAAAGAATGCCTCGAGACCATTTTGCTGGCTATTGAAAAAGCAGGTTACAACGCCGGTGAAGATGTTCTGCTCGCACTGGATTGCGCTGCGAGCGAGTTCTATAAAGACGGCAAGTACCACTTAGCTGGTGAAGGCCTGCAGCTGAGCTCGAGCGAGTTCTCGGATTACTTGGGTAATTTGGCTGATCAGTTTCCGATTGTTTCGATCGAAGATGGCATGCACGAGAGTGACTGGGATGGCTGGGCGGACTTAACGCAAAAGCTAGGTAAAAAGATTCAGTTGGTTGGCGATGATTTATTTGTTACCAACACGCGCATCCTCAAAGAAGGCATCGAAAAAGGTGTTGCGAATTCGATTCTGATTAAGATCAATCAAATCGGCACCTTAACCGAGACCTTTGCTGCAATCGAGATGGCGAAGCGCGCCAACTACACCGCAGTGATTTCACACCGTTCTGGTGAGACTGAAGACAGTACGATTGCTGATATTGCAGTCGGTACTAATGCAGGCCAGATTAAGACGGGCTCCTTGTCACGCTCTGATCGCATTGCCAAGTACAACCAGCTATTGCGCATCGAAGAAGATTTAGGTGATGTTGCTAGCTATCCAGGTAAATCAGTTTTCTATAACCTGAAAAAGTAGCAGTAGACCGACTTAGGCTATGCGACTCATCATCTACTCCATGTTTGGTTTACTGATTGCCATTCAGTATCCTCTATGGCTTGGAAGAGGCGGCTGGTTTAAGGTCTACGAGATGGAAAAGCAGCTTAAGGATCAGAAAGAGTTAAACCAATCCCTCGCGCTGCGCAATACGAAGTTGGCCGGCGATGTGAATGACTTGAAATCAGGGACGCGCGCGATTGAAGAGCGGGCTCGGGCAGAGCACGGCATGCTCAAAGAGGGCGAGTACTTTGTACAAATTCTGCCCAGTGATAAATCCGTAGCCCAAGCAAAGCAAGATGCGCTTGCCAAAGAGGCGCAAAAACCCCAGTAATCAGGGCTGCTTAATGCCCGCCCGATGGCGGCCGGGTAGCATCCGTTAGCAAATCTGTTTTAAATACCTGAATGCAATCTACCGCATCAAATCGGTAGGCCTTGCCGCAAAACTCACAACCGGTTTCCACTGCACCCTGTTCAGCAAGAATGCCGTTTACTTCCTCTTCCCCCAGCATGCGTAAAACATCGGCCACCTTAAGGCGTGAACAGCGGCAGGCAAACTGGACTGGTCTTGTCGGGAAAGCTCGAACGCCAGCTTCACTGGATTCATTTAAAAAGAGCCGGCGTAATGTAGTCTCGGGACTGAGCTCAAGCAACTCATCCGTAGTAATGGTTTCGCCCAGCGCCTGAATGCGACTCCAGCCTTCTGCTGCGGTTTGCGAATCGAGGTGCACATGCCCGCCAGAATTAGGTAAGCGTTGCAGTAGTAGGCCACCCACCACTTTTTCATTGGAAGCGAGCCAAATACGGGTTTCCAATTGTTCCGAATGACGCATGTACAGCATGATTGCTTCGGCAGCACTCTTAACAGGAACGGCAATTCCATCCTGGTCTTGCTGTAGGGCGACGATGCCTTGATAGGGAGGCTGTCCAGGCTGACGCTCGCTTGGATCCAGCGTGATCACCAAACGGCCGGTATTGGCGGCATCCAATAAATCCGCCAGGGAGGCATTCGGATCAATCTCAGCAGGCTCTACTGATAACTTGACCGTAGCGCGCATGGTCAGATTGGAGCTGCACTCGACCACCAAGAGGGAAATCGGCCCCTTGCTTTGCGCCTGAATAATCAGGGTGCCATCGAATTTGAGGCTGGCGCTCAGCAAGGTTGCAGCGGCAACAAAATCACCCAGAATCTGACGAATGACAGGGGGGTCATTGCGCCGCGCCAATACCGCCTGCCATGCAGTGCTAATTGACACGATTTCGCCGCGAACAGGGGCGCCATCGCATACAAAGACGAGTAATTCATTCATAAGCCAAAGTATCCTTGGTTTTGCCTTGATTTGGTTGACCTGAGATAATACTGGCTATGTCTATACGTACCCGATTTGCACCTAGTCCGACTGGCTTTATCCACCTCGGCAATCT
>JAIXPY010000163.1 GCA_027486025.1 Burkholderiaceae bacterium
ATTGCGGGGGTAACTTCAAGATGACGGCTGTTGATTTTTAAGTTCATAAGCAATACCTCCAGAGTAGAAACGAACTACTAGTAAATCACATTTACAGTAAATTACATACGGAAATTTTCGCCCAGATACACGCGCCGGACAGCATCATTCTCAATAATTTCATCTGGCTTGCCGGCAGCCAGGACGCTACCCTCACTAATAATGTAGGCGTGGTCGCAGATGCCCAAGGTTTCGCGCACATTGTGGTCCGTAATCAGCACCCCAATTTGGCGGTCCCGAAGAAAACGAACGATACGCTGAATTTCCCCAACTGCTATGGGGTCAACGCCTGCAAACGGCTCGTCGAGCAAGATAAATTTAGGCTGGGAGGCAAGTGCCCTGGCAATTTCAACACGTCGCCGCTCACCACCAGAGAGCGATAGCGCTGGATTGTTGCGCAGATGGGTAATCTGCAACTCTCCCAGGAGCTCATCTAAGCGCGCCCGAATTTCTTTTTTACCTAGCGCCTTACCGCCTTGAACTTGCAGCTCTAGTACGGCTTGAATATTCTCAGCAACATTGAGTTTTCGAAATACAGAAGCCTCTTGCGGGAGATACGACAAGCCCATGCGAGCACGTTCATGAATCGGTAAATGGCTAATTTCTTTTCCATCTAAATTGATATTGCCGCCATCGAGCGGAACAAGGCCAACAATCATATAAAACGACGTGGTTTTGCCGGCACCATTTGGGCCAAGCAGCCCCACCACTTCACCGCATTTCACTTCAATCGAAACGTCCCGAACGACCGTTCGAGATCCGTAGCGCTTTTGCAGGTTACTTGCGATCAGTGTTGGGGTGATGGGGGTAGTTACAGAATCAGTGTTCATTGAATTAATACTTTACTACGGGGAGCCAAAATAGCCCTGGAGGATGGGAGAGCGCTTTTGGGCTGATTGGGCGGGGGACTCACGCGGTATTCTTGGGTATCGTCACGGTATTCTATTTTTCCGCCGCGTAAATGATCGCGCATTTGCATATTCAGTAAGCGCTTCATATTGGCATCGCCAAGCAAAATCAGCACTTCTTGTTTGCCGTTGTAATTAACGTCTCTGCCGAGCCCCTGCATAAACTCATTCGCTAGCCCTTCGCGGCGCTGCCGAAATGTCGCCAGCGTTTTTGCATCGCCCTTCACTTCAATGAATTGATAGCCCTCTGGATCAACCAGAATGTCGCCCTTATCGCCGGTCACCACAATACTGCCCTTAATCAAGAGAATATCGCCTTGCAGTTTGTATTTTTGCTCGACTTCATTAATCGATACGGAGTCTGCATTGAGGATTAATGGCTTATCTTGGTCTGCCTTTTCGGCTAGCGCAAGACCAGTGACTAAGTTGAGCCAAAAAAATACAAAAGGCAAAAGGAGGAAGGCCGGTCGCGTATCCATCCGCCTTACCGCGTTCCTTGTTGTGCGGGCTCGATACGCCCTTTGACTGTACCCAGTAATTGCATGCTCTGCTGCACATTGTCAAATACACCGCCGGCATTTGATTGCATAAGGGATAGACCTTGCTCGAGTTCTACCGGCTTATCCGTTGTGATGATGTCATCATTAATCAAGACCTGAAAGTAGCTCGACTTTGCCAACATGTAGGGGCTGGCTTTTTGGGTTTCGCTTGCGTTTTGTGGCGGCCTGTAGATTTCGACATTATCGAATAGATCCAGGATAGTTAGATCGCCATCGATGTGACCACGCTGCGCACGAACGGTAACGGGCGCCTTATCTGGCTGGAAAGATCGCATTCTGGGGCGCACAATATCAATCGATGCATCGTCATCGTAATGAATCAACTCTTTACCTAAAATCCGATACTTCGTTTGGCCTTGCTCGTTGAGGTAGGAGAGCGCCCCATTTTTGATGGTGTAATCCGGCTCATGCAGGCGTGGACGTTCAATCACATTGATGGGTGGAGGTGTATTTTTTTGAACTAGCCAAAAGGTGAGCAAAGTCAGGCCACCCATTAGCAGTAAAGGCATTAAGCGAAGGATAGTGCGAATAGTGCCCAGCTTTACTTGGGCCATATTGACTTGCATTTAGTTGCGCGCCTGCGTTAGAAGTGCTTCATAGCGGTTTTGCGCTTTAAGAATGAGATCACATAGTTCGCGAACCGCGCCGTAGCCGCCGGCCTTGGAGGTAACAAAGTGCGCAAACTCGCGTACGGCCTCGTGTCCTTGGGCAGGGCTAATGCGAAGGCCAGCTTGTTTCATCATCGGTAAGTCGGGCCAGTCATCACCCATAACAGCGCAATCCGCAGCCGTATGGGCAGTTCGCTTTAGTAATTCAGTGAGTGCGATTGCTTTATTCTCTACCCCCATAAATACATGCTTAATCCCTAGCTCTTCGCAGCGGGCGAGCACCATTTTGGAGTTTCTGCCGGTGATGACAGCGGTTTCAATGCCGCATTGCTGTAATAACTTAATGCCAAGCCCATCCTGAATATCAAAGGCCTTCATCAACTCTTTACCATCTTGACCAAAAAATACCTGGCCATTGGTGAGCACGCCATCGACATCTAAAACGAGTAGCTTGACCTGGGCCGCCCGTTCCCATGCCTGCGGAAATTCCACCGATGGGTTGGTTTGGTGTGGATTAAATGCAATTGGCATACGAATCGTTTCTTAAAGGACTTTGGCAGCAAACAAGTCGTGCAGATTGAGGGCGCCTAATAAATGGCCATGTGGATCTGTTACCAGCAAATGGTTAATACGGTGCTTTTCCATCATCTCAATCGCTTCTTCTGCCAGCAGTTCAGGTGGAATGGTGCGGGGTTTGCTGGTAACCGCATCTTTTAGTGTGACCCCAGTCAGGTCAGTTGATTTTTCAAGCAAGCGGCGCAGATCCCCATCGGTAAAAATACCGGCGACCGTCGAGTCCGAAGCCAGCATGACAACCATCCCCATTTTTTTGGCCGTCATTTCCAAAAGGGCGGCTGGTAGATTTGCATCAATCGAAATGCTCGGGGTTTCCGCAAGGCTGCGCATCACATCGCTCACATACATCAACTGCTTGCGTCCAAGACGCCCTCCGGGATGCGAGCGAATAAAGTCCTCCGCCTGAAAACCGCGGGCATCGAGCAAAGCCACTGCCAATGCATCGCCCATCGCAAGGGCGGCTGTTGTGCTGCTCGTGGGGGCTAGGTTGAGTGGGCAAGCCTCTTTTTCAACGCCGGTATCCAGGTGTGCATCTGCCAATTTCGCTAGCGATGACGCTGGCTTGCCGGTGAGGGCAATGAGTTTGGCGCCGGTGCGCTTGATGATTGGGATGATGGTTAACAGCTCTGCGGTTTCGCCGGAATTCGAGAGGGCGACAAAGACATCATCGCGCGTCACCATCCCCAAATCTCCATGACTTGCTTCCGCAGGATGTACAAAAAAAGCGGGGGATCCAGTGGAGGCAAAAGTAGCAGCAATTTTGCGGGCAATGTGCCCCGATTTGCCAATACCTGAGACCACAATGCGGCCTTTGCACTGTTGTAACAAATGAATGGCTAATGCAAAGGCATCAGCACCGGCGCCTTCAAGGCGGTTGCGCATTGTAATGAGCGCATCTGCCTCAATCGTGAGGGTATCGCGCGCGAGCTTTAGGATTTGGTCTTGCGTCTTCGCTATCATGGGATGAGTATATGCCGTCAGTCCTTCAGTTAACCCTCATTTTGCTGGCCTCCGGCGTTGCCGGAGTCCTTATTTTCCGCTATTTTGGCTTGCCGCCAATTTTGGGCTATTTAGCCATTGGCGTCTTAATCGGGCCAAAGGCCTTCGGAATTGCCAGCGACTCCGAAACAGTGCGCTATTTGGCAGAGTTTGGGGTAGTTTTTTTGATGTTCTCCATTGGCCTGGAATTTAACCTTCAAAAGCTGCGGGCAATGCGCTCCATCGTATTTGGTTTGGGCGCCAGTCAGGTGCTTCTAACTATGGTTTTGGCCGTACTCAGTAGTTTTTTACTGAGCTGGGTCTACCCCATGAGCTGGCAGGCGGCGCTGGCCTTGGGCGGCGCTCTATCCATGTCATCTACTGCCATTGTGACGAAGTTGCTCTCAGATCGGGGTGAGCTCGAAGCAGGGCATGGCCGTAACGTCATTGGCGTGCTCTTGTTTCAGGA
>JAIXPY010000065.1 GCA_027486025.1 Burkholderiaceae bacterium
AGAAGAGTTCGTTGAAGAAGGGAAGGCTGAGTAATGGCTGCAATTACCGCTGCAATGGTTGGCGACCTGCGCGCCAAAACCGATGCTCCGATGATGGAGTGTAAAAAAGCATTGACCGAGGCTGATGGCGATATGGCTAAAGCAGAAGAAATTCTGCGTGTGAAGCTAGGTAGCAAAGCCAGCAAAGCTGCTTCCCGTGTTACGGCTGAAGGTGTCGTGGCTGCGTTTATCAATGGCACGACTGGTGCCTTAATCGAAGTCAATTGCGAAACCGACTTTGTGTCGAAGAACGATGATTTCTTGGCGTTTTCGGACAACTGCGCCAAGCTGGTTGCGAACAGCAACCCAGCTGACGTGACTGCCTTGGCTGCATTGCCACTCGAAGGCGAAACCGTTGAGGCCGTTCGCACCAAGTTGATTGGTCGTATTGGTGAAAACATTACCCCACGCCGTTTTCAGCGTTTTGCTGGCGACAGCAAATTGGTTTCCTATTTGCATGGAACCCGCATTGGTGTGATGGTGGAGTTCACTGGCGATGAAACCGCTGCGAAAGACGTTGCGATGCACATTGCTGCAATGAAGCCCGTTGCCTTGTCTACTGCGGATGTTCCAGCAGAAAACATTGCGACCGAGCGCAACATTGCAGAGCAAAAAGCAGCGGAATCCGGCAAGCCTGCCGATATCGTTGCCAAGATGGTTGAGGGCTCGGTACAAAAGTACTTGAAAGAGGTATCGCTTTTGAACCAACCGTTCGTGAAAAACGATAAGCAAACCGTTGAGCAAATGCTCAAGGCCGCGAATACGACGATTAAGTCATTCACGATGTTCATCGTAGGCGAGGGCATTGAGAAGCGGCAAGATGACTTTGCTGCGGAAGTGGCTGCCCAGGTCGCCGCAGCAAAAGCCAGCGCATAAATGACCATTTAAACGCAGGGGGCCATTTAGCCCTTGTATTGATTTGGTTTAGTACCCGAACAGGGCGTGGAAGCGAAAGTTTCTACGCCCTTTTCTTTGCCCTTTATAATGGAAATCAACCATTAAAAAATACATATAAATCAACAACCTAAGCAGAATAAACGACCATGCCAGCATACAAGCGCGTACTCCTAAAACTTTCTGGTGAAGCGTTAATGGGTGAGGATGCTTTTGGCATCAACCCAACCACCATCGATTCCATGGTTGCTGAAATCACTGAGGTGGTTCGCCTAGGGGTTGAGTTGGCCATTGTGATTGGCGGCGGTAACATTTTCCGCGGCGTTGCTGGCGGTGCTGCTGGAATGGATCGCGCTACAGCAGACTACATGGGTATGTTGGCTACCATGATGAATTCTCTAGCGCTACAAGATGCTCTACGTCAGAAGGGCGTTGAGGCTAGAGTGCAATCGGCTTTGCGCATGGATCAAGTGGTTGAGCCCTATATTCGTCCACGGGCCATTCGGGCGATGAGCGAAGGTAAGGTAGTGATCTTTGCTGCGGGTACCGGCAATCCCTTTTTTACGACCGATACAGCTGCAGCCTTGCGTGGTGCCGAGATGGGCGTTGACATCATGCTCAAAGCCACCAAAGTCGATGGTATTTACAGTAGCGATCCCAATAAAGACGCGAGCGCGACGCGGTATGACTCGATTACCTTTGATGAGGCAATTATTCAAAACCTGCAAGTGATGGATGCCACTGCATTTGCCTTATGCCGCGACCGCAAGTTACCGATCAAAGTATTTTCAATCTTAAAACCGGGGGCCTTGCTGCGTGTAGTGCAGGGCGAATCCGAAGGCACCTTGGTGCACGTCTAATAGGAGAACAGCATGTCCGCAGTTGAAATCAAAAATACCACCGAACAAAAGATGCAGAAGTCGCTCGAGTCCTTAAAGAGTGGGCTGGCAAAAATTCGCTCGGGCCGCGCCAACCCCGGTATCTTGGAGCACATTCAGGTTGATTACTACGGCAATCCCACACCCTTAACGCAGGTGGCCAATTTGGGCTTGGCAGATGCGCGTACGATCAATGTTCAGCCCTTCGAAAAAACCATGGTGGCGGTGATCGAAAAAGCCATTCGGGATTCCGACTTGGGTTTAAACCCAGCATCGCAAGGCACAATCATTCGAGTACCGATGCCAGCCCTTACGGAAGAGCGTCGTCGTGAATTAACTAAGCTGGTGAAGAGTGAGGGTGAAGACGCGAAGATTGCGGTGCGTAATTTACGCCGGGATGCAAATGAGCACTTGAAGCGCTTGACCAAAGATAAAGAAATCTCGGAAGATGAAGAGCGCCGCGCTACCGATGACATTCAGAAGATGACCGACAAAGCTGTCATCGACATTGATAAAATTGTGGTTGATAAGGAAAAGGAAATCATGACGGTGTAGTTGCTGTCACGATTCCCATTCATTTAAGTCCATGGTCCGACACGCTAGCTCAACAATTGAAATCCCCGAGGTAAGGGCGGTTCCACGCCATGTTGCGATCATCATGGATGGCAATGGCCGCTGGGCAAGCAAGCGTCATATGCCGCGGGTTGCCGGCCACTCTGAAGGTTTGGGCGCGGTTCGGAAGGTAGTCGAAGAATGCCGTCGCCAGGGCGTCGAATTTCTTACGGTGTTTGCCTTTAGTTCCGAGAATTGGCGTCGCCCGCCAGAGGAAGTCGGCTTTTTAATGAAACTCTTTCTTAAATCCTTGCGGGGTGAAGTCGGCCGCTTGGCAGAGAATGGCATTCAACTACGCCTGATAGGCGATCTAAGTCAATTCGATCAATCGATTCAAGAGATGATTGCCTTCTCCGAAGAAAAGACCGCGCACTGCAAAGATCTTACCTTGACGATTGCAGCGAATTACGGTGGGCGCTGGGACATCTTGCAAGCAACGCGCGAAATGTTGCGTGCAAATCCCAAGCTCGAAGCCGATACGGTTTCTGAAGATCTACTGCAACCCTATTTGTCGATGGCATATGCACCTGAGCCTGATTTGTTCATTCGAACTGGAGGCGAGCAACGCGTGAGTAACTTTTTGCTTTGGCAATTGGCCTATACCGAGTTGTACTTTACTGATACGCTATGGCCAGACTTTGGCGCGACCGATTTACAAGCTGCGTTTGATTGGTTTAGCCAGCGCGAGCGCCGCTTTGGCCGTACCAGCGCCCAGCTTGCTTCAGAAACGCTTTCCTCTTCTGCTTAAGCGATCCTTATGCTGAAAACTCGGGTAATTACTGCAACTGTTTTGCTGGCAGTTTTTTTACCGATCCTGTTTTTATTGCCGCCGATCTACATCAATGTCCTTTTCCTTGTCATGATTATCTTGGCTGCGTGGGAATGGAGTCGCTTGATTGCACCTGGCGCGACTAGAGCAGCGTTGATTTATGCCGGGCTTTGTTTCCTTGCAGTTGCGGCCTTGCTCTTCTTTTCCAATGTGGATGTGGATATCGCTCTCCTTTTATTGGCTATGGTGTTTTGGATCATTGGGGCGCCACTCATCATGTCGCGCGGGACCCAGCTAACGCTCTCGAAATGGCAATTCTTTTTTGCTGTCTTAGGTTTAATTCTCCTACCAGCCACCTGGTTTGCGTTGGTGTTCTTGCGGGAAATGGGTTTGCTGTGGCTACTCACAGCAATGGCTTTGGTTTGGGTGGCTGATATTGGCGCTTATTTTGTGGGCAAGGCCTTTGGACGTCGTCGTTTAGCGCCTCAATTGAGTCCCGGCAAAACAGTGGAAGGTGCCTTAGGCGGGATTGTGCTCTGCTGTTTGTTTGCGACCCTATGCGCCCTGTACTTACCACCAACGGCAACGATCTTTGGTGCCTTCGCAGTCAGTTGGGGTTGGCTACCGATGTTTTTATTGGTGATCAGTCTAACGGTACTCAGTATTGTGGGCGATTTGTTTGAATCGCAGCTCAAGCGCCTTTCTGGGGCAAAAGACAGCAGTAACTTACTGCCAGGGCATGGCGGCGTTCTCGATCGCATTGATGCGCTCTTACCAACCATGCCTATTGTCGTATTACTGGTTGGACTCTTAAAATGAAAAGCGCTAGTAATTCTTTACAACGCCGTGTTGCGGTGCTGGGATCGACCGGATCAATCGGCGTCAATACCTTGGATGTGATTCGGGCGCATCCCGATCGTTTTCAGGTGGTGGCGCTGACGGCAGGACGGCAGGTCGAGCGCTTGGCACAGCAGTGCCTGGAATTTAAGCCTCGCATTGCCGTTGTAGCTGATGCCGCTGGGGCCGCACAGCTGAGCCAATTGCTTGCAGAAAAGTGCAGTGAACTGACGATCCTCCACGGCCCAGATGCATTGCTCGCTGCCGTTCTCGAATCGGATTGCGATACCGTGATGGCGGCAATTGTTGGTGCAGCCGGCTTAGCGCCTACCTTGGCTGCAGCACAAGCAGGCAAACGCATTTTGCTCGCGAATAAAGAAGCACTCGTAATGTCGGGCGATCTATTCATGAGCGCAGTCAAAACAGGCGGCGCAGAACTATTGCCGATTGATAGTGAGCACAACGCGATTTTCCAATGTCTACCGGATCGGTTTGGTTCTGCATCGAATGGCAACACGCGCGACCATTTTGGCGTCGAGGAACTTTGGCTGACGGCATCAGGTGGTCCATTTCGCGAAAAGAGTCTTGACGCACTTAAAACCATTACACCCGATCAGGCATGTGCGCACCCCAATTGGGTGATGGGACGTAAGATCTCGGTCGATTCAGCAACCATGATGAATAAAGGCTTAGAGGTAATCGAGGCCCACTGGTTATTTGGACTGCCTTTATCTCAAATACGCGTATTAATTCATCCGCAGAGCGTAGTGCATTCGATGGTGCGTTATCGCGATGGTTCGGTGATTGCGCAATTGGGTCAGCCTGATATGCGCACTCCGATTGCCTATGGTTTGGCTTGGCCTGATCGGATTGATGCCGGAGTGCCGCCATTGAATTTGGCGCAGATGGCAAACCTGCATTTTTCGGAGCCTGATTTTGAACGTTTCCCGTGCTTAGCTCTAGCCTTTGAGGCAGCAAAAGCAGGCGGTACTGCTCCGGCTATTTTGAATGCTGCCAATGAAGTGGCAGTGGCCGCATTTTTAGAGCAACGCTTACCCTATTTGCAGATCGCTAGCGTGGTTCGCGAAACACTCTCCGCCATCCAATCTGTCCCTGCCGGCTCAATTGACATTGTGCTGGATGCGGATGTAGAAGCGCGCCAGGTTGCCGCGCAGCTCGTCCCCACACTCGCAAATTCATAGAGGCACCGGGTGCAAGGACTCATTACTCTTTTTACCTTCGCCGTCACGATCGGGATATTGGTGGGCTTTCATGAGTATGGCCACTATGCAGCGGCAAGGATGTGCGGTGTACGCGTACTGCGATTTGCAATTGGCTTTGGTAAGCCCTTATTTCGCTTTACCAGCCAAAATAAAACCGAATGGGTGATTGGTTCGATTCCACTGGGCGGCTATGTCAAATTACTCGACGGCCGAGATCCAGAACAAACTATTGATGCAACAAACGAGGTGAATGCTTTCGATCGCAAGCGATTGTGGCAGCGCTCCTTTATTGTGGCTGCCGGGCCGCTCGCTAACTTCATTTTGGCAATTGCTTTTTTGATGGTGATTTACCTTGCTGGTGCGACGCAATTGCCGGCGCGCTTGCAGGCTCCGCCTGAGGCTTCGGTTGCCGCAAAGGTGGGATTGGTTGCAGGTGACCTGGTCACAGGTTGGCGTGATATTGATGCTGCATCAGCGGATTTTGAGCCAGTGATTAGTTGGAACCAATTGCGCTGGCAACTACTGGATGCCATTACGGGCGAGAAGGGCTTTGTATTGGAGTTAACCAGCCCCAGCGGCAGCCGCATTGCTGTGCCATTTCCTGCCGAGGCCTTGCCGCAGGTTCAGCCAAAGCAAGATCCACTGCAGGCTTTGGGTATTCGTCCGGCAATGGCCAAGCCAGAGGAGATGGTGATGTTGCGCTTAGGCCCCATAGACGCACTGATCTATGCAAGCGAGCGCGTTTGGCTCATTACCGTGGTTTCAGCCAAATTAATGCTCGGTCTGGTTACCGGGGAAACGTCCTTAAACCAGCTGGGCGGGCCCTTAAGCATTGCCGATATGGCGGGTAAGTCGGCGCAAGTGGGGTGGCAGGCTTTTTTTGGCTTTTTGGCCCTGATGAGTATCAGTATTGGCCTCTTGAATTTGATCCCAATCCCCATGCTTGATGGGGGTCAGCTCCTGTATGATGCATGGGAGTTGGTATCCGGAAAGCGCTTACCCATTTCAGTGCAAGAATGGCTTCATAAATTTAGCTTTATCTTGTTGATTTCGTTAACACTTTTTGCTTTATTTAATGACTTACAACGGTATTTCTTATCTTGAATTTGTCCCTACTAGCCCCTCGATTTAGTCTCCGACTGCTGATTCAAGCAACATTTGTTTTGCTCACCAGTTTTGCCATGCCATTGCAGGCTGCTGAGAGCTTTGTAGTCAAAGACATTCGGGTGGAGGGTCTCCAGCGAGTTGAGCCGGGCACCGTCTTTAGTTATTTACCAATTCAAGTGGGCGAAACCTTCACCCAGGCCAAAGGGGCCGAGTCGATTAAAGCCCTATACAGCACTGGCTTTTTCCGTGATGTGCAAATTCAGGCGCAAGGCAATGTCCTGATCGTGATCGTAGAAGAGCGCCCAACGATCTCCCGTATCGAATTTACGGGGATGAAAGAATTTGACCAAGAGGTGGTACGTAAATCCCTCAGAGCCGTTGGCGTCGCCGAAGCGCGCTTCTACGATAAGGCGCTGATTGACAAGGCCGAGCAGGAGCTCAAACGCCAATACGTCAGCAAAGGCCTCTACGCTGCTGAGGTGGTGGCTACCGTTACTCCGGTTGAGCGCAATCAAGTCGCCATCTATTTCAATGTGGATGAAGGCCCTGTCGCCAAGATTCAAGAGATTAATTTCATCGGCAATAAAGTGTTTAGTGAAAGCACACTCCTCGGTGAGATGCAGTTAAAGACCGGCGGCTGGCTCTCTTGGTACAGCAAAGACAATCTGTACTCCAAGCAAAAACTCACGGCCGATCTCGAAACCATTCGTTCCTACTATCTGAACCGAGGCTACCTTGAGTTTGTGATTGATTCCACTCAGGTCTCGATTACGCCGGACAAGAAGGGCATCTTCCTCACCATCAGCATTAGTGAGGGCAAGAAATTCACGGTCAAGAATATGCGTTTGGCTGGTGAGTTACTTGGAAAAGAAGCAGAACTAAAGCAAGTCTTGGCCCTGAAAGCGGGCGATACCTTTTCTTCAGCAAAGCTTGCGGAGACAACGAAGGCCATTGCAGAGATCTTGGGCTCCTACGGCTATGCGTTTGCATCGATTAACCCGCAGCCCGACATTCGTCGTGATTTGGCTGAGGTTGATATCACATTAGTGGTTGATCCTGGTCGACGCGTCTATGTCCGCCAAGTCAACATTACTGGTAATGCAAAGACCCGCGATGTGGTGGTGCGGCGCGAGATGCGCCAGTTTGAAAGCTCGTGGTTCGATAGCGATAAGATCCGACTCTCCAAAGAGCGTATTGGCCGTTTGGGTTATTTCACTGAAACCGATATCTCAACGGCTGACGTGCCTGGTTCACCCGATCAAGTTGATGTCAATGTTGCCGTCAAAGAAAAGCCCACGGGCGCCATTAATATCGGCGCTGGTTTTTCATCAACTGAAAAATTGATTTTGTCTGCGGGTATCAATCAAGAGAATGCCTTCGGAACCGGTACTGCGATTGGCCTTAATTTCTCCTTGGGTAAGATTAACCAGAACTTAACCCTGTCGCAATTTGATCCTTACTTTACGGATGACGGTATTAGCCGCTATACAGACTTGTACTACCGCTCAGCCAAGCCGCTTTACTACGTTGGCGATCCCGATTACCAAATCAAGACCGTTGGCTCCAATATCAAATTTGGCGTTCCGTACACCGAGGTTGATCGCGTCTTCTTTGGTACTGGCATTGAGATTTTCTCGATTTACGCTACAACCAATACGCCATTGCCTTATCAGCAATATGTTCAGGATTTTGGTACGTCGGTCCCAGGACGCTTGCAAACCTATAACGTACCCATTACCGCAGCATGGGCGCGCGATGGCCGCGATAGTGCCTTAATTCCGTCCAAGGGTTCATTGCAGCAGCTATCTGCCGAAGTGGGTACGCCGGTTGGCGATTTGACTTTCTATCGCCTATTTGGCCAATACCAAAAGTACCACTCCTTCTCCAAAGGCAATATCTTGTCCTTTAATGGTGAAATTGGTTATGGTGAGGCCTACGGTAGTAAACCCTTCCCGATCATGAAAAACTACTTCGTGGGCGGTATTGGATCAGTGCGGGGCTATGCCCCTGGATCCCTTGGCCCAGTATTCTTTAATAGCGTTACGGGCCTGTTCCAGCCTACTGGCGGGCAGTCTAAAATCGTCACCAATGTGGAATACACCTTCCCGGTACCTGGCTCTGGGGTCGATAAAACCCTGCGTTTATTTACCTTTGTGGACGGTGGTAATGCCTTCGGCGAGAACATTAATCTAGTTCTGCGATACTCTTATGGCTTGGGTTTATCATGGATATCACCGCTGGGTCCGTTGAAGTTTAGTTATGGTTTGCCTGTGAATGCCCAGCCAACCGATAATATCCAGCGTTTGCAGTTCCAGGTAGGTACTGCGTTTTAATTGTAAGGAACGATTTATGAAGCATCAAAACTCCATTCAGTGGGCCAAGCGCAGTTTGG
>JAIXPY010000018.1 GCA_027486025.1 Burkholderiaceae bacterium
AATCAATATTGATCCATAAAACCCATAAATTAATTGCATTTTTGGCGATTAAATATGACATGTCCATCATAAAATAATTTTTTTATGAATAAATTTTGAAAGGTGAAATTGTCACATTTGGGCTTGATATATCAGCTTCATATATCGGCTAGGCGGCTCTGCAGTTAGCCATGTCGTCAAGTTTGGGGACTATTTTTAATCGAAATCACATTCATCGTCTGGAAAATGATATTCCAAATAAATTTCTTTACGTGCTTGATGTTGCCAATGTAGCCGATCTTTTAATAAATCATATTTGACCGTATCTGCATACTCATTAAAGTAATCATCATCTTCGTCTAGTAAGTGGTACTTCTTCATCATGACCTCCAGTATTCAGGTTTTTGACCCAAAAATTAAAGAGTAATTTGATAACTAATTTTGATAGATTATTGTTTACTCTCTAGACCGATTGCTTGTGCGAATTCTGATATGTTTGTGATGACATGTCTATGTATGACTTTAAAATTGATGATTAAAAACGACAATTTTGTAAGTAAAATTTTTCTTAAAAAAATAATAGATATAAAACCTTTTCTCTACCTAAACGAATAGTATTTTTTATCCGTAAATGTTCTTTTTGTAGAAGAGATATTCAATTGCATTGATACTTTTCCGAGGAGTAATTTGTACAAAAAGTTCGTGATCCTTGTTGAGGCCAAGTGTCGATTTAAGCAACACTTATCCATCATTAGTGCTTGCAATATTTTTTAAAACGACAATAAACAATTTGTAATCAAGTTGTCATATCTCTGCATCATCATAAATAGTATAACTCTTCTCTAAGGGGTGGGGATGTTATACCTTTTGCAAAATACGATTGCTTCCAGTATTCGACCAATGCGGCAGTCCCTCAGGATTGTTCGAGCCACTTTAAATAGTGCGTCAAACCCATTTATTAATACCGAGATCCATAAATCTAATCTAGCTTGGCTCGATGTCATAGAGCAACTATCTGGCGCACATCTTAAACCGGAGTGGGGTATTGACAAGACTGAGGTTAACAGAGGGGCTGTTGAGATTAAAGACGAAATAGTTCTAAAGCGTACTTATTGTCAGTTAGTGCATTTCAAAAAAGTAGCCACAAAATTACATCAACCAAAACTGCTTATCATTGCCCCCTATTCGGGACACTTCGCAACCCTATTGCGTGGTACCGTAGTGGCGATGCTACCAGAGCATGATGTTTACATTACGGATTGGTTGGATTGCAAGAATATTCCCATCAATCAAGATCGCTTTAATCTCAATGATTTCATAGACTATTTAATTGATTTCTTGCATTTCTTAGGCCCAAAGACCCATGTTTTAGCTGTGTGTCAGCCTACCGTTGCCGCCCTTGCAACCACTGCCATCATGTCCGACTGGGGTGATCGCTGTCAGCCTTGCTCATTAACGCTCATTGCTGGACCTATTGATACTAGGGTAAATCCAACGAAGGTTAATGAGTTTGCAAAATCTCACGATCTAGAGTGGTTTGAGAAAAATTTGATACAACCTGTACCACCACCATTTTTAGGTATGGGCAGAAGAGTTTATCCAGGCTTTTTACAGCTAAATAGTTTTATGGCCATGAATTCTGATCGTCATGCCATGTCCATTGATGCGATGCATGAAGCGTTGGTTCGGGGGAATGAAGAGGAGGCTCATCGTCGTAAAGCTTTCTATGATGAATACCTTTCAGTGATGGATTTAACCGAAGAGTTTTACCTCCAAACCATCAAAGAAGTATTTCAAGACCACTCCTTGCCACAAGGAAAGTTGATGAGCCGTTGGCATCAGGTGGATACCAATCATATTCGTAAGAGCTATTTGATGGTCATTGAGGGTGAAGAGGATGATATCTGTGGAGTTGGTCAAACGAAAGCAGCGCTGGACATCACCCCTAATCTACCCGAAAGACATAAGCGTTATGAATTGATTAAAGGCGTGGGGCACTACGGAACCTTTAATGGCGCTGTTTTTCGTCGCACTATTGCTCCCATGATTTCCCAATTTATTCAAGATGCTGAAAATCACCATGAAGTGACAGTGCCATCTTTCCCAGTAACTACAGCAGGAGAGAAATTATGACCTTAAACCAATTTAGCGGAACTGAGCAATCATCAGGTCAAATGACTCCCATTAAAACCCTTGAAGGTTTTTATGGTTTGATGATGCCAATTTGGGCTGTGACGAGTAATTTCTTTGAAAATCATAAAAAATTACACGAAGAATTAGTTGAGTTAATGCAAGACGCCAATGAGCAGGCTACAGATAGGGTAGTTAATGCAGTTGATCATAATAAGCCTAAAGAATTTATCGGCGCCATTATTGTTGCCAGTCAAGCCATAGGACAGGCTAATCTGATGATATGTAACGCAATGGTTGAGCAACACCATGAGTTTATTGACAGCTATATTCAGCTAATGGAAAAAGGGCATCAGCAGATTTATAAAGATGCTAATCAAATTTAAACGTTACTAGGACAGTTTTCGTCCTTAGAAGTGGCGGTGCAGCCTAAACTTCATCTCTTACGGCAATCCGTCCATGCGCATCAAGATCAGACTCATCCACTTCTAAATAATCATCTTCAATTACGCTTGCACCTTCTAGGCTCTCAATAAATTCCCGAATGGCGTAATAAGAGGGGATATGGACATGATCATCATTTTGATGATCCCAGACTTTGTAACGAAAGACAGTTAGCTTCATTTATTGTTTTCCTCAATTAAGTTAATGATCTAACACAGTGATTCGCACATCGTCCCGCAAACGCAAGGGACCCCTCATCAAGCAATTGCTATAGTCCATGCCACTATCTTCTCAAAGCTAGAGCAAACTGCAAAAATGGTGACATCGTCAGCCAATTGCGTTTAGCAATAGTCATTTGTTCTTTGAAATGGGTAACCCAATTTGGCGGATCTAGTTTTAAGTTCGCTTCTGAATCGCCCATCATGTTACGAGGCACTAAGCCATGCTTTTGGCATAGATGCTTGATGGGTCTATTCCAGCTGATGCAATGCATGTAAAGATCTTGATAGTAGCGATTACGAGCCCATGTAATGGCTTCATCGATTAATACATTGGCAATGCCTAGTTTGCGATACTGCAGGGCTACGATGACACCAAACTCTACCTCTTGCTCATGAGTGGCAATATGAATCGTGCCGGCCCACTGACCATTAAACTTGGCAACAAGGAAATAATTATGCTTTGAGTTACTTATAAGCCGACCAACTAACTGATCAATAGCCTGTTGACCCATTGTGTAACCAAAATAGTCGTGTAGTGTCTGTGGATCTTGGACTTTTAACCAAGACCCGTATTTTGAAAACTGATCTCTAGGCAGAAATTCAGTAGTCAGCATGCTTTATTTCTCAATATGACTGTATTTGCTGTAATACTTGGCTTCCTCGGATCTAGCTTCCATCCAGGCATTAAATAAATCCCGAATTACATTCAAAATTATTTTCATGATTTATGGCACCTGTGAACCTAAAAATTCATTAAGTATTAGGTTTTATACGTAATTAATTTAACAGCCTAATAAGTATGTTGCATGACAGCAAAATAACTTTTATGATTAAAAGGTCTTAAGTTCATGATTAAAAGGCTCATTTATAGCCAATTGGTCGTAAAACCATAAAATACTCAAATAAGTCAAAAAACTAGGTTTGTGCGGTGTAAAACACCTTCAATTACAACCAAATAATTCATTTCAATCAAAAAGGCATCAAGATGAGCGCACTCAAAGAAGCGATCGAGACCATGCGGAAATCTGGAACGATCAGTCTTTCCGACGTAAAGGCCCTGAAATTAAAAGAGCAAGAGGCCCTTTTTGAGGAAATCAAATATTGGTGCCTTTACGGAAATGGTAAGCCCGAGAAGTTGGGTAAGAAACATAAAGAGTAGTAAAAAAAAATGCGGGAGGCGAAAACCTAGAGTCGAGCTTGTTTTTGAGATTTTCAATCCCGTACAACGTGATTCTGCCATTCCGTCGCAAAGAAAAAGCCATCGCTTGGATGGCTTTGCAAGTAAATATCTCGATTCAGGTATTTAGGTAAATGATGCTGCTGGCAGCCAATATAGCAACGAATGAAAGAATCAGGTAAGTATCTACGCCAGGCGAAGAAAGTAATATATCTTTATTCATGGCGTGCCCCAATATTTTTTTGGGCTTTTGTGGGCGCATCAAAATCCAATAAAGAATTATTTTTACGTCGCTTAAGATGTCTCATGATCATTCGATCTTTGATGTGATCATCAGAGTTGAGTTTTCTACTGAAACTTTTGAGCTCATATGGTTCAGTATTTTCTTCAAGTGCTTCCATTGCCAATCTCCTTAGTGAATTTGAAAATTCCATTCCAAGGAAACTCTCCTTGGATGATTTTTTAACAGCTCCCACGTGAATTTTCAATGGCACTTTAGTGACGCGCATTCGGTTAAATTTGCTGCAACGCCATAATTTTTTATAAGTTTATTGGCTTGGTGGGTGAGTAATAATTTACAAGGCATAAGTTTCCAGTGCTTAATAATTAATCTATCTAAAAAGACTGTCATATTTCTTTTTTAGAATGGAAGTTATGCAATTAAAAGTAATTAATAGTTTTTTAGCTAAAACAGTTCTAGATGATGATGTGATTGGACTTACCCCATTGAAGGCGGGTCGATATCCAATTAAGGCGATTGAAGATGAGCAATATGAGGTTGTCCAATCCAAAGCACGGATTTGCTACCTTACCAGTCATGAGCTTGAGCAAGTTATCAAATCAAGGGATGCCGTCATCATCAATGTGTGATGTTGATCTTTTGCCTAGTTTAAAAATTACATTACTCATTGGTTATCAAAAAAATGCAACCTTTTATCAAACCTATTCATTTCATTTCCGCACTGTTATTTTTAATAAACCTCCCTGTATTTGCCCAAAACATTCAATATGGAGTAAGACCCTTTTATTTAATTGATGCCATGAAAGAGGGCCCGTTAAAAAGCAAGCTAAAAAGCTGCTCCAGTAATGTCCCCGAACGCACATCATTTTCGATTGCACACCGCGGCGCACCCTTGCAGTTTCCAGAACATACCGTGCAGTCCAATAAGGCTGCTGCATTGATGGGGGCTGGTATTTTTGAATGTGATGTCACCTTTACACAAGATAAACAATTAGTTTGTCGTCATGCACAGAATGATTTGCAGGCAACAACAAATATATTACTAACAAATTTAAATGAAAAGTGCACTAAATCTTTTGCCCCAGCAAGTGGCACAGAGCCTGCGATTGCGGAGTGTCGCACGACGGATATCACCCTAGAAGAATTTAAAGCCCTGCGTGGCAAGATGGACGGGGTTAATAAAAATGCTAAGGATATCCAGTCATACATTGCAGGTACGCCAAGCTGGAGGACTGAACTGTATTCCGAGGCTGGCGGAACTTTATTAACGCATAAAGAATCCATTGCTTTATTTAAACAATTTGGTGGCAAATTTACACCTGAACTCAAAGCGGCGGTAGTGCCAATGCCCTATTTAGGCTTTACTCAGGAGCAATTTGCACAAGCCCTCATAAATGACTATAAGCAGGCCGGCATTTCTCCTAAAGACGTTTTTCCACAATCTTTTAATTTGAATGATGTGATTTACTGGATTCAGAATGAACCAGATTTTGGAAAGCAAGCAATTTATTTGGATGGTCGGTATGAGCAAAAAGGGTTTAATGCGGCCGCACCTGAATCGCTAAAGCCAACCATGCAAGAGCTCTATGCAAAAGGGGTGCGCTATATTGCTCCTCCTATGTGGGTTTTATTGACCACGGGTAGCAATGGGGAGCTTATCCCTTCAGCATATGCCAAAGCAGCAATCGAAGCCAAATTAAACATCATTACGTGGTCTCTAGAGCGTGATGGACCAATGAATAAAGGGGGCAGCTGGTATCACCAGTCAATTAAATCTGCCATCTACACCGACGGGCAAATATATGAGGTTATAGATGTACTAGCTCAGCAAGTTGGTGTTAAGGGAATATTTTCAGATTGGCCTGCAACGGTTACTTATTATGCTAATTGCATGGGGCTTAAGTAAGTACGCAAAAAATAAGGTTTTTGAAATATAGTTTTTTGCAGGGAACCATTTTTACGCTGTAACCCACTATCATAGAATCACGTTCCAGCTGCCACAAATCCTTCTAAGCCCTAGGCTCTGCACGTTTGAATCATGCTGGGCAGGCCATTTAAGCTTAAACCAATTTTTTAGACCATTTTTAATGAAGAAATTACTTTTAGTTAGTATTACGTTAATCGCCTCAGTTCTTGCGGGCTGCAAAGGTGAGGATGCGGTAGCAAATTGCATTCAAGCCAATGTAAATTCGGATATCGAGACCGGGAAGCTCCAAAAGACCGATTCTGTGGCAATAAAACAATTGGAGTCAATGTACAGAGTCAGCTGTATTGAAAATATGACCCCAAAGGCGTATTAATTTTCTGTAGGCTTGGTTTTGAAGTATTAATTAAGAAAACGAATGTTTCCCGGCGCTGCTGATCTAAATAATGTCAGTTCTTGGGCTGACTTAAGTCCATGCTACCCATCGGGGGCTCCCTACATTCAGCAGATTAGATATGAGAATGTCTGGGTTAATGCGGGCCATGGTTCTTTGGGGCTAACACTCTTAGGGAGTTCGGCTTGGAGTTGGCTAAAAAAATGATGCGTATGGTGTTGCCCATTTTGTACTCCTATCGCAGATGCCCTTATGCAATACGGGCTCGTATGACCTTGCAATATGCCGGTATTCAGGTTGAGCACAGGGAGATTGAATTACGTAATAAGCCACAATCGATGTTGACGGCATCCCCAAAAGGTACGGTGCCCGTGCTCATTGTGGGTGATCTTGTTTTAGATCAAAGTGTAGAGATCATTCGCTGGGCTTTGCAGCAATCTGACCCAGATAACTGGGGTGAGGTGGATGACGTTGCTGCTCAAATTTGGATTGAACGGAATGACGGACCATTCAAGGTATTGCTTGATCAATACAAGTACCCGAATCGGCATCCCAACCTTATTCAAGATGAAGTATTTGGTGCTGCAATTGCACTTATGCTGAAGCCGATGAATGATGCGCTTGAATCAAGTCAATATTTAGTGGGCAATCAACAAAGTTGGCTGGATATTGCTATTTTTCCATTTATTCGGCAGTTTTCAATGGTCAATATTGAGCGGTTTAATCAATTGCCGTTCCTAGCGCTTAAGAGATGGTTGACTGAGCATCTCCACTCGCAGCTGTTTCATTCTATTATGCATAAACATCCCATTTGGATAGACTGACCCGAAAATAGCCAACTCAATATTGCTATTGATTGGGTGCATTGATTCCAGCTTTATTGCTAAAGTGCAAACATACTCTTCATAGGCCATACCGTTTTAGGATATGGCTTAGTTTTTCTCGACCTAAGCAGATTGAAGTGTTTTTAGTTGGATCGCAAAGCTGCCAGCCTGGCTATTTGAAATCAGAATGCCAAACTCAATCACATCAGAAAAGGATAGGGTAGGCGCTTGAACGTCTTGACCACGAAAAGTCGCCTTAAATTGATTCAATTGAAATCGATAGGCTTGCCAGGTAGGTTCAGCGATAAACTCTGCAGCATATGTCACTCGTGGCGCTATCGCGGTACGTAAGACGAGCTTGTATTGCTTACCGTCCCCTTTGGCCAATAGCTCTAGCAATTGAGTTCCTGGGGGAAATTGGGCCGATGAACGCATGGAGGCAAAGCCGCCGTTATTTTTAAGGGAAACCAGGCCTTCAAAATACATGCCTTGCGTATCTTGGCGAAGAGCCGATTGCGATACTCCGCCCATCACGCCATCATTCACAATCCAGCAATCGCGCATCGTTTTAGGGCTAGTGAAATCCATACGAACTCCTTGTGCGCGTGACGGTTCGCTCCAGAATAAAAGGGAAGCACTCGAGATGCAAAGAAAATTTCTTCTGGTGTTCAATTTTGCAGACGCGATGGGAGAGCCGAATGCCTTGAGGCTAAAGCAAAGCGCCACGCGCAGCGATAGGCCAAACGGCCTCTACCGTATTGCCTCGAATACAAATGATTTCATCATATAAGTTGACGGTAGGATCGCAATGACCGGGTATGAGCTTGATAGCGTCGCCGAGCTTAAGCGGTGAGTCTGCAGTGAGTTCGAGTACGCCATGTTCATCCGAGGCTTTGAGGTAGCTTGCGTCCGCACGTTGCCAGACTAGGGGCATTCCAGAATCGACACTGGATGCTTTGAGGCCGGCATCGACAACGGCGCGACCCTGAGTTGGGTGGCTGAGTATGGCTGTTTTGATAAACAGGGCATGCTCAAACGCTAAGTCACCTGCATCACGCTGGTTTTTGGCATAGTCGCGGTCCATCAAAATATAGGAGCCTGCTTGTACCTCATTAAAAATCGATGAGCTGCCTTCCAGCATGACCGAGCCAGTACCAGCCCCGGTAATTCGTTCTACTCTGATGCTCGCCTGTTCAACCGCCGCCTTCGCTTCAGCCGCCTTGGCGCATACGGTCGCAATCGCATCTTGCCGTTCCTTGGGGAGGCGGTAATGCTGGGCGCTACCGTGGTAGCACTGTAAGCCCATGAAATGTAAGTAGGGCGCTTGATCAATAAGACGAGCCAGTGCGACAACTTGCTCAATCGAAGTAGCGCCACAACGGCCCATCCCCACATCGACTTCAATATAGACGTCGATCGTGATTTTTCGTGTGCTACTCGCTTGCGCGAAGGCAGTAACTTGTTCTGGATGGTCGACTAAGATACCAATGCGTGCGCGCTCAGCTAAATCAAGTGTATGCGCTACTTTCTTTTCGCCGACGACTTGGTTAGTAATCAGAATGTCCTTAACTCCGGCCGCAACAAAGACTGCCGCTTCGCTGACTTTTTGACAGCAGATGCCAACTGCGCCCGCTGCAATTTGGCGTAATGCAATTTCAGGGCACTTGTGGCTTTTAGCATGGGGGCGTAAGCGTACGCCGCTACCCGACAGCGCATTTTGCAGAAGGCCTAAATTGCGCTCAAAGGCATCCATATCCAGAATTAAAGCGGGCGTATCGATCTCATCAAAGTGATCGCCGGCGCAGGCTGCTTTCCAAGGTGCCATGGTGGATTCCACACTAAAAACGTAAATTTTAGGGCATTTCTGATCAAGCCCGTGTTGTTGGCGTCACAGAGCTAAGCACGTCATTAAATTGACACGAATACAGCTGATCATAGAAAAAATAATCAAAGGACGCGGTATGAACGAATTCAATGACCCTGTTGTTAACCCCCTGTACGATTCCAGCACCCACCTCGCATCTCTGCATGGTCGCCGCCATTTTTTAAAGTCGAGCGCTACTTTGCTGGCTGTCCTCAGTCCTATCTATGGGTCGGCACAAGGCTTGCCTAAGCCAGTCTGGGGCAAATCCCCCCGTTTTACTTTTGAATCGGTAGGTCTTGAGCGT
>JAIXPY010000114.1 GCA_027486025.1 Burkholderiaceae bacterium
ATGATTTGCGGTAGTCCTGCCATGCTCAAAGAAACCTGTGCCATGTTAGACGCTAGGGGCTTTGTGGTGTCTCCTAGCCTCGGGCAACTCGGGGATTACGTCTTTGAGCGGGCGTTTGTTGAGAAGTAGGTTGGTAGCGGTGTGCTTGAGCGTGCTGGTTCGAGTAAAGAGACTTTATCGCGGTAAAAAATAGTATTAGGGGATTACTCGTATTGCATCTCTTTTATACGCTTGCTAACGTGAACTTATCTTTTAATGTTCTTACTGGAGTCATGAGATGGATAAAGAATTAAAGCGTACATTTTTAAAGCCAGCATTACTATCGGTAGGAGCTTTGATAACGGCACTGGGTATTGGTGTGTCACACGCCCAAACCTATCCTAACAAACCCATTACGTTAGTGGCGCCCTATGCTGCTGGCGGTGACAGCGACTTCTCTGGCAGAAATCTTGCGGCGTCTGTCACCAAGTTTATTGGGCAGCCAGTAGTCGTCACTAATATCCCAGGCGCTTCAGGCACGATTGGTTCGCAACGGGTCAGAACTTCAGCCCCAGATGGATACACTTTATTGGTGTCACGGGGAGGTTCTCAAGCCATTACTCCGGCACTGGATAGCAGTACACCCTATAAGTGGAACGACTTTACCTTCATCACATTATTGGATTTCAATCCTGTTGTTTGTATTGTGAAATCCGACTCGCCATATAAAACATTTACGGACCTGATTGGTGGAATCAAAGCAAATCCTGGCAAGTTAAATTACGCAACTGCTGGGGCAGGAACCACTCAGCATTTAGCGGTAGAAGTTGTATTGAGTCAGCTCAATATGCCTTCTACAGCCGCTATGATGATTCCCTATAAAGGCGCTGGCGAAGCTACAACTGCATTACTGGGTGGCCAAGTTCAGTTCATCTGTAACAACCTCACTACCTTGGTCGGTCAGATCAAGGGCGGTACCGTACGTGCACTCGTAACCTCGACACCAAGCCGCCTAAAAGATTTCCCAGATGTTCCCACTGCACGCGAATTGGGTGTTTCTAGTCTTGAGCAAGTGATGGGGTGGAGCGGGCTTTATGGTCCGCCTGGGTTGCCTGCAGAAGTAGTTGCTAAATGGCAGGCCGTACTAAAACAAGTGGCTGTTGATCCAGGCTGGATACGAGGCAACGATACCGTTGGTGCGATCCCCGCAATTCGCTCGCCTCAAGAAACCGAAAGCTTTGCTAAAGAGCAATTTGAGCTCTATAGCAAGCTCGGTACTCAGCTTAATCTGAAAAAGTAATTTAAATTTTCTTTAGTGTAAATTGGCTCATGAGGCCAATTTACACTGAGAAATAACCGAAGCCAAAAAAAGTCTCCCAGTAGATTTATGTGAGGCATTTCAATTTTATTTCTATGCTTAACAATCTCAACAGAGAAATTAAAATACCGAACGATTTTCCTATGCAAATCAGTGGTGCCAGCGTGTGGACTGGTGCTGAAATGCAACATGATCAATCATGGAAAATAGAGTGGTCTCAAAATCAGCTCGCTGAATTAAATCAAGCGGCCCACCATTTTTTAAGCCTGGGAAAGCCATTAGAGCAAATTACGAAAGAGGACTTTCCGCTCCCAACAATTCATACTTTAATAACTGAAATCTTAAAAGAACTATTAGCCGGGCGTGGCTTTGTGCTGCTCAGGGGAATTCCAGTTCAAGAGCTTGGCATTAAATTAGCGTCTGTGATCTATCTTGGGCTGGGCTGTCATTTGGGTAGCTTGAGAAGCAATAACGCAAAGGGACACTTATTGGGCCATGTCCGCGATCAAGGCGCGGATATTACGGATAGTAAAACCCGGTTTTATCAGACGAATAAAAAATTAGAGTTTCATACAGACTCCTCGGATTTTGTTGCGCTCTTGTGTCTGCAAAAAGCGAAGAAGGGTGGCGAATCGTATCTCGCAAGCTCCATGAGTACATACAATGAAATTGCTCGAAGACGACCCGATTTATTAGAGGCACTTTTTATGCCCTATCCAACGGACCGCCGTGGTGAGGTGCCTGCAGGCCTTAATCCGTGGTTTGATATGCCTATTTTTAGTTGGTATCAAGGTGAATTAACGTGTGTCTATATTCGGCCCTATATTGAATCAGCTCAAACTAATTTTCCAGAGGCTCCGCGACTTACCCAAAAACAAATTGATGTAATGAATTTGCTCGATGAAATCATTGCAGAAGGCGAATTGATTTTGCCGATGAGTTTTGAACCAGGTGACATTCAGATTATTCATAACCACCAGATTTTTCATTCACGCAGTGATTTTGAAAATTGGCCCGAACCCGAGCGCCAGCGACATTTACTAAGATTATGGATATCACCCCTGGCTGGAAGACCGCTGCCCGATTATTTTGCCGCCAGATGGGGCTCTGTAAACGCCGGAGACCGTGGAGGGATCATTGTCCCCGGCACCAATTTAACGGTTGAGTTGAACGTCAATTAATGTAGCAAGCGTCCCGGGTGCTGTTTAGAAAAATATATTTTGGTGAGGTAGCAGTAATTTACTGCTCAATTTTTGCTACCTTAACAATGTCGCCAAATTTCTTGCGCTCACTATTAACAAATGCTTGAAAATCTGCAGTGCTCATACCGCTAGGCTGGGCGCCTTGCTTCTCGAGTGTAGCTTTTACATCCGGCATGTTTAAGATTGCCTGGATATCACTTTGAATGCGCTGAACAATGATGTTTGGGGTACCACTAGGCACAAAGGTTCCAAACCATTGCGTCAAATCAAAATTAGATAGCCCTTGTGTTTTGGCAAGCGGTGGAATATCTGGCGCAGCCGAAGAAGGTAGTTTTGAGGAAAGGCCTAATGCTCTAAGCTTGCCTGATTGAATATGGGGCAGTGCCGTAGGTAATCCGGCAAATCCAATGTCAACGTGGCCAGCAAGCAGGTCGGACACGGCAGGGGCAACCCCTTTATATGGAACATGTACTAATTTAATATCAGCTTGTTGCTCAAGCATTACAGCCGCTAAGTGTTGGGCTGATCCCGGGCCAGAGGATGCGTAGCTGACTTTGTTGGGATTCTTTTTAGCATAGGAAATGAGTTCGGCCGCATTTGTATAGGGTTTTGAGACATTTGATACCAATACAAAAGGTAGGCGGACGACCAGGGTTACAGGCTTTAAATCGATATCTGGGTTGTAAGACATTTTTTGCATGAAGTGCTGGTTAATAACCACTTCAGGCGTCGCCGACATCAAAATCGTTAATCCATCTGCAGGGGATTGTGCCACAAAATTGGCTCCAATCGTGCCGCTACCACCCGCTTTATTTTCAACAACAACGGGCTGCTTCCAGCGCTCAGATAATTTTTGACCGACGAGTCGTGCAACGGGGTCTACACCGCCTCCAGCCGGGTAGGCCACAATAATTTTGACCTGCTTATCTGGCCACGATTGTGCGGAAGCAGTAGTAATGCCGGATAGCAATAGGACTGCAGCAAGAAAAGGTGAAAGGTATTTCATAAAGCTCCCCATATTTTTTTGTATTTAGACTGCTTAACTGCTAAAAGTAATGCTTTACTTGCAAATCCATAATTCGATTGATTTCCGGAGCAATGCCTAGACCGGGTTCATTACTTAGCAAGATTGCACCATCATTAACCGTAGGATAAGGCATTGCCATACCCTCTCGTAATAAATTTGGATTGGAATCTACCTCAACAAAGCCTGCTTGACCTACTGCGGCTTTTAAATGCATGGATGCGACAAGTCCGATGCCACCCCCAAGCCAGTGCGGGCAAAAGAGTAGATTGTTGGCACATATTGCTTTTGCAACAGGAATGCAGCCGCTAAATCCGCCCCATTTTCCAAGGTCAGGTTGAATCACCTGAAATGCATTGCTGTTTATTGCTTCATAAAACTGGGTTTCGCCACGCATGTTTTCCCCCGCAGCAAGGGGGATCGAGGATTGGGAAGCAAGCATAGTCCAGTCTTTGATAGAGTGGTCTGCGGGCATCGGTTCCTCTACCCAGAACGGATTAAGCGGAGCTAAATGTTCGATATGGCGAGCTGCAGAATCAATGTCCCAGGCTTGATTTGCATCAACCATAATTTTGGTATCTGGCCCAAGCAGCCTTCGAAGGGCCTGTAGGTTGGAAAAGTCTCGATCCTGACCAAAGCCTACTTTGAGCTTAAAGGCTCGAAATCCTTCCGCCCATTTTTCTTCTGCAATTTCTTCAGGGTCGGTTGGGCTAATACCTGAGGCATAGGTTTCAATCCGCGGTGTGCCGCCAAACAGTTCCCATAGCGGTTTCCCAACCTTTCTTCCAAGTAAATCCCATAAGGCAATATCAGTACCCGCAATTGCTTGCGCGATCGTGCCAGGTTCGCCGCATTGAATTCCCAAAATATGTAATCGTTTAGTAAGCTCTTGAAATGCTTCAGCTGGCGAATCCCATATCTTTTCTAGCAATATAGGCGCAACTATGGAGTCAAAGAGCCGGGCGCGGTGTTCGGCGCCAAGAGTGGGGAAATTGCACCAAATTTCTCCCCAGCCAACGTAACCTTCATTATCTTCAAGGCGTATGGCTACTGCTGGTCGGTCATGCATTATCCCGAATGAAGTTTGTACTGGCTTATGTATTGGTGCTCGGTAAACAAATGACTCCACTTTTTTAATTTGAAGCGACTGATGAAGAATGCTTGATGGCATAACTTATAAATTAGAAAAGAGGTGACGTTGATTGTCTAAGGTCAAAGGAGGGCGCGCGCAATATTACTTAATACAATCTGCGCTATCTGAATTAAAACCAGCAAGATGAGCGGTGATAAATCCAGTAGGCCCATACTTGGTAGGATGCGTTTAATAGGCGCGAGCATTGGATTTAATATCTCCGACAGCATATATTGCGTCGGAGATCCACGGCCAACCCAGGACAGGACTACGTTGGCGATGATTAAGACAACTAAGATTGATAAAACAAGGCCAATCAGTTCCAATACAGATCCAATCAGTAAGCTGATGACCGGCGGAACGGTTCCCAGCAATAATCCAATCAAGAATACTTTGGTCAACACAATCAAATAGGCTCCCATTATGCAAGCACTATCAATGCGTCCTACGCTTGGGATTATTTTGCGCAATGGCATGACCAGCCAGTTTGTCAGCGGCATCAAGTAAAGGCCGATCGGGTTGCCAGAATGGGGCGACAAATTGAATTTTAGGTATTGCAGATAGCAGCGCAATAGGCACGCGCCGCCAATAACCGTGATGGCGATTTCAGAAAGGAGATTAGCAATTTCAAGCAGCATCATGCATTCAATCCGGTTTTATTGCTCTTCTTCGCGGCGCAAGTGAGGGAACAAAATCACATCGCGAATATTAGGCGCATCAGTGAGCAGCATTACTAGCCGGTCGATACCAATTCCGCAACCGCCGGTTGGGGGCATGCCGTACTCCAAAGCGCGAATAAAGTCGTGATCAAAGTACATGGCTTCTTCATTACCTGCTTCCTTTTGCTCGACCTGCTTATGAAAGCGCTGCGCCTGGTCTTCAGCATCATTGAGTTCAGAAAAGCCATTGGCAATTTCACGGCCAGTGATGAAGAGTTCAAAGCGTTCGGTCACACCAGGGCGGGTATCGGATTCGCGGGCGAGGGGGCTGACTTCAATCGGGTAGTCAATGATGTAGGTTGGCTCCCATAAATGATGTTCGGCTACTAATTCAAACAGAGCTAACTGCAAGGCGCCAATGCCCGCATTCTTTAGTGCTGGCGCATTAATATCCTCTCCGCCTTTTTTGAGTTCGGCGCGAATGAATTCAGCATCCTCGAGTTGCTCGGGGGTATAGCTCTTTTTGGATTCGGGGCCGTACTTTAGTATGGCCTCGGTAATCGTCAAGCGTTGAAATGGCTTACTTAAGTCGAGTGGACGGCCCTGGTGGGTCAGGGTTGCAGTGCCCTGCGCATCAATAGCCGCAGTACGAATCAATCCTTCCGTAAAGTCCATGAGCCATTTGTAATCGGTGTAGGCCGCATAAAACTCCATCATCGTAAATTCAGGGTTGTGGCGTGGACTGACACCCTCATTACGAAAATTGCGATTGATTTCAAATACGCGCTCAAAGCCGCCGACGACCAAACGCTTGAGGTAGAGCTCGGGCGCGATGCGTAAAAACATCTGCATATCGAGCGCATTGTGGTGCGTCATAAAAGGCTTTGCAGTTGCGCCGCCCGGAATGGGGTGGAGCATGGGGGTCTCAACCTCCATGAAGTTGGCATCGAGCATATGACGGCGTAAAGACGCAATGGCTTTACTGCGGGAGATAAAGGTTGCGCGGGTGTCGGGGCTGACGATCAGATCAACGTAGCGCTGGCGGTACTTGGTCTCTAAATCGGAGAGGCCATGAAACTTATCGGGCAGGGGGCGCAGGGATTTGCTGAGGAGTCGTAAAGTGCTGCACTCAACTGAGAGTTCGCCCTTATTGGTTTTAAACAAGTGCCCCTCGGCTGCAATGAAGTCACCCATGTCCCAGTGCTTGAATGCATTGTGAATATCAGCACCGCTGATTTCATCGCTAATGTAAAACTGAATTTGCCCGGTGCGGTCTTGAATCGTTGCAAAACTGGCTTTGCCCATTACGCGTTTCAGAACCATACGCCCAGCTACTTTGACCATCACCTTCTTGGCAGCTAATTCTTCCTTATTGAAGCCATCGTAGTGTGCATGCAGATCGGCTGCGTGGTGCGTCGGAACAAAGTCGTTCGGAAATGCCACGCCTTTAGCGCGCAGCTGCGCTAACTTTTCACGGCGCTCGGAGATGATGTGGTTTTCATCCACTGCTTCTGGCGCATTGTCTGGGGTTTTGGCTTTATCGTTCATGGGGTTTGAGCTAATTAGAGTAATTAAACGCCTTGCTTCAGGCTGGCTTCAATAAAGGCATCGAGATCGCCATCCAATACTTTTTGGGTATTGGAAATCTCAACGTTGGTGCGCAAATCTTTAATCCGGCTTTGATCTAAAACGTAGGATCGAATTTGATGGCCCCAACCCACATCGGTTTTATTGGCCTCTAACTTATCTTGCTCGACGCGGCGTTTTTGCATCTCGTGTTCATAGAGACGTGACTTCAGCATGGTCATGGCCTCGGCGCGGTTGCGGTGCTGGCTGCGGTCATTTTGGCACTGGACCACAATACCTGTTGGAATGTGGGTCAACCGTACTGCAGAGTCGGTTTTATTGATGTGTTGACCGCCGGCGCCTGACGCTCGGTAGGTATCGGTTCGAATGTCGGCCGGATTGACGTCAATCTCAATCGAATCATCGATTTCAGGATAAACGTAGATGCTGGCAAAGGAGGTGTGGCGACCGCCCGATGAGTCAAAGGGCGACTTACGTACTAGGCGATGTACTCCAGTCTCGGAGCGGAGGTGGCCGTAGGCGTACTCCCCATCAATCTTGATGGTGGCGCTCTTAATGCCAGCCACGTCGCCATCAGACTCTTCCAGAATCTCGGTTTTATAGCCTTTGCGTTCGCAGTACTTCAAGTATTGGCGAAACAGCATGCTTGCCCAATCACAGGCTTCCGTACCACCAGCACCTGCCTGAATGTCAATAAAGCAGTTGCACGGATCCATCTCGTTATGAAACATACGACGAAACTCAAGGTCTGCAATGATTTTGCTGTAACCCTCGGTATCTACCTCAATTGCACCTAAGGTCTCAAAATCACTTTCTTCTTTGGCCATCTCAAATAATTCAAGAGCACCTGTGATATTGCTATTTAAATTTGTGAGGGTAGAGACCACGCCATCGAGTAGTTTCTTTTCTTTACCGAGGGCTTGCGCTCGCTTTTGATCATCCCAAATGGTGGGATCTTCGAGAATGGAATTAACTTCCGTTAGGCGACGTGACTTGACGTCGTAGTCAAAGATACCCCCGAAGTGCTTGCTCGCGTGTGAGCAGATCCTGAAGGGTATTGGAGATGAGGTTAAGTTGTTCGGCTTCCATGCTGCTGATTATAAAGTCAAGCGGCTTTTAGGCATCCGTCCTGCCCTATTCGTCAAGGGCTTCAATCATGAGTTGTACCCGTGTTTGGCCGCCGAAGCGATCTGCAACTAAGCGGTAAGCCAAATGCACTCGTGCCGGCAGGGTTTGGGTATGGTTGAACCAGACCCCGCTGACCGGCTTATCCCCCGGCGCGCTTCCAAGCGGCTTCAGTTGCAGTCGCAGGTGCTTTTCTTTCATCAGGGCCTGACTCACCACTTCAAATTCGCCATAAAAGACCGGCTGTGGGAAGCCTTGGCCCCAAAGCTCCTCTGCTAAGAGATCGCCTATCTCTGCGGTTAATTCATCGGGGTGCAGTCTGCCGTCGTGAATGTATTGCCTAGCTAACAGCCCGTCGTCGAGTAATTCATTGGCAACTTCTTGAAAGCAGGCATCAAAGCGGGAAAAGCTCCCTTGATCAATCGTCAAGCCGGCTGCCATGGCATGGCCACCAAATTTAAGAATGAGGCCAGGCTCGCGCTTAGAAACCAAATCCAATGCATCGCGCAGATGAAAGCCGCTAATCGAACGGCCTGATCCACGCAATTGCGACTGCGCATCCTCGGTATCGGCTGGGGCAAATACGATGGCAGGACGATTAAAGCGTTCCTTTAGGCGCGAGGCAACAATACCGACGACGCCTTGATGCCAGTTGGCATTCCACAGGCAGAGGGCAGAGCGGGCTGCTGCAAGGCCATCCAACTGTTCTTCTGCTAGATGGGTCAGGGCCGCTTCTTGCATGCCGCCCTCAATCACGCGGCGTTCGCGATTAATGCGATCAAGTTCTTGGGCGATGCGCAGCGCGACATCCGCATCGTCTGCCAGCAGCAACTGAATTCCTAAGGTCATGTCGGCTAGGCGCCCAGCGGCATTGAGCCTAGGGCCAATAGCAAAGCCCAAATCGCCCGCCGTAGCTTTCCGAATATCGCGACCCGCTACATTAAATAAAGCAGCGATACCAGGCTGCCCAATCCCTTGGCGCATGCGCCGCAGACCGTTCGCCACCAAAATACGGTTGTTGTAGTCGAGCTGCGCAACATCGGCTACGGTTCCTAGGGCAACTAAGTCAAGCAGATTTTCAATCTTGGGCTGGGTGTCTTGGGTAAACAGGCCGCGCTGTCGGAGTTCGGCGCGCAGGGCAATCAGCAGGTAAAACACCACACCAACGCCGGCCAGTGCTTTACTGGGAAAGTCGCAACCCCTTTGGTTTGGATTGACGATGGCTAGTGCCTTGGGCGTGCAATCACCAGGAAGATGGTGGTCTGTGATGATGACTTCCATACCCAATTCGCGCGCACGCTCAACGCCAGCATCGCTGGCAATGCCGTTATCTACCGTAATCAGAATTGCAGGCTTGGGTGTTTGGGTAGCAGCAAGCTCCACTACTTCGGGTGTGAGGCCGTAGCCCATCGTAAAGCGATTGGGGACTAAAAAATGAATATTCGCATTTGGGCCGCCGAGTAAGCGCAGGCCACGAACAGCAACGGCGCACGCCGTTGCGCCATCACAGTCATAGTCTGCGACAACCAGCATTGGTCTCTTTGCCGCAAGCGCATCGGCCAGAATGGCAGCAGTGGAAAGGCAGTGGCTTAACTGGGTTGGCGAGATTAAATGCTTGAGTTCGAGAGCCAGCTCATCGGTCGTCGATACGCCGCGAGCGGCATAGAGTCTAGCTAGTAGAGGATGCAGTCCTCCGGCAATTAGGGCATCAGCCGCCTCTGCCGAAAACTCGCGCTGCCGAAAGACGGAATCAATCATGCTGCTTTAGACCCTGTTAATTCTTGCCAGCTGAGTAAAGTAGGCGCGCGCCAAAAGGCCCAGGATCCTTTTTTGATATCACTCTTTTGAATAGCGCGTGAACGTAGTACGCCATTCGGAAAGTCAATCAGTTCGAGTTCATCGAGCGTTTCATCCATTAATGCAGATTGCAGTATTGGCCAAATCGCGGCTGGATCCTTCAGCCAAGCAAACCCACCAATCAGGGTATCGGCAGTGACTACGCCACTACACGGAATAGTGAGGTGGTGGGCAATACCCTTTAAAACGGGATGGTCAGTAATGATGTGGCTTGCTGCTCGAATTTCATTTGGAGCTTGTAAATCAGCAGTCGAGCCGGTGCCGCTGATCCAAATCGAATTAATGGCAGGCAGACCACTTGCTTGGCGGGCCTCGTTAATCGGGCTAATGTGCCACAGCATCTGAATTTCATTTTGCAATTTACGCCAAGCTCTAGCTCTACCTACTTCCATGGTGTCACGCGGTAACCACCAATCGATATTACGGCCGTGCGCTTGATCAACGGAGTGGGTTGCTAAGCTGGCAAAGTGAGCTGGCTTTATAAACCAGTGGCATGGGTCGGCAGCTAAGATCTCAGTCTTGAATTCATCCTGAAATAGGGTCTTTGCTTCTTCAAGCAGGGCAGCTGACTCAGCGGCGGTGAGCGGAATGTGATCGGGGTGCATCAATACTAAATGGTCGCGCGTGGCATGCAGGTGAACCGGCTGAATGCAGGCCAATACGGTATTGGAATCAATAGCGCCTCCGTGCAGGCCGAGCAATGCAAAAGGGGCTGCTGGCACACCATCGCCCAGCAAAAAGCGCTCGTGTGGCAAGCCCTGTGTGGGCACGGTCTGTAGGGAGTCAGCCACAGCATCATCACCAGACAGAAGGAGGGTAAATCGTCTTTTTGTTGTCATTCTTCTGATTTTAGGTGGCATTTACCCATTTCTCCAGCTAGGGCGTCACTATTCACTAAACTAAGGGTATGTTAAAGCTCCCCATTGAACTGGAAATTGGCCTGCGGTACACCCGCTCACGGCGCAGTAAAGCAGTGGGTAAGCGTGATGGCTTCCTGTCTTTTATCTCGGGGATATCGACTGCGGGCATTGCCCTTGGGGTTGCAGCCCTCATCGTCGTGCTATCGGTGATGAATGGTTTCCAGAAAGAAGTACGCGATCGCATGCTCTCGGTACTCTCCCATATTGAAATTACTGCCCCAGATGGCTTGCCGGATTGGCAAACGCTTTCAGCGAAGGTGGCCAGTCAGCCCCATGTGCTGGGTGTGGCTCCCATGGTGAGCTCACAGGGCTTACTGAGTCGGGGCGAGGTGATGCGCGGGGTTGCCGTACGCGGCGTATCGCCGACTGAAGAAGGTAGCGTATCCGATTTGCCTAAGCAATTTGTAGTGGGTGAGATTGCCGATCTGCGCCCCGGAAGTTTTGGCGTGGTACTGGGGGCGCAGTTAGCCAATATGTTAGGCGTCCGTTTAGGTGATCGTGTGAATTTAATTGTTCCGGAAGGGGATTTGACGCCAGCTGGAGTAATGCCACGGATGCGCGCACTCAATGTGGTGGGCGTGGTTGACAGTGGCCACTATGAATACGATAGCTCTTTAGCGATTTTGCATTGGCAAGACGCTGCAGCCTTATTGCGCTTGCGTGATCCATCTGGTTTGCGCGTTAAGGTAGATGACATGCAACGCGCGCCACACATTGCCAATCAATTGGCTGCTCTTGTGCCGCAAGCGTTGTGGGTAACCGACTGGTCACGCTCGAACCGCAACTGGTTTGCAGCTGTACAGACCGAAAAGAAAATGATGTTCATTATTTTGACGCTCATTATTGCGGTCGCTGCGTTTAACTTGGTTTCGACCTTGGTGATGACCGTCAATGAAAAGCAAGCCGATATCGCCATCTTGAGAACCATGGGGGCAAGTCCAGGTTTAATTCAGCGGATCTTTTTAATTCAGGGCTTGGCAATTGGTTTGCTGGGTTCGCTCGGTGGTGTTGGGCTGGGCTTGCTAGTAGCACTCAACATCGATGTCATTGTGCCAACGATTGAAGCCATTTTCCGCGTGCAATTTTTACCACGTGATATTTACTTTATTAGTCAGTTGCCATCCGACGTGCGTATCAATGATGTGCTGACCGTGGGTTTGATGGCTTTCGGTCTCTCCATTTTGGCCACGCTCTATCCTAGCCGCCGAGCAGCAAAGGTGCAACCTGCGGAGGCATTGCGTTATGAGTGATCACGCATTGGTTTTGAGCGCGCGCGGTCTTGCTAAGACCTATGGCAAAGGTACTACCGCGGTCGAAGTGCTGAAGGCGATTGATTTAGATGTAGCGCAGTCGGAGAAGGTGGCGATTGTGGGTTCATCCGGTTCAGGTAAAAGTACCTTATTGCATTTATTGGGTGGTTTAGATGAACCGAGTGCAGGGCAAGTGACTTTAGCGGGTTCAGATTTGAGTCATCTCTCCGTTTCCGCCTTAGATCGCTTGCGTAATCAGTATCTCGGCTTTATTTATCAATTTCATCACCTCTTAGATGAATTTACGGCGGCGGAGAACGTTGCTTTGCCGCTGCGGATACGGGGCTTAAGCAAAGCCGAATCACTTGAGCGAGCGCATGCGATGTTGATGGCGGTTGGGCTGCAAAGGCGGGTCATGCATACGCCAGGTGAACTCTCTGGTGGCGAGCGCCAACGCGTTGCTGTCGCACGCGCCTTGGTTGGTAACCCCGCCTGCGTTCTAGCGGACGAACCAACCGGCAACTTGGATACCGAAACCGCCGATAGCGTATTTGATTTGATGCTGGATGTGGCCAAAGAGCAGGGGACCGCATTTGTGATTGTGACCCACGATCCTATACGGGCGCGACGCTGCGATCGCATCTTACGCTTAGACCATGGCAGCTTAAATCCTATTCCGATTGAAGCGAACTAAGGCATGTGGCTTGATACCCACTGCCATCTCGACGCTCCCGAATTCGCATCCCATTTAGGCGGAGTCATTGAGGCCGCTGCAAAAAATCAGGTGCAAGGTATATTGCTGCCGGCAGTCAAGGCTAGCGATGCCGCCAACATCCGTCAGCTCGTAGCCCAATATGCTGTAGTTATGCCGGGCTTGGTTTATACCCTAGGCATACACCCACTATATGTAGAGCAGTCTACTCAGGCTGATCTCGATTTACTCGCTACCGAAGTTAAGGATGCACTACGCGACCCACGCTTTGTTGGTATCGGTGAAATTGGCCTAGATTACTTTGTTGAAGGACTTGACCGTACTCGCCAAGCCTATTTTTTTGAGCAGCAATTGGATTTAGCAGAGGCGCATGACCTTCCAGTCGTAATGCACGTTCGCCGTTCACAAGATGCGATCCTCAAGGCCTTGCGTCAGCGCCGGATTCGCAGTGGAATCGCCCATGCATTTAATGGCAGCATGCAGCAAGCACAGCAATTTATTCAGCTGGGATTTAAGTTGGGCTTTGGTGGCGCTGCAACCTATGCCCGTGCATTGCAAATTCGGCGCCTCGCTACGCAATTGCCGCTCAGCTGTCTAGTGACAGAAACCGATGCGCCCGATATACCGCCGGCATGGTTACGTGAGGAGGGAATGGCCCACAATGCCCCGCAATTTGTTTCACGCATTGGCGCAGAACTTGCCGACTTACGGCAGATGGATGTCGCTGCTTTCGCCGCTACAACATGGAGCAATGCGCTGACCGCACTACCGCGTTGGTCGGCAACCTTAAACCCACTTCGTAGTAATTAATTCTCTTGCGCTATGCAATTACGGCGTGGATCGCCGGGGGAGCGCTTCCCTTTTTATTTTCAACGCTGCCAGCCAATGGGCTGCAGATGACTGCTTTGGCATTTATGGCGATTGCATCATTACTGCTCATTCCGGTCGCACTATTACGCAAAGCAGTCATCCTTTTAATGTGTGTATTTGCTGGACTAGCCTGGAGCCTATATTTTGTTCAGGAGCGCTTGCAATACCAATTTCCGGCAGCGCTGGAAGGAGTTGATCTGCAGATTGAGGGGCGAGTGGATGGCTTGCCGCGCGGCGATCACCAAGGCGCAACCTTTGCTTTTGTGATTGCAAACTACACCCGCTTACCGCATGGAGTAGATATTGAGATTGAGAAACTACCGCGAAGGGTATACCTGACCTGGTCATCTGCTTGGCGCGAGTCAGAGCAGATACCAATAATTCAGCCAGGTCAGCAATGGCAGTTGCGAGTCAAGTTTAAGAAACCCCATGGTGTGATCAATCCCCATGGGTTTGATTTTGAGCAGTGGCTCTTTCATCAAGGCTATGGCGCATACGGCTCGATTCGTTCGGGCGAGAAGATGGAGCAGTCGGCCCCATGGTCTTTTGCGCAATGGATTGAAGGCCGCCGCTGGAATTTACGCGACAAGATAAAGCGCCTGTTGCACGACAACAGGCCTTATGCCGGTGTCTTGGTTGCCCTTGTGATGGGTGATCAAAATGCGATTGATCAGGCAGATTGGCGCGTCTTTAATGCAACTGGTATTGGGCACCTGATCTCGATATCGGGTCTCCATGTCACCATGCTGGCTGGATTGGGCGCACTACTGGCATCGCGATTATGGCGTCGCGGCAGTTTGCCTCTGGTGATGCCAGTTCCGCGCGTCACAGCAGCAGCCGGTTTTATCACCGCCTTCTTTTATGCCTGGATTGCGGGTTTTCAGATACCAGCGCAGCGCACTATGTATATGGTGGGGGTAGTGGCGATTGCGGTCTGGTCGGGCAGACTCCCGCGCGCCTTTGACATCTGGTGGTGGGCTTTGGCAGTGGTGTTGATATTGGATCCGATGGCTGCCTACACTCCAGGCTTTTGGCTCTCGTTCGGCGCGGTTGCCGCCATTTTGTATGCGATGGGGGACTCCAGTGGATTAATCGGCATACCCACCGGAAAAGAGCTAGAGGTAAGTAGCCGAGAGCGATTGATTCAGGCTCTAAAAGAGGCCTGCCGCCTGCAAGCTGTAGTGACCTTAGCCTTAATTCCGTGCACGCTGTATTGGTTCTATCAATTTTCAGTAGTGTCACCTCTAGCAAACGCGATTGCCATTCCACTCGTGAGTTACATCGTTACGCCGCTGGCCATGATTGGCGTCGTGATGCCAGATGCATTGGCGAGACCGCTCCTGCTGTTGGCGCATACCGCGATGGAGTGGCTCGCACTTCTCTTAAAAATAATGGCAAGTTGGGATTGGGCGGTGGCATATTCACATCAGCCTGGCCTGCTACTGCTGGTTTTATCGCTCATTGGTATCGCCATTGCCATCCGACCAGGATCAATCCGCAAGACGATTGCCTCGCGACTGGCGGGCTGCGCATTGTGTGCCTGCCTGTTTATTCCGCCAAAGACGGATTTAGCCTATGGTGAATTTCAGGCTACGGTGCTGGATATTGGTCAAGGCACTGCAGTGCTAATCGAGACCCAATCAAAACGATTGCTTTACGACACAGGACCAATCCAAGGAAAGAAAGACGATGCAGGAGAGCGCATCATCTTGCCTTTTTTCAGGGGAGAGGGCATTCATCAAATTGATCGCATGATGATTAGTCACAGTGATAGCGATCACGTGGGCGGCGCCCAAACCCTATTACGTGAGATTACCTTTGATTCGATGCTAGGTTCTTTGCCTGACCATAATCCATTGCTGCGCAAATTACGCCAACGGCACATCCCAGTCCTTCCATGTCGATATGGGCAGTCATGGCGCTGGGATGGAGTGGACTTTTTGGTCTGGCATCCGCACGAGGACATGAATTTTGATGCGAGCCACTATGGCGGTAAGCCCAACGAAATGAGCTGCGTCCTCGAGGTGCGCAATCGCAGCACTTCCTTTTGGCTAACCGGGGATGCTGAGCGCGAGGCGGAGGCGGCGCTGGTGCAGCGTTTACGCCATCAGCCGATACCAAGGCAGGGGCGCAGCGTCGTTTTTATGGCGCCCCACCACGGTAGCAAAACATCCTCCTCTTTAGATTTACTAAAGGCGATCAATCCGGATTGGGCCTTTGCGCAAAATGGTTATCGTAATCGCTATAACCACCCGCACCCAACGGTACGTGCACGCTATCAGGAGTTGGGCATTCCATTTTTACAAACCCCGAATACGGGCGCCCAGTTGTGGCGATTTGGAAATACGCATGGACAAAAAAATACGCCTACCCTGTTGCGTGAGGATAGGCGTCGTATTTGGCATGACCGTGGCAGTCAGCCATAGCGCATAAAACCGAACCGTCTTAATGCTGCTTGAGTTCTTTATTCCAATTGCGATCCTGAAACACGGAGCGGGGCGCGTCAGGATCAAGCTCCTCGACGGGAATAAATTTCTGCCTAGAGCTCGACTTGCTCGGCTTCTTGGGTTGCTCTGCAGGCGCTTCAGCGACCTTGGCGTCAACGGGAGTTTCTGTTGGTGATTTCATATGAGTAAAAAATGGAATGGGTTCTAAAAAGTGCTTCTAAAGCGCCTTAGGTGTTTTAACTTCCGCGACGGTTGCAGTAGGTGCAGAGGTTTCCAGAGATGGCAACCAGAAAATAGGCAAGCATGCCGATCGTAAAGATGGCGTAGTCACCGTTGCTGATAAAAACAACCAGACCAACCACGATCGTGACTGCGCTTAATACGCTGATTAAGGTTTTGGCAAACATGTGTTCATTCCCCTTTTGCGACGAAAATTATCATTCTCAATCTAGAGGTGTCAATAGCGGCTTGCTCAATGCCCTCGGATTGCCGTAAATCAATAGAAAAAGGATACTTTCGTATCCCGTTGTTCTATATCACTAAATTTGGTTGCGGGGACAGGATTTGAACCTGTGACCTTCGGGTTATGAGCCCGACGAGCTGCCAGACTGCTC
>JAIXPY010000152.1 GCA_027486025.1 Burkholderiaceae bacterium
AAACCCTTTCCCTGCCTGGCTCGCCAAGGCCAATAGATCTTTGAACCGATGCGCAAGCATACGGAGCGATCTTTGCAATGTGGGCGTGAGCGTTTCGCAACCGTACAGTGGCAGCCTCGGGCTGTTCACTCCCTGCGCTGCTTAGTGCACCCGAAGCATGGCGGCCGCTCCACCTTGAACCCGAGGGTTCAGGATAAGGGCCTAGCGGCTAAGGCGGGGAATTCAGTTTGGAATTAATTGACATATTAATTTTGCTTGCATGTGGAGCCGTGTCTGGCGTATTGGCTGGCATGCTCGGCATTGGTGGGGGGATGATTCTCGTACCCTTCATGATTATTGTCTTTAATCGCCAGCAATTTGATCAGAGCATCATCGTTCATATGGCTATTGCTACTGGTATGGCAACCATTCTCTTTACATCCCTTTCCGCGATTCGGGCGCACCACAAACATGGCACCATCGATTGGAAACTGGTGATTGCTTTGGCGCCCGGCATTGTTGCTGGCGGCCTCATTGGCGGTAGTGAATTGTTTGATGCCTTTCCAACCAGCTGGCTCTCCTTGTTTTTCGCGCTCTTTATTGTCTACACCTCGATCCAGATGTTTATCAATAAAAAACCCAAGCCAGGACGTCAACTGCCCGGAAAGCTTGGACTCTTTTCGTTTGGCGCTTTTACGGGAGCCTTATCCAGTCTTTTAGGCGCGGGTGGCGCATTCGTCACAGTGCCCTTCATGATTTGGTGCAACGTTAGCACGCATACAGCGATGGCGTCTGCTTCTGGTCTTGGGTTTCCAATCGCAGTCGCTGCAACCATCGGTTACGTGGTGGGCAGCTGGAACCACCCGGGGTTACCGGCAGGCTCTATCGGCTACATCTACTTGCCTGCTGTTGCCTGCATTGTTGCGGCAAGTATTTTTACCGCGCCGCTTGGCGCCAAAATGGCTCGGAGCATGAATACCGTAAATCTCAAGCGGGTGTTTGGCATCATGCTGTTTTTCCTTGCGGCCTTCATGTTTAATGAAAGTCGCAAGGCCTTTGGCATGTAATTGACTTACGCGGTGTACTGCTGACGCAGAATATTTTTTTGTACTTTGCCCATCGCATTGCGTGGCAGATCTGAAACAATTTCAATGCGCTTGGGCACTTTAAAGTTGGCAATTTGCCCCTTCAGCGCATCAATCATGGCTTTCGAATCCAGCTTGGCGCCTGGCTTTGCAACGACGATGGCCATGACTGCCTCACCAAAATCCGGATGCGGCACACCAATCACAGCACTCTCATCCACGCCATCCATATCATCGATAAAGCTTTCAATTTCCTTTGGATAGACGTTATAGCCACCCGAAATAATTAAGTCCTTGCTACGACCGACGATGCACAAATAGGTATCTGGCACTTTAGCGCCATTGGCTATGCCGCCAAAACGGCCAACATCGCCCGTTTTAAACCAGCCATCGGCGGTAAATTCTTCGGCTGTTTTTTCTGGCATGCGCCAGTAACCCTTAAATACATTGGGTCCTTTAACCTGAATGCTGCCAATCTCGTTGACTGCGCATGGCTTATTGTTTTCATTCACCACGCGAACTTTGACTCCAGTGAGAGGCAAGCCAACCGAGCCGCCAACACGCGCGCCTTTGTATGGATTGGAAACCAACATCACGGTTTCACTCATGCCATAACGCTCAAGAATGGTTTCACCGGTCAACTCTTTAAAGGTGTTGAATGTCTCGGTGAGGAGTGGCGCTGATCCAGAAACAAAGAGGCGCATATTACGGCATACCGCCTTAGTAAAGTTTTTATCGGCCAAGAGGCGAACATAGAAGGTAGGCACACCCATCATCACGGTCGAGCGCGGCATGTTCTGAATCAATGCAGCGGTATCGAGTCGAGGGAGCCAAATCATTTTGCTACCGTTGATTAAGGCACCATGGGCCGCAACAAACAAGCCATGCACATGAAAGATCGGCAAGGCGTGCAACAACACGTCGCCTTTTTTCCAGCCCCAAAACTTCTGCAAGACGAGGGCATTGCTGCTCAAGTTTTTGTGCGTGAGCATAGCGCCTTTGCTGCGGCCAGTAGTGCCGGAGGTATACAGAATCGCAGCCAAATCATCGTCGCCACAGGCGACGGTTTTAAAACGATCGCTTTGTGCTGCAGCACGGTCTAACAGGGTTCCAGTGCGGTTGTCATCGAGCGTAAATACATGGTGGGTGCCTGACTTAAAGGCAATCTTCGATACCCACGAAAAATTCTTGCTGCTGCAAACCATCACTGCAGGCTCAGCATTTTGTATAAAGTATTCGATCTCAGCGGCTTGGTAGGCGGTGTTCAAGGGGAGGTAAACATAGCCGGCCTTAATGGTGGCCAAATACAAAAATAGAGCCTCAGGTGATTTTTCAACCTGAACCGCAACGCGGGAGCCTTTCGGTATACCCAGTCCTTTGAGTAAGTTGGCCATCATTGCAGTGGCACGCTCCAGATCACTCCAGGAGTAATACAAGCCATCGTGCGTCTCTAAGGCGCAGGCCTGACGATCTTTTGGAAAACCGTTTTCTAATACTGAATACAAATTCATGACTACCCCACAACAAACAATTGATTGGCACAACGCCTTAACCCAGCGAGTTCTGGGTGACTAAAGATCCATTTTACGGTCTTGCGGATATTGATGCGCTAAACGCTCATGAGCTTGGCTACCGCCCTGGAATACATGATTTCGCCGTTCACAAAGCGCTCATGATTCTCTTCCACGCTGGAGAGGTCATACAGGTAATTGACCATAATGCCGGCGGATTGACGTAAGCCCTTACGCGACAAATCCCCAGCCCAATTAATCAGGTGCAATTTAGCGCCATTGCCAAGATGAAACTTCGCTACCGGATTGCCCTCGCGCCCGGTGGAGGCGAGTCCCAAGTAAATGGCGGTTAGGCAGAGCAATGCCTCCTTCTCCTTTGCTGAGGCATTGTCGGGATGCCAGCCATTACTTAGACGCTCAGCCCAGGATTGCGCATTCAGGCCCAATGCCTGCAAAGCACTGTCTCGCCTGCTCTTTAAAGCAGGCTTGAGGCGATCCGGCGGCACGCCATCACCTAAATTAGCGCCCGCAGCAATCCATTCGATTAAACCTGGCACGGGTGAGAGCGTAATAAAGGTTTTTAAGCTTGGGAATTCTTGGTGCAGCTGCTCAGCAACCCGCTTGATCAAAAAGTTACCCATCGAGACGCCGCGCAAACCGGGCTCACAGTTGCTGATGGAATAAAACACCGCTACCTTGTACTGCTGCGCCTGGGTTACCGTCTCGGCTTTTTTATCCACCAAAGGAGCAATGGCCAGCGGCACTTCCGGTAGCAGGGCAACCTCCACAAAGATTAATGGCTCATCGGGTAATTGGGGATGAAAGAATGCAAAGCAGCGCCGGTCAGGCTGTAAACGGCGGCGCAAATCATCCCAGCCATCAATCGCATGCACTGCCTCGTGGTGAATTAGCTTTTCTAAAACCTCAGCAGGCGACTTCCAATCGACCCGGTGCATTTTTAAAAAACCGGGATTAAACCACGATGACAATAAATGGCGCATGTCAAAATCCACGGCAGCCAGTTCGGGTTTTTTATCCAAGAGTTGCAATAAATCGCGGCGCATTTCGACAACGGCGGCGGTACCATTCAGACCCCGATTCAGGCGACGCATAAATTCTTGGCGGGGTGACTCCGATACTTTTTGCAAACGAATGTAATTGCGGGCATTGGCTTCTGCTGCAAAGGCTTGCGACGCTGCCATCACCTCCGCTGGATTGGGACTGAGCTTGTCAATCAAGGCGGTAAAGAATTTAACGTGCTGATCTTTAGTGAGCTTGCGGTAGTTGTCAATCACATCGTTAGCCATGCTCACCGCATTCGACTCGCCGCGCTCAGACGTTAAACGCTGCACTGCACTCAGTGCCTTCGATAAATGGCGGGTTTTAGTAATTAACTCCAGCATG
>JAIXPY010000089.1 GCA_027486025.1 Burkholderiaceae bacterium
CATGAAGCGTCTTTTAAAAAGACAAATCAATTATATATTCCTGCGTCGGTCAATGTCGTTTAAAACATTAGATCTGTTTAGATTATAAAATTCTCAAATGAAATGGATTTTTCCTCTATTCCTGACTTTGCTGATATCCCAAAGCTATGCTCAAGAGAGCGCCAATCCATTTGACGTTCAAGTTAGCGTAGCCCAAATTGAGGGCCGCTTTCATATTCAGGCAAGCTATGCCATACCCATGAGCATCTGCAATGCTTTTTCCTTCATTAAAGACTATGAGGGGGCAATAAATATTCCGGGTATTTTGGAAGTGAAAATCATGTCAAGGGTGGGCAATAAAGTTCGGGTTTATCGGGTGATTGAAGAGCAGGCGCTCTTTTTCCCAATAGAGATGCGGTCAGTCACAGAATATATTGAAACCCCACATACATCATTGGTTTTTGAGCAAATTAACGGCGATATGAAGTCCTATAAAGGTAATTGGAAATTGACATCAGACAAAGGCAAAACCAGCTTTAAGTATGAGGCATGGATGGAGCCTGACTCAGTTACTCCATCGGTGGTGATTGAATATTTTATGAAAAATAGTACGCGCAGTCGATTTGAGTTAATGGCTCAAAGAGCATCTCAGCATAAAATTGCTGAGACAATAGCTTATAAGTAGTTATCTCGCATTGTGTAATTACGCACTGGATCGTAATTGAGTTTTAAAAGATAGTCCGGGTATAGAGACCTGTATTCATGTATTGGGCGATGTCGTTTAAAATGACAATTTATAGCCAGCCTGATCGCTTGAATCGCCAATACAAGAATGAACAAGCAGACACGATAATGCCCACTGCCAGTGGATAACCCAAATCCCACTTTAATTCTGGCATGTATTCAAAATTCATTCCCCAAATTCCAGCAAACGCAGTTGCCACACCGAATATGGCCGCCCAAGATGCTAGGCGTTTTTGAATATTATTTTGCTCAAGAGCAATGGCAGATAAACTCACCTGAATTGCTGTCCCAATCGCATCTCGAATACTCTCAATAACGGAATTAATGCGAGCGAGGTGATCTAAGATATCTCGAAAATATTCAGTGCTATTAGCGCAAACCGGCGGAACTCGACCACTCGATAACTTGCCTACCGCCTCCATTAGGGGAGAGACAGCATGTTTAACGACCATTACTTTTCTTTTGAGTTCGAATAACCGCTCTATATTGGATTTAGTAGATTGCTGATCAAAGAGGGACTCTTCAATATCATCAAGCTCATCTTCCAATCTTTCAACAATAGGAAAATAGCGATCTACAACTGCGTCAATTAGGGCGTATAGAACAAAACCTGAGCCTTGACTCAATAAGTCGGGCTCTTGCTCACAGCGTTCCCTAACCCCCAAAAACGTTACATCAGAACGGTTGCGAACTGATAGAACATAGTCAGATGCTGCAAAAATATCTAACTCACCAACGGAAATATCCTCGTCGTACTTTAGTACCTGAATCACTGCGAATAGGCTATTGCCATACTCTTCAATCTTGGGTCTTTGATGACCAAGTAAGGCATCCTCTACAGCCAAAGGATGAAGGTCAAACTCTTCCTTCATCTTTGCAATCTCATCTACGGTTGGGTCTCGTAGTGCCACCCAAACAAAAGAATCTTTATCGGCAATATGATCGCTAATGCGTTCAATTGCAATATCGGCAATTTTTTTACCATTTTGGTAGGAGGCGCAATTAATTAGCATGTGTAGAAAATGTAGAAATAATGAATAGGTGATATTAACGTGAGCTTATTAATATAGAACGCTTTAGGCATAGACCATAACTACTCAAAAACAAGGTTAGCCCATTGAGTAGGTGCCAGAACCAATGCGAACCCCCGATGGAGTCACACAAGGGCATATCCAGCTGACGACTAAGAAGCGAGGCTGGAAACACAATTACAGCGAGCCATAAGAATCTAGCCGCTGCCTTATTTGAATATTGGGTTACCAAAGCAAACATAATCAATGCCAACCAAGCGCCTAGGTACATGCCGGATGGCAGCCATGGTAAAGCGGGCTTTAAGTAGCTCACTATTAAGTGAGCTAAAACAATGCTGAGGATAAGAAGGAGAACTGACCCCAACTGAATCAGTGGCGAGTTTTTTGACCATTGTTTGGGGATCAAAAATGCAAAGGCTACCAAATACAGAGCGATGGCCAAGACATCTAGAAGGCCAGTAAGGCGATTAGCAAAAGTATGAAAGCTAAAACTACCTAGGCCAATCAGGATTATTAAAACAGCCATGAGGGTAGAGTGGGGCGTTCTTAGGCGCCAAAGAAAAAAACCTGCAACGATGAAGGACAGATTGCTAATGGCATTAATGGGTTCCGCCCAAAAACTGGCATCCAGGCGCTCACAATAGATATCTACAGAATTGAACCAAGTATTCATGGCTCTATCTTAACGAGGCAATCAAAGCTTCTGCTATGTTTTGGCTATTCACTAAATTATTAATTAGGCTTATTTTTAAGCTTCTTAGGCCTAAGTTGTAATCTAAAGAAGTCATGTATGGATGTAGGCAACTCTCACTGATGGTCGGTACCTGCATCTCGCTTGTAACGACAATTCTTATAACATTGATAGTTGCCCAGTAATTTTGGCACCTTTTTCAATTTCGATCTCTTTGTAGTGAATATTTCCGGAGATAATTGAGCCTGCTCTAACAATTAGTAATTCATTCACCCGCAGCTCTTCTTTCACATGCCCGGCGATATCCGCTACTTGGCAAATTACCTTACCCTCAATTTTGCCTGTTATCCCTACAGATAATGAATGCACTTTTAAGTCCCCATTAATTGCACCTGAGACTATTGCTGTATTTGGCACTTCCAGAGTGCCGTTTAGGACCACCCCCTCTCCAACGATTAATTCTCCGGCATTAAAGAAATTGTTGCATTAGGGTGTTGGAATAGTAGCCATAGGGGTATCTTGTAATTGACCTTCTTCTATTTCGGTTACATGATAAGGTGAGGAGTTTTTAAAAAACATGAACTTGACCCCTAAGTAATAAAAAATTCATAAATGTAACTTAACATAGTGATATTACATTTTTAGGTATAGATGATGCTCAACAAAAAAAAGAAAAGAGAGCAACATATCCTAAGAGAGGTATTGAGTGCCGCTCGCGAGGAGCGGGGTTTGAGCCACGAGGTACTTGCTAAAGTTGTCTGTTTGAGTAAGAGGCATATCAAGGAGCTGGAAGATGCAGATACTTTTTTGACCTTCTACAGTATGGCCATTAAGATACAGGCGGCAAAAAGAGTCGGTCATTATTTAGGTTTATCTGAGGACCAATATCTAAAATATATTGAGTAAAAAGCTAATTAAGATTTTGGCACATTAGGTGCATGAACAAAATAAAACCCCCATTACTACAATCTCAAAAATTTACTTTTAATAGTATTTTGGG
>JAIXPY010000045.1 GCA_027486025.1 Burkholderiaceae bacterium
CGGCCATATTAGTGCAAGGCTTTTTCTAAAGCGCGCAGCCAAATAGCAGCAACATCGCAATCGGTCTGCTCGGTAATTTCCACAAAACACGTTGGGCTGGTCACATTGATTTCCGTTAGGTAGCCGCCAATTAAGTCTAAGCCTACCAAGAAAAGTCCTTTTTGCCAAAGGAGCGGCGCCAAGTATTGCGCTACCTTTGCTTCCTGGGGGGTCAACGGCATCGCCACGCCCTTGCCGCCGGCAGCTAAGTTACCCCGAATTTCGGTGCCCTGGGGAATGCGTGCCAAGGCATAGGGAACAACCTCACCAGCGATCAGCAAAACGCGCTTATCGCCCTGCGTAATCTCCGGCAAATAGCGTTGAATCATTAATGTACGCGCGCCATTTTCGCCGAGGGTTTCAACAATGCTAGCTAAATTGAGGCCATCGCTTCCCACGCGAAAGACGCCCATGCCACCCATACCATCCAGGGGCTTAATCACGATATCCCGATGGCTTGCATGAAACGCTTCCACCTCTGCAAGGTCTCGCGTGACTAAGGTAGGGGGAATCAAGTCAGGGTACTCCGTAATCGAGAGTTTCTCGGAGTGCTCCCGTATCGCACCAGGCTGATTAAATACCTGTGCGCCCTGATGAACAGCAGCAGAAAGAAGCCAAGTGGTATTAAGGTACTCGATATCGAACGGCGGATCTTTGCGCATCAACACCGCAGAAAAATCAGCCACTCGGCGTGACTCGATTGCGCCAACCTCATACCAGGATGTACTGCTTGGCTTAATCGCCAGCGGCCTGCAGTCAGCTACGACGCTATTATCTTTCCAAACAATGCCGCGCGTTTCTACAAACCATAGGCGATGCCCTGCCGCTTGCGCCGCGCGCATCATTGCCAGTGTGGAGTCCTTTTGTATCGCGAAGGAATCCAAGGGGTCGGCAATGAATAAAAAATCCAAGGGAGTATCTCGGTGGTTTTACTTACGCCACTTCTGCATTGGGGTCGGTGCGCTCTAACTCGAGCGATGACGCCAATAAAGCAAGGCGGGCTACTACGCCGTATAAATAGAATCGATTAGGAGCTGCGCTGCCGGGTTTGGCATGGTGGTCTGGCATCGCATTTTGTTCGAAGGCCAAGGGTACAAAATGCATACCGGGTGCATTGAGGTTCTCATCGGGACCTCGGTCTGTATGAACGCGATAAAAGCCGCCAACCACATAGCGATCAATCATATAGACCACAGGCTCAGCAACGGCCTCATTCACTTTTTCGAAGGTATACACACCCTCCTGAATAAGCACATCACTAACCTCAAGACCTTCTTTGACAATACTCATCTTATTGCGTTCACGGCGATTGAGGTTTTTAAGTTGGCTTGCGTCATTGACTACCATTACACCCATGCCATAGGTACCAGCATCAGCCTTGACCACAACATAGGGCTTTTCTTTAATGCCATATTCACGATATTTTTTAGCAGTCTTTTTTAATACTTGTTCTACTGCTGCTTGCAATTCTTCTTCGCCCTGACGCTCATGGAAGTTGATATTGCTGCAGCTGGTGAAGTAGGGATTGATCATCCATGGATCAATATTCACGAGCTTGGCAAATTTCTTAGCCACCTCATCGTAAGCCTCAAAGTGATTTGACTTGCGGCGAATATGCCAACCTGCATGCAATCCCGGCAATAAGTATTGCTCGTAGATGTTTTCCAGTATCGGCGGAATGCCGGCAGACAAATCGTTGTTCAGCAAAATAGAGCAAGGATCAAAATCCTTAATGCCAAGGCGTTGCTTTTTTAGGCCCAGTCGCGCGAGCGGCTCAAGCAATAAGCGATTGCCGTCTGGCAAATCAATCCAAGTGGGCTTCTTGATGTCTTCGGACAAGCTACCAAGGCGGACATTCAGTCCTGCTTGACGCAGAATCGATGAGAGGCGGGCAACGTTCTGTAAATAAAAGGTATTCCGAGTATGGCGCTCCGGAATCAAGAGTAAATTTTTTGCCTCCGGGCAAATCTTCTCAATTGCGGCCATCGCTGCTTGCACTGCAAGTGGCAGCATTTCTGGGGAAAGGTTATTAAAACCACCCGGAAATAAATTGGTATCAACGGGTGCCAGCTTAAAACCCGAGTTGCGTAAATCAACTGAGCAATAAAAGGGTGGTGTGTGCTCTTGCCACTCCAAGCGAAACCAACGCTCGATGGCAGGGGTTGCTTCTAATACCTTAGTCTCGAGTTCGAGTAAGGGGCCGCTAAGGGCAGTAATGAGATGTGGAACCATCTCACTATTGTAAGTTTTTTTATAAAAAAGGCATTGGATCTAAAGAACCCAATAAAAAGGCTAAATAGGCCGTTAGGGCCTATTTAGCTTTAATAACACGCCTAATTAGGATTCGTAGGCTGTTTCACCGTGGGAAGCAATATCCAAGCCTTCGCGCTCTTCCTCTTCCTTCACACGCAAACCAATCACAATATCGACCAGTTTGAATGCAACAACAGAGACTACGCCAGACCAAATAATGGTAGTAATAACGCCCTGAGCCTGCAACCAAACTTGGGTACCCATGGAATACTCAGCTGCTGCTGCGTTACCAACATAGTCCCAGATTCCAGAGCCGCCCAATGCGGGATCTGCAAACACACCGGTCAAGATTGCGCCAATGATGCCGCCAACGCCATGGACTCCAAATACGTCCAAGCTATCATCTGCCCCAAGCATGCGCTTTAGGCCCGATACGCCCCACAAGCACAGTACGCCAGCAACAAGGCCGATAGCGATCGCGCCCATTGGGCCAACAAAACCTGCAGCAGGGGTAATCGCTACTAAACCAGCAACACAACCCGATGCGCCGCCTAGCATGGAAGGCTTACCTTTGGTAATCCACTCAGCAAATGTCCAGCCCAATACAGCAGCCGCAGTAGCAACTAAGGTATTGAAGAAAGCCAATGCAGCGGTTCCGTTTGCTTCCAATGCCGAGCCGGCATTGAATCCAAACCAACCAAACCACAATAGTGAGGCGCCAATCATGGTGTAAACCAAGTTGTGGGGCTTCATTGCCTCTTTACCAAAACCGATGCGCTTGCCCACCATGTAAGAGCCAACCAAACCAGCAATCGCTGCATTGATGTGCACTACGGTACCGCCAGCAAAGTCAAGAACACCCTTCTGCCATAACCAACCTGCTTTTGCAGTAATAGCTTCAAGCGATGCCGCATCTTTGATGTCGTCTGGACCAGGCCAGAACCAAACCATATGGGCAATTGGTAAGTACGCAAAGGTAAACCAAAGAACCGTAAAGGCCAAGATCGCAGAGAACTTGGCACGTTCTGCAAAGGCTCCAACGATCAAGCAGCAGGTAATGGTTGCAAACGCAGCCTGAAATCCAATGAAGGTAAATTCAGGAATGACTACGCCCTTGCTAAAAGTAGCAGCCACACTGTCTGGGGTTACGCCAGCCAGGAATAGTCGATCTAAACCGCCAATGAATGCACTGCCTTCCGTGAACGCAAAGCTGTAGCCATAAATTGTCCACAACACTGCAATCAGCGAGAACACCACCATACACTGCACCAAGATCGACAGTACGTTTTTACTGCGCGTTAAGCCACCATAAAACAAGGCTAGGCCAGGTAGCGTCATCAGCACAACCAATGCTGTAGACACCATGATCCAGACGGTATCGCCTTTATTTGGAACTGCCGCAACAGCAGCTGCTACTGCGGGTGCTGCAGCAGCTACATCTGCCGCATAAGCAGGCACCATC
>JAIXPY010000148.1 GCA_027486025.1 Burkholderiaceae bacterium
ACTTCCATTACCGACTTGTAACCGAATTTGGTCATCAAATCGCCAACGACTTTTTCTTTGTAGTGTTCTTGAAAACGTGTGCTCATAATTTCTCCGGGCCCTTATGCGCTTAACGTTGCGCCAGTAGTTTTCAGAAAACGGACTTTCTTGCCGGCATCCACTTTGATACCAACCTTAGAAGGTTTACCGTTTGCGTCCACCAAAGCTACGTTGGATACATGAATTGGCATCACTTTGTCGATCATGCCGCCAGTTGTGCCTGTATTTGGGTTGGGTTTAACGCTCTTTTTATAGACGTTGACGCCTTCAACCACTAATTTGTTCTCGAGTACATTCGTGACTGTTCCTTTTTTGCCTTTATCGCGGCCGGTCAGAACAATGACGGAGTCACCTTTACGAATCTTTTTCATATCTACCCCTTAAATCACTTCAGGCGCGAGGGAAACGATCTTCATGAACTTCTCGGTACGCAATTCACGCGTAACTGGTCCAAAGATGCGAGTTCCTATCGGCTCAAGCTTGGCATTCAGCAATACTGCGGCATTGGCATCGAACTTAATCAATGAGCCGTCTGGGCGGCGAACGCCCTTAGCAGTTCTCACCACTACTGCGTTATAAATATCACCTTTTTTTACACGGCCACGTGGAGCAGCGGACTTCACGCTGACTTTGATGACATCACCGATACTGGCGTAGCGACGCTTAGAGCCGCCCAATACCTTGATGCACAACACTTCACTGGCGCCAGTATTATCGGCAACCTGCAATCTACTTTCGGTCTGAATCATTTCTTAATTCCCAACTTATTGGCCAAAGGCGAACAGTTTTGGTTCCGTCAATGGGCATTTAGCGACGCTAAAACCCGGATTTAATGGAAAAACTACTTCTATGTACCGCGAAAAGCCTTCTATTCTACTACTGAAACAGGGGCTATGGCAAGGAATCTTGCGCATTTCCCCCTAAAAAACTTAAATACCCTTTGATGCCTCAACGAGACGGGTTACAACCCACGACTTTGTACGTGAAATTGGCTTAGATTCAGCAATTTCAACTGTATCGCCCATCTTGTACTGGCTGGCTTCGTCGTGCGCATGGTACTTTTTGGAGTGCCCAACGTACTTACCATATAGAGCGTGCTTTACCTGGCGTTCTACTAAGACCGTAACTGTTTTTTGCATTTTGTCACTTACAACACGGCCAATTAATGTCCGGCGTAAGGGTTTGGAGGTTTCTGTCATATCCCGTCCTTATTTCTGGGCAGTCTTTTGGGTAATAAATGTCTTGACGCGAGCGATGTCGCGCTTAACTTTACCCAATTGGCTAGTGTTTTGAAGTTGCTGAGTACCCTTTTGCATGCGTAGTTTGAAGCTCGTTTTGAGGAGCTCAGACAATTCGCTGTTTAAGGCATTCAGGTCTTTGGTTTGCAATTCTTTGTTATTCATTATCTCTATCCCGATTAGCCTAAGTGGCGAATCACAAATGTGGTCTGAATAGGTAACTTTGCTGCAGCTAGCTTGAAAGCTTCGCGCGCCAAGGTCTCATCTACTCCGTCCATTTCATACAATACTTTGCCTGGCTGAATCTCAGCAACGTAGTACTCTGGATTACCTTTACCGTTACCCATACGAACTTCAGCAGGTTTTTGTGAAATTGGCTTATCTGGGAAAATACGAATCCAGATACGACCGCCCCGCTTAATGTGACGGGTCATCGCACGACGTGCCGACTCAATTTGGCGGGCGGTTAAACGACCGCGACCAACTGCCTTTAATCCAAAGTCACCAAAGGCAACTGAACTGCCGCGCGTTGCGACCCCAGTATTACGGCCTTTTTGCTCTTTGCGATATTTGCGACGCTTTGGTTGCAACATGCTTTACTCTCCTGACTTCTGTGTATCAGCGGCAGCTTCTGGCTTAGCGGCTGCTTTGCTAACACGCTTAACGGCTGGCTTTGCAGCTACTAATGGCTTTGCATCACCTGCTGGTTTACGCGCGATTGTTTTGGATGGAGCGCGGCGTGGCTTTTTGTCATCAACGACTGGCTCTGCTGGCGCTGCTACTGGAGCATCTGCACCACGACCCAATGTGTCGCCTTTGTATACCCATACCTTGACACCAATAATGCCGTAGGTTGTTTCTGCTTCTGATGTTGCGTAATCAATATCCGCCTTCAGGGTGTGAAGTGGAACACGGCCTTCGCGATACCATTCGCGACGTGCAATCTCGGCACCATTCAAGCGACCCGAAGACATGATCTTGATGCCCTGTGCGCCAAGGCGCATTGCATTTTGCATGGCACGCTTCATGGCACGACGGAACATAATGCGCTTCTCTAACTGCTGCGTAATCGAATCAGCAATTAATTGTGCGTCCACTTCAGGCTTACGAATTTCTTCAATGTTCACATGGACAGGAACGCCCATGCGCTTTTGAAGTTCGCGGCGGAGCACTTCAATGTCTTCGCCTTTTTTGCCAATCACGACACCTGGGCGTGAGCTATAAATCGTAATGCGTGCATTTTTAGCAGGACGCTCAATGATGACTTTGCTAACGGATGCATTCTTCAGCTTCTTTTTCAAATAGATGCGAACGTCCACATCTTCTTTGAGCATTTTCGCAAAGTCAGTATTGTTTGCATACCAACGTGATGTCCAATTCTTGCTTACCGAGAGTCGGAATCCGGTGGGGTTTATCTTTTGGCCCATATCTTTCCTTAGTTACTCAAGGTCACGCTAATGTGACAAGTTTGTTTTTCGATTTGATTGCCACGGCCTTTGGCGCGCGCTGTAAATCGCTTCAAGGAAGTACCCTTGTCAACAATAATTGCGGCAACTTTGAGCTCATCAATATCGGCACCTTTATTGTGTTCGGCGTTGGCCATTGCAGACTCAACTACCTTCTTCACAATAAATGCTGCCTTCTTGGGGCTGAAATTCAAAATGTTCATGGCGCGTGCAATTGGCAAACCACGAATTTGATCAGCGACCAAACGTGTCTTTTGCGCAGAAATGCGGGCGCCCTTGTGAATAGCTTTAACTTCCATCATCATCCCCTTACTTCTTCGTTACTTTCTTGTCAGCAGCGTGACCTTTGAAAGTACGGGTCAAAGCGAACTCGCCTAACTTATGACCCACCATGTTTTCTGATACATAAACCGGAACGTGTTGACGACCGTTGTGCACAGCAATTGTCAGACCAATAAAGTCGGGCAGAATTGTGGAACGGCGTGACCAAGTTTTAATCGGCTTTTTGTCTTTGTTTGCCTGTGCAACTTCGACTTTTTTTACCAAGCTGGCGTCGCAAAACGGGCCTTTTTTAGCTGAACGTGTCATATCTATTTATCCTTATCGCTTAACGTTTTTGACGACGTTGAACGATCATCGAAGTTGTACGCTTGTTACGACGTGTACGATAACCTTTGGTTGGAGTGCCCCATGGCGA
>JAIXPY010000178.1 GCA_027486025.1 Burkholderiaceae bacterium
GGCGCGGATCGAATTTCGAAGCCATCGTCAAAACAGCCCAAAAAGAGAATTGGGCAGTCCAATTTAGTGGGGTGATAGCCAATCGCCCTGAAGCCAAGGGCCTTGATTTTGCTCGCTCCCAGGGCATTCCTGCGCTCGCTCTGGATCACAAAGCCTACCCAGACCGTGCTGCATTTGATCAGGCATTAATGCAGCAAATTGACTTCCTCAAGCCGGATTTAGTGGTTTTGGCAGGCTTTATGCGGATCTTGACGCCCGAGTTTATCCGGCATTACGCCGGAAAGTTGATCAATATTCACCCATCCCTGCTGCCCAATTTCCCCGGTTTGCATACCCATGAACGGGCTTTGGAGGCGGGAGTAGAGACGCATGGTGCCAGCGTGCACTTTGTCAGTGAGGGCGTCGATGAGGGCCCTATCATCTGCCAAGCCACTGTTCCTGTGCTTCCGGGAGATTCGGCAGCGCAATTGGCTGCACGGGTTTTGCAAATGGAGCATCAAATCTATCCGCGGGCCGTAAAATGGTTTCTTGACGGTCGATTGCGAGTAGAAGGAAATCAAGTGAAGGTGCACCCCCCAGAGTCGCAGTTATTTACCTATGAGTAAAGCCAGACCCGAGCGCGGCGCCAAGCCGACCCGCAGCAGAGCATCTGATCGATCCCCATCCACTGGCGCTAGGACGCAAAGCCGTCCCCAGCGACGTGGACCTGAGGCTGCTCCTGTGAGTGGGCAGAAGAATTTCTCCCATGCCAAAGCCTTACCTCAACATGCTGCCCATCTAGAGCGTCTGCTTCCGGAGCTTTTGAGTTTTGATCAGCCTTCGGATCGCGTGGTTAGTCGCTATTTTCGCGCCGAGCCCCAACTCGGTAATCGTGATCGGGCCTTAATTGCCGAGAGTGCCTTTGCTATTTTGCGCCGTAAAAATGAGATGTCGCAATTTGCTTCGAGTGGGAGCGGAACCCAAGCAAGGCGCCTTGCTCTGCTTGGCATGATGTCCGCATTGTCGGAGGGCGGTCTTGGCTCAGCGAATCGCCCAGAGAGTGCGCTAGCCGACTTGGCTCACGTTATTCAGCCCAGTGAATATGACTGGCTCAAGCGCTACTCTGAACTCGATCGCGATACCTTGGCGCCGATGGTGCGCAACAACTTGCCCGAATGGCTTTGGAATGCATTTGAATCATCGCCGGGCGAGGCCCAGCGTCAAGAACTTGCAGTCGCTCTGATGCGCCCAGCGCTGCTGGACTTGCGCGTCAACACCATTAAGGCCAATCGCGATACGCTGCTCGAAGAAATGAATGCCTTAGGCGGACGTTATCAGGCGGTGCCAACGCCTTTTTCGCCTGACGGTATTCGGATTATGGGGAAACCTGCATTGCAGAATTCCAGCTGGTTCAAGGAAGGTCTTTTTGAAGTGCAGGACGAAGGCAGTCAATTGCTTTGCCATTTATTGGGCCCAAAGCGTGGCGAGATGGTAGTCGACTTTTGCGCGGGCGCGGGTGGCAAGACCTTGGCCTTGGGCGCCTTAATGCGCTCTACTGGGCGCCTGTATGCCTTTGATACGTCGGAGCGTCGGCTGGCGAATTTGAAGCCACGCCAAGCCCGCAGCGGCCTCTCAAATGTGCATCCCGTTTGGATCGATAGCGAGAATGATTCGAAAGTGAAGCGCTTGGCTGGCAAGATCGATCGAGTGCTGGTAGATGCCCCTTGCAGTGGTATTGGTACCTTGCGCCGCAATCCCGATTTGAAGTGGCGTCAAACCCCTGCTGCGGTAGCCGAGCTCAATGCAAAGCAAGCCAGCATTTTGGCCTCAGCCAGCCGCTTACTGAAACCCGGTGGCCGTTTGGTTTATGCAACCTGCAGCTTATTGCCCCAAGAAAATCAGGCTATTGCTTTGCAGTTTTTAGAAAAACACCCTGAGTTTGAGTTAATCCCAGCGGCTGAAGTGCTGAAAGACCACTTTTTAGATGGTGCGCAGCCGATTGGGACGAGCCCGGATAACCCCTGGTGGCAGCTATGGCCCCATTTACACGGCACCGACGGCTTCTTCGGGGCAATTTTTAGGCGAAAAGCTTAAAATACAGGGTTACTGATTCCGTTTAGGGGATGCCTTGAATTCCAGCTTTGACATAACTGCATTGCACGATGGTTTGATTCAGTGGTTAGCCCATGGCTACCTTGATTGTGCCTGGTGGCAAATCGTGCTATTCACCTTGGCTGTGACGCACATCACTATCGCTGGTGTCACTATTTTTCTGCACCGCTGCCAAGCGCACCGTGCGCTGGACTTACATCCCATTGCATCTCATTTTTTCCGCTTCTGGCTCTGGCTTACGACTGGCATGGTTACCAAAGAGTGGGCCGCCGTTCACCGCAAGCATCATGCCAAATGCGAAACCATTGATGACCCCCATAGCCCACAGGTTTTAGGTATCAACACTGTGCTGTCACGCGGTGCCGAGCTCTATAAATCCGAAGCCAATAATCCAGAGACTCTGCAAAAGTTTGGTCATGGCACTCCCGATGACTGGATTGAACGCAATATTTATTCCAAGTTTTCTTGGCAGGGCGTTGCGCTCATGATGATCATCGATCTCTTCTTGTTTGGTGCGATTGGAGCAACCGTATGGGCAGTGCAAATGCTCTGGATACCAATCACTGCCGCCGGTGTGATTAATGGCATTGGCCACTTTTGGGGCTACCGTAACTTCAACAATGAAGACGCGTCGCGCAATATCGTGCCGTGGGGTATTTTGATTGGCGGCGAAGAGTTACATAACAACCACCACACCTATGCCACTAGTGCGAAACTGTCAAATAAGTGGTACGAGTTTGATATCGGCTGGCTCTACATTCAGATGATGAGTGCAGTGGGTTTGGCTACTGTAAAAAAGGTACCACCCAAGCCAGTGTTGCTAGATGTCCGCCCCGCAGATCAAAGTACCTTAGAGGCCATCATCGCCAATCGCTATGAAGTGATGGCGCGCTACAGTAAATCCTTAAAGAAGTTCTTCACAAACGAAGTTCAGCACATGCAAGAGTTAGCCGCTCACCTGAATGATGCGCGTACCTGGCTCTGCAAAGATGAAGCTCAGCTGACACCCATCGAGAAACGCAAGCTGGAAGAGCTCACACAGCAAAATGCACAACTGCGCAAGATGATTGAGATGCGCCGTGATTTGCAGGCCTTGTGGAGCCGCTCTAATGCGACTGGCGAGCAACTCTTAAACCAACTGCGTACTTGGTGTCAGCAGGCTGAGGAGAGTGGTGTATCGAACCTGCGCGACTTCTCGATTCGCTTGCGTCGCTACAGTTAGCCATCCGCATAAATGAGGAAATAAAAAACCCGCATGCAGCGGGTTTTTTATTGAGATAAAACTGAATTTACTTCAGCTTGGTCTCTTTGTACGCAACGTGCTTGCGAACGGTAGGATCGAACTTCATGATCTCTAACTTCTCAGGCTTGGTACGCTTGTTTTTGGTGGTTGTATAGAAGTGACCAGTACCTGCTGATGACTCTAACTTAATCTTTTCTCTGCCGCCCTTAGCCATTTCAATATTCCTTTAGATTTGGCCGCGTGCGCGCA
>JAIXPY010000066.1 GCA_027486025.1 Burkholderiaceae bacterium
CGCCGTGCCCGCAAAAACCAAGAGGCTCATGCTGACAGCCTGCCAGAGGGTTAAAGTGGATTTCCCCATGGCCAAACCGGTAACTAAAGCCCAGGTAAAGATGGTCACCATTGACCTTGACATGGTGCGCAAACCATCCTGAAAGGCCAGCTGTTCATCCTGCGGCCAAGCAAAATAGGGTAAATGGCGCAGAATGGGAAGGGCTTTCGGGTGCTTAGACATTGGAACCCCATTATAGGAAGCCCTGCCGCCTGCTCTACAATAAAGCCCATGTTAGGCAGCTTGGTTTTGCAAGTCGATTGCAGGACAAAGGGCTCCGATTAATTCAACGCAAAAGGTAGAAAACATGTCGATGTCCGATCGCGATGGTTTTATTTGGTCCGATGGAAAACTCATTCCATGGCGCGAAGCAACAACCCATGTGCTCACGCACAGCTTGCATTACGGCATGGGTGTATTTGAGGGCATTCGGGCGTACAAGACACCCAAAGGCACTGCGATCTTTCGTCTGAATGAGCACGTCAAGCGCCTATTCAATGGCACCAAAATTTTCCAAATCACACTGCCTTATACCGAAGCACAAATCCGCCAAGCGATCATTGATGTTGTCAATGCCAACCAATTGGAGTCGTGCTACATCCGCCCTTTGATTTACATTGGCTCAGAAAAACTCGGCATCTCCCCCAAAGGCAACTCGATTCATACCGTGATTGCGGCTTGGCTGTGGGGCGCCTACTTGGGTGAAGATGGTCTAAATAAAGGCATTCGGGTTAAGACATCATCATTCACACGGCACTTTGTTAATTCATCCTTAGTGCGTGCAAAAGCATCAGGCTATTATATTAATTCGATTCTGGCTAACCAAGAAGTCACGGCCAACGGCTACGACGAAGCCTTGCTCCTGGATACTGAAGGCTATGTGTCCGAAGGCTCCGGTGAAAATCTTTTCATGGTGCGCAACGGTATCGTCTACACCCCAGATTTAGCATCGTGCCTCGATGGCATTACGCGTGACTCGATTATTCAAATTGCCAAAGACTTGGGATTTGAGGTCCGGGAAAAACGCCTAACCCGCGACGAAGTCTATACCGCAGATGAAGCCTTCTTTACCGGCACTGCAGCCGAAGTAACGCCGATTCGCGAACTCGATGACCGCATGATTGGCGATGGCAAAAAGGGTCCCATCACCAAGCAAATTCAAGATGTATTTTTTGATACGGTCTACGGCAAGAATGATCGCTACAGCGATTGGCTCACGCCAGTCAAGTAACACAGCGCACGAAAGGATCCATCATGAGTCAAGCTCACACTGCAGCGCAAGCACCCGTCATGGTGAACGGCGCTGACTTACCCTTGCACTGCCCAACAAGCGATACGCCCAGCTGGAATTTGCACCCCCGTGTTTTTTTAGACATTACCCACACCGGCCAAGCAAAGTGCCCGTACTGCGGCACCGAGTACCACTTGATACCTGGCACGGAACCCCACGGTCATTAATCACCCCATCCCCGCATCCATCAACCGAGGCGGGGATCTGCAAATGCATCGCATTCTTGTCATCGCTCCAAACTGGATTGGCGATGCCGTCATGTCACAACCCCTGTTAGCGGCAATCAAGACCTCTTATCCCCATGCAGTAATCGATGTCTTAGCAACACCCTGGGTGGCGCCGGTTTACCGAGCCTGCAGCGAAGTAAGTGAACTAATTGAAGCCGATCTTCGGCACGGCCAATTACAGTGGGGCATGCGGCGCGCACTTGCTACTCAGATTAAAAAGCGCAACTACGCTAGCTGCTATGTTCTACCAAACAGCCTGAAGTCCGCACTTATTCCTTGGCTAGCCGATATTCCTGTGCGCGTTGGTTATCAAGGTGAACTGCGCCGTTTCTTGCTAACCGAGACCAAAGCCAATTCACCCAAAACGCAGCGCATCCCCATGGTGGAGCATTACGCCAGTTTGTGCGCATCATCCAGCAATCGCAATACAACTGTTCCTGTGCCGCGCTTAACGCCAATGGCATCTGCACTCGAGTCAGCGCGTACTCGATTGCAGGCGTCAGGCATTCAAACGGATACACTCGTTGTGCTCTGCCCCGGCGCAGAATACGGTCCCAGTAAACGCTGGCCTGCTGCCCATTTTGCAGCGCTGGCACAATCCATTTTGGAATCAAATCCCAACGCTTCAGTCGTTTTGTTGGGTAGCCCATCGGACCGGGCGATCGGCGATGCCATTATTTCTGGGGCAGCTTGTCAAGACCGCATGTTCAACTGGTGCGGAGCCACATCGCTGGATGAGGCCATCGCCATCATTGGTCTGTGCAGCAAGGTGGTAAGCAATGATTCCGGTTTGATGCACATTGCTGCAGCACTGCATATTCCGCAGGTAGCGGTATTTGGCTCCAGCGATCCAAACCATACCCCACCCAATTCTGCAAAAGCAACTGTCATCTCCTTGCATTTGCCCTGCAGCCCTTGCCATCAACGCGAGTGCCCGCTTGGCCATTTAAACTGCCTCAATCAGATTAGCCCTGAACGCGTCTTCGCTGCACTTCAGTAAGTCCGATCGCACTGCTTTACTTCTTAATCGTAAAGGAATTTAGTCATGCCAAACCTTGCCAGACTCTTTCATAATGCCGATGAAGTAGTCGATGCTTGGCGCGAAGCGCTCAAGCGGCGCGACGTCACAGCCGCTTTAGCGCTGTGGTTAGACGATGACTCCATTACCTGTGTCCTACCTGAAGGCCAACGTCTGAGTGGTCATGCCGAGATTCGTGGCGGCTTAGAACGCTTGCTCGCTAATCAAGCCTTGTTTCTAGAGCCGATTGCCTGCATCTCGCATTCCAGCTTAGGCACGGCAATCTACGACACGACGGAAGCAGTCCATTTACGCGCAGATCAAGTGGAGTCGGCTTTCTTTCTCAATATAACCTTGGTTGTGTTGCAGGACAGTCAAGGGTGGCGTATTGCCCACTTGCATGCCAGCCATTCCGCCGATGTCAGCTCAAATGCGCCCATCACCCAGCACGGCCTGCATTAAACACAATGGATGAAGGCGTTGCCCAGTCTTTAATTAAATGGCCCAGTGTGCCGCACTGTTTTGGCTGGCTTGCGCTTGATCGGCGAGGCGCTTGGCGCATGCGCGACGACTACGCTCAAGCACATGACTTGCCAGGGGATGTCATTAAGCATGCAGCACTCAATGCTTTCATTGCCCGCAATTACGCCAGCGATACCGAGGGGCGGTATTTTTTTCAGAATGGGCCGCAGCGCGTCTACGTTAGCTTAGATGCAACACCCTGGGTAGTACGCATGATGCCTACCGGCAATGCAGAACATCCTTGGCAATTTCAGACGCAATGCGAAAGCCTACTTGCACCCACCGCCGCCTTCATGGATGAAGCGGGCCATATTTTGATTGAGGGAAGGCTCACGCAAACTATATGGTCCACCGCAAATCAGTTTATTGAAATAGAGTGCCTCAATATTGCGTTGTTGCATGACCATGACATCGAACTGTTTTCGGGAATGACCTCGCTTAGCAACACCGCATGCGCACTGGAGGGAAGCTGGCGATGGCATGGCCATGATTTAAAACTGGAACCCATTACCACTGCTGAAGTAGAAAGTCGCTTTCAGTTTCAAGCCCGCCCACAGCCCTAAGCACTTGATGCGGACTTAACCGCCTCTACTTTTGGCGTCCTCGCGCTGCTCTTCTTGGTACATTTTCTGAAACTCCCTAAGGCGCGCATCAATCGTTGAGCCTTGGTAATAATTATTGCCCCCTGCTGCCCTCGCAATCCGCAGTTGCTCAATCGCAGAAGGCCAGGCACCCGTGAGTGCAAATTTTTCCCCCATGGCGTAATGCCGTAAGGCCACGTTATTGCTCTGGTTGTAGGCATCCGCGAGCAATGTCCACCAGATGGTTTCACCCGGCTGTTGTTTAGTCCGGCCTCTCAACCAGGTGATGGCCTCATCCGTTTTGCCTAGCTTGAGCTCTGCTTGAATCATGGCCACTGCTGCGGCAAATGATTCCGGGTAGGCGCGCAATGTCGCGTGTGCAATCTGCAGCGCCTCTTGGGATTTACCTTTAGCTAAAGCCAATTCCGATGCAGTGGTATCCAGCGATACACTCTGGCGCATTAAAGGTGAGCCTGGGGCTGCTGCTGCCTGCATCAGCTGCCGGGTTTTTTGCAAATAGCCCTCTGCGATATCCACTTTGCCTTGGCGCTGCGCAACCAAAGCAAGTCCATAGAATCCTTCCATCTGCTTAGTGGGAGAAGCTTGCTTACTAAAACTCTCAAAGATATTGCGGGCATCAAACAAGCCGCTCGAGCCCTTCTGTTGATCAAGGCGAGCGCGCGCCTTGATTAGATAAAACTCCAATGAACTGGGTACAGTCTTGGCATTAACCATGCGGACGCGGTCTTGCATGTCTGCAATACGATCAATAGTCAAAGGATGGGTTCGAACGTAAGCCGGTACGCCACTGTCCATAATGCTGCTAGCTTTTTGTAAGCGCTGAAAAAAAGCAGGCATACCGTTGACGTCGTAACCGCTGCCCTCCAGAATCAAAAAGCCAATGCGATCAGCCTCCCGCTCTGCATCGCGTGAGTAGGCCAATTGATTCTGAACCGATAGAGCCTGACCGCCACGCATGAGGCCTACTGCTGCAGATGGATTACTAGAGGCAGCCAAAGCGCCAAGCACCATACCGGCGATAGCAATCATGGTGTTCATGGCCTGCTTGTCCATCGAGCGTGCAATATGCCGCTGCAATACGTGACCGATCTCATGGCCCATGACGGAGGCAACCTCGGACTCGGTTTCAGCGGCAACTAATAGCCCCGTATGAAATCCAATAAAGCCGCCAGGCAAAGCAAACGCATTAATGCTCGGCTCTTTGACTGCAAAAACTTCAAAGTTATATTGAGCACTGCCTAATGCATTAGCTCCGCCTAACTGCAAGCGTTTTGCTGCCTGCAATAAGCGGCGATCCATTTGATTCAGAAAATCATAGATTGGCAAATCATTGGAGTAATCCGGGTCAGCGCGGATTTCCCGCATGATGCGCTCACCAATGCGGCGCTCATCTACCGGACTTAACGCATCACCACCTGGATCGCCCATATCAGGAAGAACTAAATTAGGCTGCGTGCGAAGTGTATTTTTATTCGGCAGAAAAGGGGATTGGGCCTCTTGCGACTGAACCGCTCGCCCCAGATTTTGCAGTGCCGCAGCATTGCCCTCTACGGTCACTTCCGATGCTGGCACCTTGGGTAAGGGTGTTTGGGCACCCGCAAAGCCCATGGCGAAAATCAATTGCAGGGCCAAGCATTTCCGCCCAATGCCGAGTAGCACTGGTTTTTGCATCCACTTAAAATAAGCTGGTTTTACGATCCCCATCCCTCTATGGTAAAACCTATTTCATGAACCCACTGACTCATTTCGATTCCTCAGGCCAAGCCCACATGGTCAATGTTGGCGATAAGCCCAATACCCACCGCATAGCCATTGCTTCAGGCAGCATTTCGATGTTGCCAGCCACCTTTGACTTGGTGGAGGCAGGTAACCACAAAAAAGGGGATGTTTTAGGCATCGCCCGGATTGCCGGTATTCAGGCATCGAAGAAGACCTCCGATCTCATCCCCTTGTGCCATCCATTGGCACTGAGCCACGTTAGCCTGCAATTTGAACTCAACCGCGCTAGCCACAGTATTCGCTGCCAAGTACAGGCCGAAACTACTGGCCCTACCGGCGTTGAAATGGAAGCCCTCACCGCAGTCCAAGTCGCCCTCCTCACTATTTACGACATGTGCAAAGGGGTCGACCGTGGCATGGTGATGGGTGATGTGAAGCTCTTGGAGAAGAGTGGTGGCAAGAGTGGTACTTGGGTAGCAGCGAAGTAGGCGCTAACCTAACTCTGCTTCAGCGTATGTAATTTTCAGTCTTGTCCAAATCTTGTCCAAATGAAGGATAAGAAATGGCTTCAATTCGATTTAGAAGTAACAAGTGGCAAGCCCGTGTCTCTCGCAAGGGACAGCCCTCTCTTACTAAAACGTTCCAGACCAAGGAGGACGCTGAAAAGTGGTCTAGGAGCATCGAAGTCGAGTGGGACAAAGGTACTTATCAAAATACCCATCAAGCTCAAAAGACTACTTTTGGAGAACTCATAGAGCGTTACCTCAGGGAAGTGACGCCGCTAATGCGGAGCGCTAAGGAAGACACCATCCGCCTTAAAGCCATTCTTAAAAAGCCGGTTACCAAGGTCAATATCCTGCTCTTCAATAGCAGCCGAATAGCTAAATACCGAGATGAACGACTTCAAGAAGTCAGCGCAGGAACTGTTATCCGAGAGCTGGCGTACTTCTCCTCCATCATCAATCACGCTAGACGAGAATGGGGAATCAATATCGCCAATCCCGTGCTGCTGGTTAGAAAACCGCCATCACCGCAAGGAAGAAATCGTATTCTGAGCCATGAAGAAGAGGTGGAATTACTAAAAGCATGCGAACCAAAAGCGAACCGCAATATTTACACAAGACCATTCATCATTCTGGCACTAGAGACTGCTATGCGCCGAGGGGAGCTATTAAGCCTTCGCTGGGACAATATTGATTACTCGAAACGAACTGCTTACCTGCAATTAACCAAAAATGGTAATTCACGTACCGTACCGCTATCTATGCGAGCAATACAGACGCTACAAGCGCTTCCGATAAGCATTGATGGAAGGGTGCTACCCATTAACTTTGCAGCGCTTGAGAATAACTTTAAACGTGCTAGAGAAAGGGTAAATCTCAAAGACCTCAGAATCCATGACTTGCGACATACAGCAGTCACTAGGCTTGCAGAAAAACTGCCCAATCTCATTGAATTATCTGCGGTATCGGGACATCGCAGTCTTGCTATGCTGAAACGCTACTACCACCCAAGAGCGGAAGATATTGCTAGAAAACTGGCATAAGATTGTCAGAATCGAATGATTAAATATTAACACTCAATAAAAAAGCCCAAATTGGTTACCGTAAAACACAATGCAGAAACTCATGAATTTGAGACACTAGACCAAGCCATGGAATGGGCAAAGAACTTGGGTGAATTTGTCACGATTCAATTTAATGGAAATGAGGTCGTAGGCAAGTTTGGAGTGGATAGCATTACAGACGGTAAATTTTCAGATGGGGAAGACTATTTGTGGAAGAAGAGACGTAGGTAGCTTCGGAATCAGTAAATTTATAAGTGTGGGGAGGTAATAAGCACCCTCTCTAGTACTTTATTTAACGGTATTTATCCTCATTAATAAATGGTAATAAATGACTGAACTACAAGAAATTAGCCTTAAAACAGGTATCCCATTATCGGAAATTAAGCGCCTATTAGCCTTACCCTATGGCAAAGGCATCTTACCCTCACCAATAGCAAAGAAGAATATAGGGTTCGCCAATAAAGCCATCAAAGCCCTAAGGGAAGAGCTGAAAGAAGAACTAAACCAAAGTCGTAAAGATGCCCAAAAGACTGTAAATAATGCCTTTAATCTGATTCTGGCAAATCTAGTGGTTTGTGTCTTCAGTAAAAGAAGGTTATCGCTATCAGGGTCGGAGAAGTCCTACAACAAAGGTGAATACCTGAATGCCCTATTTTTAACATTCAGGGCTGTACATACGGTAACTGATGTACTTATAGCCAAAGGATTCATTACCTTTAAGCAAGGTAGTAAGGCAAAGAAAGAGGTAAATAGCTATAAACCCACCAAGAAGTTAGAACTACTTTTACTTCCCCTAATTTATGAGGTGCAAGAAGAGTATCTTGGAGACGAGAAGTCATTAATCATCTTTAAACCGAAAGACAAAAGCAAGAATAAGTCGCAGAAGAAGGTAAAGGCTAAGAATCATAAATCCTTGGTTCACAGCCCTACAAATAACTACATTATGCGTAGGCGTTCGTATAGCCCAGACCTAACCCCAGACCATCCAGACAGGGCAGGATTAAAGCGTATTAATGAGTACTTAAAGGATGTTACATACGCTCTTAAATCACCTGTAAGGCGTATTTACAGTCACGATGACCCTATGCAAGGGGGCAGACTCTATGTGCGTTTACAGGGTCTTCCAGACCGTAGGGCAAGGATAAGAATCAACACATTGCTGAATGGGTTACCAGTAGCTGAGGTCGACCTATCAGCCAATCACCCAAGGATGATATTGGCACTCAGCAATAAGAGGCTACCCGATGACTTTTATGACGATGTGGCAGCCAAAACAAACACTACTCGAGAACAGGTCAAATTCCTTGTAACCAGAGCCATTGGGGCAGGAAATCGCAGCATTGCTCTAAAGCCAAAAGTCGATGAAAAAGATTGGTTTAAGACAGACTTTGTTCTCACTCCAAAGCAAAGAAAAGCAATAGAGGATGTTATCGAGTTAGAGCAGCCTGATTTATTCAAGTACCTTTATACGGGTATGGGCGTATACCTGCAAGGATTGGAGGGGGACATTCTGCTCAGAGCTATGCTCGACTTAATTGAGCAAGATATTCCATCATTACCCATTCACGATGCCATCTACGTACAACGTATACATAAAACTAAGGCAAAAAAGGCGCTGGAGAGTGCTTGGATGGAAGTTTTGGGAGTTAAATTTAAGCCTGCAATTAAGGTCGACTTGCAAACCAAATAAACCCATTGGAAAGATTTTTTAGATTACATACCCTTAATTTGTAATTCAATAATTTTAAGTATGCATTGTGAAAAGTCACCTAACAGCAATTCTGAATTCTTTTCATGACCCTTTAAACTTTTTAAACTAAATTTTTCATCTACAGCATTTGCGGATAGGTTGAAGTAGATTTCAGGATTAAAAGGTATTGATGCAAATACGTCTTCCATAAACTTGACTTGGTTTGAGCTTCCGTAAGCCCCACAAAAACCGCCCTGCTCACACTTAAACTTAGTGAGCCTATATTTATCAAAATTTAAACCATTTACCTTAAAAGTTGCATGATTTGGCTGAACAGTTACCATTTTTGCTGGCTTAGAATTCACATCTATAGTCTGTGGTTGTAGCTTAAGAAATAAGCTGAAAGCCTTTCCTTTTGCTATTGCGGCACTTGTAATAGAGCCATTCACAATAACAGGCTCACCATTTCTAACCCTATAGTCCCTATAAGGATACGAGTAAGTTAACTCACATCCAGAAAAGTTCCCCTCTGATGTCAGTTCCTTAAAGGTTAATAAGGAATTTTTCTGTACCTTCTCCCAAATTAAATCATTCAACTGAGATTTGTCCAGTCCTTGCGACCAAGAAACAGAATGAATTGATGCTATTAAACCAATAGCCAAGAGATTAAACTTCATCTTAATAGGATGTGCAGCTAATCATTCCGGCACCAAAGTTTGTGCAGTTTGTCTGGACTGGAGTTTTAGGTGCAGGCGGCTTCATGTTTTGTATTACTTGGTTATTAATAATTTGTTGATTTTGATTGATAATTTGCTGCTGCTGTTGAGCTTGTTGATTTGCACGATACGCCTCGGCTAGCCTTCTTCGAGACTCGTCATCTTGGGCAATTTCTGAGTTATGAGACTGCCTGAATGAGTCATCAAGCGACTTTGCAACTGCAGCCATTTCTTGGCTACTTTGGATTCTTAACTGCTCCCTTGATAGGTTTGCCTCGCCGATAGAAATTTGACCTGTTAATAACTTTGCATATAAAGCATCAGATTCTGCGTATCGTTTGGCAACGGGAACTGCATAGGCAGTGCCAGCTGCAGCATCTACTAATTGCTTTCTACATTTAGCTTGTTCTCCAAGGAATTCTCTTAATAGCTTTCTCTGCTGTTCATTTACTTTTGCTTTAGAGCCAAACAAATCAAACTTATTAGACTGGTCTTCTGTCATGACTAAAATAAATTTAGTTACTTGCTGACCTGTTGAGCTATTCACTAGGTCATTAGTACACTGTCTTGTTCCCTCAAAGCCAGACTTCATTTTGTTTGACAATTCCTGACTTTTTACCTCGGCAATTGTTGTGCTGCCTTGTGGTGACCTACATTCATAAGTTTGGATTTGGATTATTCCCTCATTTCCCCTCATGGTTGGTATAGCGGTCTTTCCATATCCGCTGCAGTGTGCCGATGCAGCATTAGCAGCTGATGAGCGTCCGCCAACTAGTGGGTCGTAACGGTAAGTAACAAATTTATCATTAGCTTGAAGCACCTCGTGCGTACCGCCCCAGCCAACAGGACCTCCCGCACATCCAGATAAAACAGCTATTGAAAGGCTTGTAGCTATTAGATATTTCATTTGGTTCTTTATTTAATTACATTACTTAAAAGCATATCACTTTTGTAGGTATATATCCCGTTAGACTATAGCCCGTGGTCTTTTGACCCGAATGGCTACAAAGTGTCGGCATGAAAGCAACACTGCCTGCGCTAAAACAAGCCTTAAGTAGCAATATTCAGCGTATTCGCAAAGAACAGGGTATTTCTCAAGAGAAGCTGGCATTAAAGGCAGAGATTGACCGAAGCTACATGAGTCAAATAGAGCGATGCCTTGCCAATCCCAGTATTGATGCGCTACTGAGAATCAGTAATGCCCTTGAGGTAGCTCCGAGTGAGCTACTGCAGCTAAGTAAGAAAAAACCCTAATTACCTTTGCTTTTTCTATTTCGCTCTTCAAATTCAACTGATTTATTGAACTGCTCAAGCGCTAGCTCTTTAGCCTTGGCTTTACTTAGCAAATCCTTGCCTGTCTGAACCTGAGAGTCTTTTAGTAAGGACTCAAGCGATGGTTTAACTTTCTTCGGGGAATCGTTCACGGGTTAGCTCTAGCGTTTGCGGCTTCTTAGGGGCTGTACGCCTTAATGCGTTAGCCATCATATCTTGGCGGTATTGGGTTTGAGCAGCTTTATTCTCTTGCTCAATAGAGGTCATTTTTTGACTACTTGCTCTTCCTACATATTCGACATCATTCATAAACTCAATTTTAGCTTTTTGTGTGGCTAAGCGCCTACAGTAATTAGCTTAATATTTCGACCGATAGCCCCCCATGCCCCATTAAACATTAATTAAATTTACGACATAACAATTAGTTTTAGGATATATTCTGTCCAAATGTTGTCCAAGTAAACCCAAAGATTTGGTCAAGATTGAAGTTACAACCGTTGAAATGGAAGCCCTCACCGCAGTCCAAGTCGCTCTTCTCACAATCTACGATATGTGCAAAGCAGTAGACCGCGGCATGGTGATGAGGGACGTAAAGTTACTCGAGAAGAGTAGCGGCACGAGTGGCACTTGGGCAGTAGCGAAATAGGCTTATCATTACGCCACTAACTTTAGTAAAAGCCCCCCATTGGTCGTCCTTAAGCACAATCTCGATATGCACGAATTCCAGTCATTAGATGAAGCCATGGCCTTTGCTAAAGAATTGGGTGAGTTTGTCACCATTCAATTTGATGGCAAAGAAGTAGTGGGTGTATTTGGCGCCACTGGGGTTGCGAACGGAAAATGCCCCGACGGAATCGATTATTCGTGGAAGAAGCGCCGCAAGTAATTGAGGATTGTGAGTATTGGCAAATGGCGACCCATCCTTTTTGGGAATAAGCCGCCAGTCCAAACTAAATTACTTCGACGTACGGCATTCCGATGGCAATAAGGGCTGAGGTAGATTGCTCATCGCCGAGCGACAAGACCAGCCCCCTGACCACGTTGCGCCCTCTGGTTTCGATAGATCGAGTGGCGCAGGCATGACAGCATCCGGATAATTGGTTGGAATCAGTACTAGGCTATTACTTCCTTCTCGCGCAACCGTTCCCTGAAAATCAATCGCAATTGCGCCGGACTGCAAAATCTCAATGTCTTTGACGCTGCGGGTTGGCGCAAAACTAAAGGCCCCTTGGGTTGCCTCATTCATGGGCGCTACGCCCCGGCTAGCAAATGCTTCTGTTACAGCCAGCTTAGCGCTGGAAGATAAGTTCATGCCCTCAATCACCCGACTACGCGCAATGTAATCTTGGTACTGCGGAACCGCAACGGCAACCAAAATGCCGATGATGGCAACCACCACCATCACCTCGATCAGGGTGAAACCGTTTTCTTCTGTGCTGCGAATAGCGTTCTCGTTGTGTAGTGTCATATCAATAAAAATCCCCTAGTGAATGGAGCTCGATGATCTAACAAAGAGCCCACTGACTAGGGGACTGACCGCATCAGATTGCTCTGATTTTAGTGTACGACTTTACTGCTTCTTAATGCGCTTTCTTAGCTCTGCGCTTAGCAAGCTCGCCCACAATCATGACGCCCAGCGCACCAATAATTCCAGCAATTAAGCCGTAGTCTTGAATGCCCTCGCCGAAGTGCTTGATCATGCCTGGATCGGTCAACAACATACCGCCCGCAATCCAGCCGAGCAATCCAGCGCCTGCCGTCACAATGATGGGGAAACGATCGATCAGGAACAACACGAGGCGGCTACCAGCAATAATGATGGGTACCGAAACGATTAAGCCAAAGACGATGTAGCCAAATTGATGTGCTTGGTCGTCTACTTGTCCTGCGGCACCTGCAATCGCCAAGACGTTATCAAGGCTCATCACTAAGTCAGCAACGATGATGGTTTTTACCGCTGCGAATAACTTATCCGGTGCCTCTAATTCATTTTCGTCGTGACCACCGGCATCCGCCAACAGCTTGTATCCAATCCACAGCAGCAGTAATGCGCCGACTACCTTCAGATATGGAATTTGCAAGAGCGTCACTGCAAATATCGTTAAGACAATGCGTAAACCAATCGCACCGGCTGTGCCCCATAAAATACCGGCGCGGCGCTGGTTGGGGTGTAAGTTACGGCAGGCCAATGCAATGATCACCGCATTGTCACCACCCAGCAAAATATCAATCAAAATGATCTGCAATACGACAGACCAATCTAACATTGCAAGAAATTCCATGTCATCCTCTAATAATTATTGTGTGTTGAACAACTACTACGGGTAAAACAA
>JAIXPY010000139.1 GCA_027486025.1 Burkholderiaceae bacterium
GAGGCGGCCATTTTGCAGGACGAACAAGTTAATCATGGTGAACTCCTAGGGAATGCGCTAGTTTATCCTATAGATAATGACAGCTTTGCGAAAATAAACACGAAACCAATGAACTCAAGTCAAAACACCTTTACCCAGCAACTCCAGTCTGCATGGGCTTCGCAAGGCAGCATGCTGTGCGTTGGCTTTGACCCTGACCCTAAACGCATGCCCGCCTCCCTGCACGGCAAACCCCAGGGTATTTTTGAGTTTTGCCGCGAGATTGCCGATGCTACCGCCGATGTGGTGTGCACCTTTAAACCCCAATTTGCCTACTTTGCTTCCCAAGGGGCCGAGAATCAGCTCGAAAAACTGATCCAGCACCTCAAAGACCGCTATCCGCACATTCCGGTGATTTTGGATGCCAAGCGCGGCGATATTGGCAGCACAGCAGAGCATTACGCCCTCGAAGCGTTTGAGCGCTATGGCGCTGATGCGGTTACCGTCAACCCCTATATGGGACGTGATTCGATCGAGCCCTACCTCAAACACCAAGGCAAAGGCGTAATTATTCTGTGCCGCACCTCCAATCCAGGCGGATCGGATTTGCAGTTTTTAAACAGCGCAAGCGACGGTAAGCCACTGTATTTGCACGTCGCTACGCTCGCAGCAAAAGAGTGGAATAGCAGCGGTCAAATTAGCCTCGTGGTGGGCGCTACCTTCCCCGATGAAATCGCCAAGGTGCGTGCCATCGTGGGTGAGATGCCATTGCTCATTCCGGGGATTGGGGCGCAAGGCGGCGACCTCAAGGCCACGGTCAAGGCGGGCCATGTTTCAGGAAAGCCGGGTACCGGCATGATGATTAATTCATCGCGGGCGATTTTGTATGCGAGCAGTGGAACTAATTTTGCAGAAGCAGCGCGCGCTGTTGCCATCGAAACGCGCGATGCTCTGCGCGCTGCAAGCGCTTAATAAAGCCGCTCACTTTATTTGCTTTGTTTGCTTTACTACCTTTGGTAAAACAATACGATCCATATTGGCGAGGATAAATTCTTGGCGGGCGCCATAATCAATTCGGCCTCTACGGCAATACTGCGCCTTATCAAAACACTTAGGCGCGGGCAGCGCTGAAGCCAAACTCGCTGCTTGTTCACGGTCTAGTTGCTGGGGTGTAGTTACAAAATAATGTTTTGCTGCAGCACCCACGCCAAAGATACCCTCACCCCACTCCACTGAGTTTAGATAAATCTCCAATAGGCGCTCTTTGCTGAGGGTTAACTCCAACAGACCAGTAATCACCAGCTCTTGAGCCTTACGTACGTAATGCTGCTCGGACGATAAAAAAAGATTCTTACCGAGTTGCTGGGTAATAGTCGAGCCGCCCCGCAGGACCGGGGCTTTTTTATTCTTGACCTGCTTTTGATTTTTCTCCCATGCTTTTTGCATGTCGCTCACGCGCACACCCGGGTGCTGAAAAAAGATGTCATCCTCGCTGACTAGAACAGCTCGCTTGAGACTGGATGAAATAGCGTCATATGGAACCCAACGCGACTCGATGGGACATGACCAATGCCAGGTACACAAACGCCAGCGCTCCGCGCGCTGAAACGCTGTAGTACTGGGGTCAACAAAAGCCCACGCTACGATTTGCAAGGCAAAATAAATCTGCATGGCAAGGATGCCAAACAACAGGCATTTAATCGGATAGGCGATCCAGCGCATCAATAGGCTCTAAAAAATGCATTACGAATAGCGTCGCTTAAATTACTACGCTTTAGTGGCAAGCGCTTGGCGCAGCTCATCTAAAACCGCCCGCGCATTTAATTGCTGAGCAAGCTCTGCACCGCGCCATATTAAAAACGCATCGGCCGCTTGCTCTACCAGCATACCCAATCCATCGCTTACGCGGCAACCCTGATTGATCGCCTGCTGCATAAAGTGAGTGATTTTTCCATAGACCATATCATAGGCAAATACGGTAGGTCTCAGAATTTGTTGCGCGATCGCATCGCTGAGCGGAGAGTCATTACTGAGGCCAGCAGCAGTCGCATTAATGATGAGGTCAATTGCGGCATGCTTTGGTTGGCTCCCCAATGCATCGACTGGGCATACCGTGAGCAGGACGTCATGGGCATCTGCCAAAGCCTGAAAGGCTTGTTGTAAATCCTGCGCTTTATCGATCGATCGATTGGCAATGATGATGGATTGGGGCTTTTGCTCGAGTACTGGGCCTAGCACCCCGCGCGCTGCGCCGCCGGCGCCCAAGATGCAAATCGATGCATTGGCTAGCGTAATGCCTTGCGCCTGCAAGTCACGCACTAGACCAGCGCCATCGGTATTGTCGCCATAGAGCAGCCCCTCGTGTTGCCAGAGGGTATTCACTGCGCCTGCAAGCGCGGCGCGCGGCGTCAATACATCGGCCAAGGCTTGTGCATCTAATTTAAACGGTACCGTGACGTTCATGCCTTTGCCGCCCGCAGCAAAAAAAGTGTTTGCTGCCTTAGTAAATTCACCCAGCTCCGGCATCAGCATGCCGTAATGCATGGCTTGTCCCGTTTGCTGCGCAAAACGCCGATGGATGGTGGGTGACTTGCTGTGGGCAATGGGGTTGCCCGCAACCGCATAGACATCCACTCCTGAAAAATCAGCAGGATTGGTTTGCAGTTCAGATGGCTTAATCATCTGCGGCTCAATGAAATGAAATTAGACGGCATGGTGTGAGTGTATCGAATAAAGCGGTATGCGTGCCCACCTATGGACGTAATTCCAAACGATTTCCCTCCGAACGGTTTATCGTCCCATCCCGTGTGAACTCAAAGGTGGATACCCAATCGAGCACATCGATTTGCTTGCGCATCTCGGGCGGGAAAGGCCCATAGGGCGCAGCGGCCCGCACAATGGCGACCGCTTGGCGATCTAAGTCGGCGATACCCGATGAGCGGCGTACCTCAACGCCCTCCTTGCCACTACTACTATTGGCAATTTTTCCTTGGGCGTCCACACTCACGACTAGCACCACGCTGCCATACAGCGGCCTGCCATTGACTCGCGGAAAAAACGTACTGCCGTATGCCTCAATTTTTTGCCGCATCGCATCGTAATAGCTAGTAAAGACCACTGCTTTTGTACTGCTCGCCGTCAATACTGCTCTGCGCGGCTCTTTACCATTGGCCTGAATGCGTTTAGCGAGCTCTGCCTCTAAGGCATTGAGCTGCGACACAACCCGCTGCTCTTCACCGCTTCGCCGACCTGCAGCGGCATCTTTTTCAGCCTGCATGCGCGAGAGCATCTGCTTTTGATTCTTTTCCAATACCTCAAGCTGTGCTTCGGCACTCAAACGCGCCCGGTGAATCGCACTGGCATCTTGATCTAAGGTAACGCCACCACCTTGCAAATCGGCCTGCGCCAGTTTGACTGCTTTTTGGGGCGGCGTTGGACTACTGGAATTAACTAACACCACACTCAGTGGCGTGTTGAGTCTGCGCTCTTGGATCTCACCATAGCTCCAACGGACGGATAAGAAAATGGCATGCAATACCAGCGATAGCATCAAGGCAAACCAAAATGGATGGTGACGCCACCACCAATGCAAACGATCCTTTAAGCGCAGTTGCACGTAGCTACGCTCACGAAATCGGCGTATCGCCTACCGGGGCTGGATCTGCCGACGGTGGCTCGGCTTCTGGTGCATCCAATTCAGGCGGGGCGGATTCGGATTTTTCAATCTGGTTGACGCGTACGCTAGCGCTGAGTTGCAGTAGATCGGTTTCTAAAATAGCAATCTCGGCGCGGGTCATGCGAGGATGCGAGGTAAGCTCCGGTATCGGCAAATGCAGCGGAATATCTTCTAGACGACTCATTCCCTCTTTGAGGTGTCGGGCAAAGACAGTGCGCGGCAGCGGCTCCTGCGCTAACCACCGCAAACACCAGTACTTCTCCATGCGATCTTGGTACTCCGCATAGGACTGATAGCAGGTTTCAAAATCAGCGGCAATCCCCATTAGACTTGCATCGCGCGGCTGAAACGGCGCCACCATTTTTGCCGTGACGCCATGCCTGGCCAAGGCAATCAATTGCCACTGGTTGACCAAATCCGAATAGCGCCGCAACGGGGAGGTGCACCAAGCGTAATACTCCAAACCCAAACCTTCGTGCGGTGCTGGTGTGGTTTGCATGCGCGTGCGTTGTGGACCCCAACCCTTCTGGGTTCGAAACAAAGCCGGCAAACCATGATCTGCAAGCAACTGTCCCCAGGTGCTATTGCAATAAATCATCCACTCCGCCACGATGGTATCCAATACCGATCCCCGTGTTCGCGGGTGAATGTCAATTTGCTCTACCCCGTTGACTTGGCTAATCTGAAACTGAAAATCACGTTGCAGGGCATTGGGATCAACGACGCCCAATTGCTCGACACGCAAGCCATTTTTTGCGCGCTGCTCCTGACGCTTCGCATGCAATTTTTGTGCTGCGTGCCACAAGATCAGTAATTCATGTTGAAACGCAAAGGCATTGTCAGTTCTGGGTGCATATTCAGGATCAGTAAATTGATTAACGGCTTCTTCTAAATGCTCTAAGCGTAAATTGGCAGCAATCGGCACCAATTCAATTCGCGTTTGCGCCGACTGATCAATCAAAGCACCTTCTGCGTCGATATCAACATAAATCGATACCGCCGGTCTTGCGCTACCCGTATCCAAAGAAAAGCGCGCGATCACCGCATCTGGCAGCATCGTAATTTTTTCACCCGGCATATAGACCGTTGACATACGAGCCCGCGCTACCTGATCCAGTGAATCATCCTTGCTGATCACGAGGCCCGGCGCAGAGATGTGGACACCAATGCGGTGAGCTCCATCAGGCAAGGCGGTGACGGATAGCGCGTCATCAATTTCAGTAGTAGCGGCATCATCAATCGAAAAGGCCTGAACTGCAGCGGTAGGCAATGTTGCAATCGCTGCGTCATAAACCGTATCGGCAATCGCCGCATCGGCATGGTGTCCAGAACCGTTCGGAAAGTTTGCCTTCAAAAACATCCCTTGGTGATAGGCTAGTGGCGACTCCAAAGCACCACAACGCATCATGAGTTGCGGGGGTGACTCACCGGTCTCATTGCAGGCTGCCAAAAATGCTTTATAGGCTAAGGTATTTTTATCGGGATTAAAGAGGAGTTGTTTGGCTTGCGATACCAAGCCTTCCGGAAAGCGTCCTGCCACTAATTCTGCTTGCCATTGACCCTGCTGCTCGAGTTCACGCTGTTTGCGCTCGAGGGCCGCAATGCCAGCATCGAGCTGTTCTTTGGGGGCACGCATAAATCGGCCGCGCTGCTTGCGCCGAAAATACACGGGTGCCGATTGCAAGGCAATCGCTAATGCCGCCTGTTGTGCTGCGCTAACCTGGCCACCAAAATACTCTGAAGCGATGTCGGTAAATGCGAACTCCCCTTCGGGGGCGCAATCCCATAGCAATTGCAAATCAATCTCAGTAGCCAAGGCATTGGCTTCGTCCATCATGCTTTGTGCATCGGGCTTTTCAAAGCGCAGCCAAACTTCTTTGGCTTTTAGCTTGAGCTTTTTGCCAGATAGGCCAGTTGCCTGCCATGACTGGGCATCGCCCTCGCCAGTGGTCGATTGCACAGTAGCGGCTTTAATGTCGCCGCCTTCCTCATAAAGAAGGTGCATATTAAAGGGAAATCCCGCCGCTAACTTCGAGGGTACTGCCATTGATGTAGCTAGCTTCATCGCTGGCTAAAAATACATACACATTGGCGATTTCATTAGGAGTACCAAGGCGTCCCATCCACGTGCGTTTCGCAATGTCTTCCAAAATAGCGGTCGGCATTGCCATCACCATTTCAGTCCCCACAAAACCGGGGCAAACAGCATTCACTCGAATCCCTTTTGGGCCGAGCTCGCGTGCCCAAGTTTTAGTAAAACCAATCACACCAAACTTGGTTGCCGAGTAATTGGTCTGACCAAAATTGCCATACAAACCGACCACGCTGGACGCATTCACAATGGCGCCACGTTTGGCTTCCAGCATGTGCGGCACTACCAATTGGGTGCAATTAAACACGCCCTTGAGATTGACATCAATCACCGCATCAAATTGCATTTCGGTCATCTTTACGAGGCGCGCATCCTGCGTAATGCCCGCGTTATTAATTAAGATATCAATTCGTCCATGCTTTTTCATGATGGCATCCACTGCCGCCTGAATGCTGTCCCGATCAGTCACATTCATGGCATAGGCCTCTGCATTTGGAATCTGCGCGGCACACTTTTCAAGCGCAGCTAAATTGATGTCGGCAAGCATGACTTTCGCGCCTTCCTCGGCAAAGCGCATGGCGGTCGCCAAACCAATGCCCTTAGCGGCGCCAGTAATGATGGCAATTTTGTCTTGTAATCGTGCTGGCATAAAAATGCTTTCTATGTTGTTTTAGTTTGCTGCTGCAGTCATGGCTTGCAGTAATTTTTGATGCACACCGCCGAAGCCACCATTGCTCATAACCAATATATGGTCACCTGGCCTGGCTTCCTTTGCGACAGCGCTCACCAAGCTCGCTAAATCATCAAATGCGGATGCGCGGCCCGGCTGATTCTGATTTAAGGGGCTCAGTACTTCGCCTAAATTCCAACCTAAAGACTCTTTACCACTGGCGGCGCCATAGGCATAAATGCGATCGGCCGCCTCTAGACTCGTCGGTAACTGGGCCTTCATCACACCCAATTTCATGGTGTTGGATCGGGGCTCTAGAACTGCCAATATCCGAGCACTGCCCACGCGGCGGCGCAAGCCATCGAGGGTGGTGGTAATTGCCGTAGGGTGGTGGGCAAAGTCATCGTAAATTGTGATGCCATTATGCTGGCCAACGGTTTCTAAGCGGCGTTTTACATTTTTAAATTGGGCTAAGGCGCTGGCCGCATCGCGTGGACTAATGCCAATGTGCTCTGCTGCTGCAATCGCAGCTAGGGCATTGAGTTGATTGTGGCGACCCATCACGCCCGAATTTGGGGCCCAGCAAACCGTAGCCACTTCCTTGCCTTCATGCAGTACTGTGAAATCATCATTGGGATGGGACTGCATTGACCAGGTGTTATTTACATCCATACCAAAGCGTGCCACCGGTGACCAAGTACCGCGCTCGAGCACCCGCTCCAATGAGGCTTCTGCGCCATTCACCACCAAACATCCTTCGCTCGGCACCGTTCGTACTAAGTGATGAAACTGGGTTTCGATCGCAGCAAGATCAGCAAAAATATCGGCATGATCAAACTCCAGATTGTTCAGCAAGGCGGTACGGGGCCGGTAATGCACAAACTTACTGCGTTTATCAAAAAAGGCGGTGTCGTACTCGTCAGCCTCAATCACAAAGTAGGGGCTTTTGCCCAGCCGCGCTGACACCGTGAAATTCAGTGGCACACCGCCGATTAAATAGCCTGGCTCTTTGCCATTGAATTCCAAAATCCAGGCCAGCATGGCTGAGGTAGTGGTTTTGCCGTGAGTTCCTGCCACAGCTAAAACATGTCTGCCGTAGAGTACTTGCTCACCCAGCCACTGCGGGCCAGAGACATAAGGCAAGCCTTGGTTCAGAATCGCTTCCATTAGGGGATTGCCACGGGAGACCACATTGCCGATGACAAATAAATCGGGCTTGCTACCCAGTTGCGATAATTGGTCGCTGGAGTATCCTTCGATAAGTTCTATACCTTGGGCCTCGAGCTGGGTACTCATCGGCGGATACACATTGGCATCGCATCCCGTTACGCGGTGGCCGGCTTGCCGTGCGATGGCAGCGATGCCGCCCATGAAGGTGCCGCAAATGCCCAAGATGTGTATATGCATGATTGAATTTTAGCGAAGGAGTGCGCATGAACCGAAGACAAATGGGAATCATCACTGGAATGAGTCTGGTTGGACTTGCTGCGGGCCTCATCACCGCAAGCTGGATTTACCGCGATGGCACTGCAAGCGAAGAGTCGGTTGCTGCATTACTTGCCAATCCATGGACCAAACCAGACAACACGTTGGTCAACACCGCAGAATGGCAAAACCGGGTACTTGTAGTGAACTTTTGGGCATCCTGGTGCCCACCGTGTGTTGAAGAAATGCCTGCATTGAGTGATCTTCAGGATGAGTTTGCGGCTAAAAACGTCTTATTTGTCGGCATCGGTATCGATACACCATCGAACATACGTCAATTTCTTGAAACGACCCTAGTTTCCTACCCCATCGTTATGGGGGGCTTACAAGGCAGTAAAATTGGTAAGGCCTTAGGCAATACCCAAGGCGCTCTTCCCTATACCGTTGTCATCAACGCCAAAGGCAAGGTAACGAACACAAAATTAGGCAAGATAGACGAAAATGAGCTCAGAAAGCAGATTAAAGCCGCTCTTTAATTAAAATTATCTTCTTTTGGCACAAGAATAAAATAGACTTTCAGGCATTCTTGGGTCGCTAAAATCGCTTAATTTCCTTCATTTTGCAAAAAATAGATCTTTTTTTTCAGCATTTCGCTTTTTTGCGGCTAGGCTAAGGGGTATACTTTCTCCCATGCTGAATGGATCCAACTCTACTTTTCTGTATGCCCTAAGCGAACCGAAAGTGCTGGAGCGTGA
>JAIXPY010000169.1 GCA_027486025.1 Burkholderiaceae bacterium
AAACACGTTAATCCAATCTGGATTGACGTGATTGACCCCGAAGAAGAAGAATTACTCTGGATTAAAGAGGCTTTTGGCGTTCTTTTGCCTGAATTAGATGATTTAGGCGATTTAGAGGCGTCTGCCCGCTACTTTGAGGCGGACGATGGCCATATGCACATACGGACCGATTTTTTGCTGGACGAAGAAGAGACCTCGCGCAACGTCCGGGTTGCTTTTGTGATGACCAAGCAAGTGCTGTTTTCGATTCACGATGAAGATTTGCCGGTATTCCGTTTGGTCCGTTTGCGTGCCCGCTTGCGCCCCGGTTCGGTGAGCAATGCCAAAGACGTACTGCTTGATCTCTATTCGACCGATGCCGAGTATTCAGCAGACGCGCTTGAGGAAGTGTATGAGAACCTAGAGCAAGCTGGTAAGCGCGTCCTCTCCGATGACATCAGCGATAAAGATGCTGCCGAGGTGCTCGAGACGATTGCCAAAGAAGAAGATACCAACGGCCGCATTCGTCGCAATGTGATGGACACCCGCCGCGCTCTATCCTTTTTGATGCGCAGCAAATTATTGTCCGACGAGCAGCAAGAAGAGGCCCGGCAAATTTTGCGTGACATTGACTCCCTTGAGAATCACACCGCATTCTTATTCGACAAGATTAACTTCTTGATGGATGCCACGGTCGGCTTTATTAGTTTGAACCAAAGCAAGATCATTAAGATCTTCTCGGTGGTATCGGTGGCTTTAATGCCGCCCACATTGCTCGCGAGTATTTGGGGAATGAACTTCCAGCATATGCCCGAGCTCACCGAGACCTGGGGCTATCCTGTAGCCATTTTGTCGATGGTGATTTCAGCGATTATTCCGCTGAGCTATTTCCGGCACAAAGGGTGGTTGGGATAACAACCTAGATTTAAGCAATCGATTGCAGTAAGCCCCGTAATGCAAAAACCACGGCTTGTTGCCGCACCGATTGACGATCGCCCACGAAGTGTGCAGTCGTCGTCGTGATGTGATTGCTGGCATTGATTTGCTTTAGTGCCCAACCAAAACATACGGTTCCAACCGGCTTCTCTGCTGTACCGCCACCCGGACCTGCAATGCCAGTAATCGAAATCGCGGCAGTCACGCCACTACTGAGTTGTGCCCCTAACACCATTGCACTGGCTACTGCCTCACTGACAGCACCTTCGGCTTCAATCAGCGTGGGCGATACCTGTAAGCACGCTGTCTTTGCAGCATTGCTATAGGTGACGTAGCCGCGCTCAAACCACTGACTTGATCCAGCCAGGTCGGTGAGGCTGGCTGCGAGCAGCCCACCAGTGCATGACTCGGCTACCGCAAGAGTCCACCCACGCTGACTGAATGCAGTGGCGACTGCATGGGTTAATTCCTGAAGATCAGCAGAATCAATCAATGTAGGTGCTGTTGATGGCGAAGAAGTTTGCATGCAATGCCTTGTGAATGGATCGCTCTGAAATTAATACGACGGTAACAGCTGGGTTGTGCTGAGTAAAGCAAGAATGAGTAGAGTTGCAAACGCCGCCGCGAGGTCATCAACCACAATACCAAAACCGCGCCACAGGATTTTGGGTATGGTGGTGGGCGAGCCGGGAGTAATCCAAGTGCAGTCTTTAAAGTAGCGATCAATCATGCCTATCGGGCCCGGCTTGACTGCATCAAAGAAACGAAAGAGTGCAAATGCTAAGACTTGTATCCAGATTGGCGCCGGCAGAATCAAGAGCAAGACGAGCCAAAAAGCCAAGATCTCGTCGAGCACAATGCCGCCAAAATCAGCAAGGCCTAATTCCTCACTCACTTGCCCGCAAATCCAACAAGCAGCGATCAGTCCGCCGCCGATAATCCAAATCCAATTCTCGGTCGTAAAAAAGAATTGCCCAATCAAAAAGAGTGCCCAAGCCCAGAGCGTGCCAACGGTGCCGGGAGCGAAGGGACTGAGTCCACTACCAAATCCAAGCGCCAATGTGCGACCGGCAGTCTGAAACATCCAGCGTATGGTGGGTTTGGTTTGATTGGCGTCGATCACCACTTAGCTGCTCTTAAAGTGATCAAAGGATTTCATCAGCCGCATGCTCTCTGCCGCGGTGAGCAGATTTCCATTGGCATCGCGCAGAATGAGTAGGGGTTCAGTCCCATTGCTAGCAGAGCTAATGCTGCCAATGCGTGTGAGTGGTAGCAAGGTAGTGCTCAGAGATTCAATTTCTGCCCTTTTATTTTTTGGGGCAGTGAAACACAGTTCGTAATCATCGCCGCCATTAGCTGTGCATTGTCGGCGCAGACTTTCAGATTGCTCGGAAAGGGTGCGTGAGGTGGGCAATTGATCAATTAGCACTTCAGCATTCACTTGGGATGCTTTGAGGATGTGGCGTAAATCACCCAAGAGCCCATCGGATACATCCAGGGCGCTACTCGCAATGCCGCGTAATTGCATGCCAAGCGCAATGCGTGGTTCGGGCTCATGCATGCGGGGCAACACTGTTTCTAGGCTGCTGTGTTCGAGGGGCCATTCCTTGCGCAATGCCCCTAAAGCAAGCCTTGCATCACCCAAGGTGCCGGATACCCAAATGTCGTCGCCGACCTTCGCACCGGAGCGCTTGATGGCGGTGCTGGACGGCACATGACCTAAGGCGGTGATGCAAATGGTGAGAGGTCCTTGGGTTGTATCGCCGCCGATTAAAGGGCATTGCCACTGCTGCGCTAAGCGAAACAAGCCTTGGCTAAATTGTGTAAGCCAGTCCGCATTCGCATTGGGCAATGCAAGCGCTAAGGTAAAACCAACTGGCTTTGCTCCCATTGCAGCAAGGTCAGAGAGGTTAACCGCTAAGGCTTTATGGCCAAGCCATTCGGGGTTGGCATTGGCAAAAAAATGCCGACCTTCGACCAGCATATCGCTGGTCACCGCGAGGCTTTGTGTGGCTTCTGGCTGAAGCAAGGCGCAGTCATCCCCGATCCCGAGGAGAACCTTGTTTACTTGGGTTTGGGCCATGGATTCCGAGCCGGCTTTGAAAAAACGCCAGATCAGATCAAATTCCCCTAGTTTTGCTTCCATATTTTCATTTTATGTTCCTTGAGGGCGAATGTGCTGGAGAGGACTAGAATAAGAACATTCCAATCGCCATACCAAAGAGTCAATCGATGAGCCAAACGGACAACAGTAAAGAGCAACAAATCAAGGCCTTACGGGCTGCAGCCCTGCATTATCACGAGTTTCCGGTCCCTGGAAAGATTGAAATTGCGGCAACCAAACAACTCACCAACCAGCGTGATCTCGCCTTAGCGTATACCCCCGGGGTTGCTGCTGCCTGCGAAGAAATCGTCAAAGATCCAGCCAATGCCTTTCGCTACACCGCGCGCGGTAATTTAGTAGGCGTAATTACCAACGGTACCGCCGTGCTCGGCCTTGGGAATATTGGCCCTCTGGCCAGCAAGCCAGTGATGGAAGGCAAAGCGGTCTTATTTAAAAAGTTTGCCGGCATTGATGTTTTCGATATTGAGGTCAATGAAAATGATCCCGATAAATTAGTTGAAATCATTGCAGCACTCGAACCTACTTTTGGCGGTATTAATTTAGAAGACATTAAAGCGCCAGATTGCTTTGTGGTTGAGCGCAAACTGCAAGCCCGCATGAAAATTCCGGTTTTTCATGATGACCAGCATGGCACAGCCATTGTGGTTGCGGCGGCCATTCTGAATGGTTTAAAAGTCGTTGGCAAGGATGTATCCAATGTCAAACTTGTAACATCGGGCGCGGGCGCTGCGGCGCTAGCCTGCATCGATTTGTTAGTGGATTTGGGCGTACCTAGAAAAAATATTTGGGTCACCGACATTGCGGGCGTCGTATACAAGGGCCGCAAAGAGTTAATGGATCCCGAGAAGGAGCCGTTTTCGCAAGACACACCATTGCGTACCTTGAGCGAGGTAATTGAGGGTGCGGATATTTTCTTGGGCCTCTCTGCTGGCGGTGTTCTGAAATCCGAGATGGTGAAAAAGATGGCTGATAAGCCCTTGGTGTTTGCCTTAGCAAACCCCACGCCAGAAATCTTGCCAGAGGAAGTCAAATTAGTTCGGCCCGATGCGGTGATGGCAACCGGTCGCACCGATTACCCCAATCAAGTGAATAACGTTTTGTGCTTCCCATTTATTTTCCGTGGCGCTTTGGATGTGGGTGCAACAACCATTACCCGCGGCATGGAAGTGGCTGCAGTCAAAGCCGTTGCTGAGTTGGCTCAGGCGGAACAAAGTGAAGTAGTTGCAGCGGTCTACAGTACCGAGAATTTGTCGTTTGGTCCGGAGTATTTGATTCCGAAACCGTTTGATCCACGCTTAATTACGGTGATTGCACCGGCGGTTGCAAAAGCGGCAATGGATGATGGCGTAGCCCTGCGTCCGATCAAAGATTTTGATGCTTATCGTAATCAGTTGCAGCAATTTGTGTACCACTCGGGTACCTTAATGAAGCCGCTCTTTACGATCGCCAAAGGCGTTCCCGAAGCGCAAAAACGCATTGTCTTTTGCGAAGGTGAAGATGAGCGTGTCCTGCGTGCGGTTCAGATTGTGCTCGATGAAGGTATTGCAACGCCCATCTTGATTGGTCGCCCTAGCGTGATTGAGCACCGCATTGAGAAATTCGGCTTGCGTATGGTTTGCGGTACCGATATCGATATTGTGAATCCAGAAGATGATTCCCGTTTTGGTGATTTTTGGAAATCCTATTTGGCCATCATGGAGCGCAAGGGCGTAACTGAATCCTTTGCCAAACTCGAGATGCGCCGTCGCAATACCCTGATCGGCGCTACCCTGCTCTCAAAAGGAATGGCTGACGGCTTAATTTGCGGCACCATCAGTAAGGTATCAACCCACCTCAAATACATTGATGAAGTGATTGGCCATGAAAAAGGCGCCAACGTCTATGGCGCGATGAGCGGTTTGATTTTGCCGGGACGCCAAGTATTTTTAGTCGATACCCATGTGAATATCGACCCTACGGCAGAGCAGTTGGCCGAAATTACCCTCATGGCTGCGAGCGAAATGCGCAAGCTGGGCATGACACCTAAAGTCGCATTACTGTCGCACTCCAATTTTGGTAGCAGCGATGCACCTTCTGCCATCAAGATGCGCGAAGTCCTCTCCATTTTGCAGGCAAGTGCCCCAGAACTGGAGGTCGATGGTGAGATGCACGGTGACTGCGCGCTCGATCCAGAGATTCGTGCCGGTGCAGTGACAAGCTCACCACTGGAGGGCGCCGCCAATTTATTGGTGCTACCCAATATTGATGCCGCCAATATTTCCTATAACTTACTCAAGACCGCCGCCGGAAATGGCATCGCCATCGGCCCACTGTTATTGGGGGTAGCCCAGCCAGTGCATATTCTGACCCCCGCAGCAACCGTACGGCGGATCGTGAATGTCACCGCATTAACGGTGGTAGAGGCGGCTAGCAAAGCCAGAATCAAGGGAAGTTAAGGTTAATTTATATATGTGAGCAAACGCTCACATATATATTTATCTATATAAATCAGTGGTTTATAAAAAAACCACTGTAATTAGGCTTGATTTGGCTGTCGCTTACGGGTAACCTTACACCCAT
>JAIXPY010000028.1 GCA_027486025.1 Burkholderiaceae bacterium
TCAGCACCAGCACCAGCCGATTTATTAACTGGAATCATCGATTGCTTCATCAGGTTGTTCTTACTGATGATGCCTTGGATCATACGGGCCATCTGGTCAGCGCCGCCGCCAGGACCAGCGGGAATCACAAACTCAACGGGTTTGGTGGGTTCCCACGCCAAAGCGGGGCTAGCAGCAAAGCCAGCAATGCCAAAAGCAATGGCAACGGGCAGTGCGGTGCGTTTAATCGAATGCGTCATGAATGCTCCTCCGGAAAAATGGTTTACCAATTGTGAATCTGGTTTTCTTATGGGACAACAATACAGACAGGATTTTTAAACAATTCATGCGGGTAAGTCTTGATTGCCATCAATAAACAAGAAAATCTCACTAAGGACTTACGCTATCTACTCGATAGCCTTCAGAAGTACTAGTAGAAACCCGCACTAGAACGGTATATATATTGCATTGCAATATGGTGCCGGAAAGAGGAATCGAACCTCCGACCTTCGCATTACGAATGCGCTGCTCTACCAACTGAGCTATTCCGGCGAGATAATTATTTTAAAGCATGCCGCTCTAGGACGAGGGGCTGAGGGCAAAACCGTTTATAAAAAACGATCCAATAACTTGCGGCTCTGTTTATCCAGCTGACTTGAATCGCGTACCAAGTATTGCACGCCATTAGCGTCTGATATCAGCAAGGTGTTCCCAGCAACGCGGCGGATATTTTCCTCGCCATTGAGGCGCAGTCGCGTCTCGCCGCGATCAGTCTGCACTACCCAAATACTCGGAGTGGCATAACTCGATACGCTGCTGATTTGCTCAATGACGGGCATGAACTCGCGAGCAGCCAGCTCTTCCATCAACAGCGCGTGATCCTCTTCCGGTATTGCTGCCAAGGAGGCAAACCAGAACAGCTCTTTGCCAGCAGAGTCCATCAGCGAAATGCCCGCACTCGGCGCGGTAATCGGGAAAGCGCGAACCGCATGAACATCGTTGTGCTGAGTACCAGCCTCATCGATGAAGACAAGGCGCCCGAGCGAGTCACGAATTAAGCTAGGCTTTTTCAAGTGTCTCTCCAATGGCGCCGCCCTCCACCAATTCCGTCGCGTGGCGAATTTGTGCCTGATACAACTGGTAGTAGGCGCCTTGCGCCTCCATTAATTCATCATGCGAACCAATCTCCACAATTTCGCCTTTATCGAGCACTACCAAGCGATCGGCTTTGCGTAAGGTGGAGAGCCGATGCGCGATGGCAATCGTCGTGCGGCCCTTCACCAAATTATCCAAAGCCCGTTGAATTTCTTTTTCGGTGGTGGTGTCAACCGATGAGGTAGCCTCATCCAAAATCAGAATGCTGGGGTTAATCAATAAGGCACGCGCAATCGAAATACGTTGGCGCTCGCCACCGGATAGCGACTGGCCACGCTCACCTACGAGCGAGTCATAACCCAGGGGCAAACGCAAAATAAACTCATGGGCATGCGCCGCCCTCGCCGCCTCAATGATCTCCTCACGCGAGGCATCGGGCTTGCCATAGGCAATGTTATCGGCAATGGTTCCAAAAAATAAGAAGGGCTCTTGCAGTACAAGACCAATGCGCTTGCGGTAATCGGCGATGCCAATGCTGCGAACATCGCGCCCATCCAATGTAATGGAGCCTTCACTCACATCATAGAATCGGCAAATTAAATTAACTAAAGTACTTTTTCCGGAGCCGCTATGCCCCACTAAGCCAATCATTTCACCGGGCGCAATGTGTAAATCAATACCTTTGGTGACCGCGCGATTGCCATAGCGAAAACCAACGCCACGTAAATCAATTTTTCCTTGAATCGGGCCGAGTGGCGCTGGATTAACCGGCTCAGGCACACTGGAGACGTGATCCAAGATATCAAAAATTCGCTTCGTGCCAGCAGCCGCCTTTTGCGTATGGGAAACAATGCGACTCATAGTGTCGAGGCGAATATAAAAGCGGCCGATATAAGCCAAAAAGGCAACTAACACACCGACCGAGACATTGTCATTGGCAACCTGCCAAATACCAAACGCCCACACCACCAATAGACCAACCTCAGTTAACAAGGTCACGGTGGGCGTAAACAAACTCCAGACGCGATTAACGCGGTCATTGATTTGTAGATTATGGTGATTGGAATCCACAACGCGTTTGAGTTCACGCTTTTCTTGGGCGAAGGCCTTCACCACCCGAATGCCTGGAATGGTATCGGTCAGCACATTGGTAACCTCTCCCCAAATGCGGTCGATCTTTTCAAAGCCGTAACGCAATTTATCGCGCACCACATGAATCATCCACGCAATGAATGGCAGCGGCGCTAGGGTCACTAAGGCGAGCAGCGGATCAATCGACGCCAAAATAGCGGCGGTCATGATGATCATGAGCAGATCGGTTAAAAAATCAAGCAGGTAGAGCGACAGAAAAACACAAATCCGATCGGTCTCTACCCCAATGCGCGCGATTAAATCGCCTGTGCGTTTTCCGCCAAAGTATTCCAGTGATAGCTTTAGTAGGTGCTCAAAAGTGGTATTACGCAGATCCGCGCCAATGCGCTCGCTCACCAAAGCAAGTAAATAAGTACGCCACCAACCTAGACCCCAGGCCAGTAACGCGGCTCCCAGCAGCGCGCCCAAGTAGAGTCGCGCTAAATCAAAATCGATGGGCTGACCACGCTCATATGGAATCAGGATGTTATCCATCAGCGGCATCGTCAGGTAAGGTGGCACGAGGGTGGCGCCAGTCGACGCTAAGGTCAAGATAAATCCGAGAAACAATTCTTTTTTGTATGGCCTCGCAAAGCGCCATAACTTGAATAGCGTCCAGGTGGATGGCGGCTTATCGTCTAAGGGGTCGTCATCACTGAGGAAGCCCACTGGCGCTTGCAATGCATGTTGCTCATTTTGAAAGGCGGCCTGCAAGCGAAGCACTTGGGGATTAACGGCGAGGGTGTAGTGCCATAGCGCAAGCAAGGTATCGCCCTGCTGCAAACGCAAGCAGCCTACCCCAGCGTGGTCCGAGTGACTTAAGTCCAATCCAGCTTCAATGGGCCACGATTGGCAATGTGCGCCATTGACCCACACCAGAAAATCGCCATTAATAAGCAGGAGCGATTTATTAAAACGCAGGCCTGCATCCAGATCGAGCTCGATCCAGGCTCGGGGCGACAAGGGCTGTAATGCTGGGAGCGATTGGGCCGCCAAGCTATCTTGCCAATGCGCTGGAAGCGGCGGCGAAAGTGCGGA
>JAIXPY010000142.1 GCA_027486025.1 Burkholderiaceae bacterium
ACCATCGAAGTTGGAATTCTAACCATGACGAAACCCCGGCCACCAAATGCACTCGAAAAAATGGGCTTAAATAGCCCCATTGCGCTCGCATTGCACCTGCCGAGCCGCTACGAGGATGAGACTGCGCTCTATAGCATCGAAGACGCATTAATTAAAGGGTCATTTAGCGCAGTACAGACTCAAGGGAAAGTCATTCGCAGTCAGGTGCTGTTTCGGCCACGGCGCCAGTTGGTGGTCACAATCGAAGACGATACCGCTGTGCTGCAGTTGCGCTTTCTTAATTTTTACCCGAGCCAGCAAAAGCAAATGGCTGTGGGCGCCCATCTTCGCGTTCGTGGTGAGGTACGCGATGGGTATGCAGGCCCCGAGATGGTTCATCCCACCGTCAAAGCAGTTGCGCCCGATACCCCACTACCAGCAAGCCTGACTCCGGTCTATCCCGCCAGTGAGGGAGTGACTCAAACGGTCATTCGCAAGGCAGTGCAGCAGGCCTTGCGATCAGCTGACATTAAGCAATTTCTGGCCGAGTTGATTCCCACAGCTGTGACGGCTGATCTCTTGCCGCAGGGCGAGTGGATGCCTTTGCACGATGCGATTCATTACCTACACAACCCACCCGCTGATGCGGATACTGCCGCCTTAATGGAACGAACTCACCCCGCATGGCGACGTGTGCAGTTTGAAGAATTATTGGCACAGCAGCTCTCGCTAAAGCAAGCCCATGCCCTGCGCCGTCAGCGCAATGCGCCTAAGCTACATGGAGACCCACCAATTCAAGGGCGGCAATCGATTGAGCAAGGGCTGTTGGCGGCCCTTCCATTTGAATTAACGGGCGCGCAACAGCGGGTGTGGGCACAAATTGAGTCGGATCTAAGCCGCGCATTTCCGATGAACCGCTTATTGCAGGGGGATGTAGGTAGCGGCAAGACCGTGGTTGCAGCGCTCGCCGCAGCCAGGGCAATCGACCATGGTTATCAGGCTGCGGTCATGGCCCCCACTGAAATTTTGGCAGAACAGCACTACATCAAAATGCAAGAATGGTTTGGGCCGCTTGGGGTGGAGATTGTCTGGCTATCGGGCAGTTTAAAAGCCAAAGAGAAAAAAGCCGCACATGCAGCGATCGAGAGTGGTGCTGCGCAATTGATTATCGGTACCCATGCCTTGATTCAGGAAAGTGTTTCGTTTGCGAAGTTGGGCCTCGCAGTAATTGATGAGCAGCACCGCTTTGGTGTCCGTCAACGCCTAGAGATATCGCAGCGCATCGGCTCGGAATTGTTTTACTGCCATCAACTGATGATGTCCGCAACCCCAATCCCCCGCACCTTAGCAATGACCTACTATGCCGATCTGGATGTGGCTGTAGTGGATGAGCTACCGCCGGGTCGCAAGCCCATTGCGACCAAGGTGGTGAAGCATAGCCGGCGGGATGAAGTCATCAATGGACTGCAGGACTGGCTGAGTAAAGGCTTGCAAGCCTATTGGGTGTGCCCCTTAATTGAAGAGTCGGACGCCTTGCAGCTGCAAACTGCGGTGGAGAGTTATGCGCAGTTAGAGCAGCACCTGCCGCAATTTAAAGTAGGCCTGGTGCACGGACGTCTAAAGGCAGAGGAGAAGGCCGCTGTGATGGCTGCATTTAAGGCCAATCAAATTCAACTACTTGTAGCGACTACGGTGATTGAAGTTGGGGTTGACGTACCCAATGCGGCGCTCATGGTGATTGAGCATGCGGAGCGATTTGGTTACGCCCAAATTCATCAATTGCGCGGCCGAGTGGGGCGCGGCACAGCAGACTCGGTCTGTATTTTGATGTACGCGGAGCCTCTCTCGGCAGCTGCGAAGGAGCGCTTACAAACCCTGCGTGAGGTGTCCGATGGCTTTGTGATTGCTGAGCGGGATTTGTCGCTGCGGGGTCCAGGTGAGCTCTTAGGTGCAAAGCAATCGGGCGATACCATGCTGCGTTTTGTGGATCTACAACGCGATGCCTGGCTGATTGATTTAGCCCAGCAGGCTGCAGAGCGCCTTTTGGAAAATCACCCTACGGTGGTTGGGCAGCAACTGGAGCGGTGGCTCGGATCGCGCGCCGATTTTTTAAAAGCCTGATAATTGAAACATGACATTAACTGAACTTCGCTACATTGTTGCTGTTGCCCGGGAGCGCCATTTTGGGCGTGCCGCCGAGGCTTGCCATGTTTCGCAGCCCACCTTATCGGTTGCCATTAAAAAACTCGAAGAAGAATTGGGCGCACAGATTTTTGAGCGAACCAGCGCTGAAGTTGCTATGACGGCCCTGGGGATTTTGATTGTGGAGCAAGCGCAGCGTGTTTTAGAGGAAGCCAATTCACTGCGGCATCTAGCAAAGCACGGTCAAGATCCGCTGTCTGGTCCCTTACGTCTGGGTGCAATCTATACGGTTGCGCCTTATTTGTTGCCGAGTCTGGTTAGGGTAGCGCGTGAGTCCATGCCCAACGCCCCCCTCTTTTTAGAAGAAAACTTTACGGTTCGCTTGTTAGAGATGCTCCGTCAAGGCGTACTCGACTGCGCTATTTTGGCTGACCCCTTTCCGATGGCAGGCCTTGAGGTTGCCGAGTTGTATGACGAGCCGTTTTATGTGGCTGTACCAAAAGACCACCCGTGGACTGAGCGCCAATTGATTGGCCACGATGAATTAAAAGAACAAAATACCTTGCTTCTGGGCGCGGGGCATTGCTTTCGGGATCATGTGATTGGTGTATGCCCAGAACTGAATCGCTTTGGACCTGGCCCGACGATTGGTGAACAACGCAGCTTTGAAGGCTCCTCATTGGAAACGATTCGGCAAATGGTTGCAGGCGGCATTGGCATTACGGTTTTGCCGCGTACCTCGATACCGGACCCCAAAACCCGTGAAGGATTAATTTGCTACATCCCGTTTGAAGAGCCCATGCCAACCAGGCGCGTGAGTTTAGTGTGGCGCAAAAGTTATCCCCGTGCAGCAGCGATGGTTGAGCTCGCCAAGATTATTCGGCGCTGTGATTTACCTGGAGTGAGGCTGGTCTGATTTTGCAGCGGCTCTATGCTTACGCCCGCTTAATTCGGCTCGATAAGCCGATTGGTACGCTGCTATTGCTGTGGCCCACCTATTGGGCTTTATGGCTCTCCAACCAAGGCATGCCACCCCTGGATTTGTTGATTATTTTTACGCTCGGTACTTTTTTGATGCGTAGCGCCGGTTGTGCCATTAATGACTATGCTGATCGCGATTTTGATCGCCATGTTGAGCGCACAAAAAATCGCCCCATCACCAGCGGTCAAATCAGCGGTAAAGAAGCGGTGTTGATTGCTACCATCCTTGCCCTATTGTCCTTTGGACTCATTCAACCACTCAATTTACTCACGAAACAATTATCGGTTTTTGCGATTCTGATCGCAGTTGTGTATCCATTTACCAAGCGCTTCTTTGCGATGCCGCAAGCCGTATTGGGCGTGGCCTTTGGATTTGGAATTCCAATGGCCTATGCCGCAAGCCAAAATCAGGTACCGCTTGAGGCGTGGATTTTATTTGTGGGCAATCTTTTTTGGACGATTGCCTATGACACGGCGTACGCCATGGTGGATCGTGATGATGATCTGCGATTAGGTTTGCGCACCTCTGCCATTACCTTTGGGCGTTTTGATGTGATTGCAATTGCAGGCAGTTACGCCTTATTGCTATTCAGCCTTTTATGGGTTGCTTACTTAGTGCGACTCAATGACTTGTTCTGGTTTGGCTGGGTTGGGGCGCTCATCTGCGCCATTTACCATGTCTCGCTGGTGCGTACTCGGCAACGGGACGCTTGTTTTAAGGCATTTCGCCAAAACAATTGGCTGGGCGCTTTTTTATTTCTGGGGATCGTACTGGGATTATTGGGCTAACTCATCGCCCATAGCTTTACCGCGCTTGGCAGCAGCAGCCAGCGCCGCCTCTAAAATGCCTTGCCAATCCTCTTCCTTGAGAACCGCTAAAGCGGCGGCAGTTGTGCCCCCCTTAGAGGTTACTTTTTCACGCAAGCTGCCGGCAGATTCAGCCGAATTCATTGCAAGCTGGGCAGCACCTTGCAAGGTGGCGTAAGCGAGGGCTCTGGCGCTTGCTGGATCTAAGCCTAGTTTTTCTCCGCCGCTTTGCAGTGCCTCTAAAAATGCAAATACATAGGCTGGGCCGCTGCCCGATAGCGCAGTAACGGCATCAATCAAATTCTCATCGCTTACCCAAACGCTTTGCCCTACTGCATTGCACAGTGCTGCTGCCTTAGAGCGAGCCTGCGCATCAACGCTAGCGTCTGCAGATAGGCCCGTCATGCCCATGCCGATGAGGGCGGGGGTATTTGGCATGGCGCGTACACAGCGCGAATGACCTAACCAGCTTGTCATACTGCTGAGCCGAATACCAGCTGCAATGCTGATGATGAGTAAGCGTTCTGCGGCGATGGCTTTTAAGTGAGGGGCTAGGGCTAGGGCCACTTGCTTAAAATCTTGCGGCTTCACGGCCATAACAACAACTTGCTCAAGCGTGGAATCGAATTGCAATTGGTCGATCGAATGAACAACGGTTAGGGAAAAGTCAGTTTTGAGCTTTTCGGCAGTAGCGGTAAATGGCTCTACTACGGTCATTTGTTTGGCTTGTAAACCACTGGCCAGTAAACCCCCAATCAGGGCTCGACCCATATTGCCGCCGCCAATAAAGGTGATGTGCGTATGGACTAAAGGAGAGTGAATGGAATCAGTCATAAACAGAATAGTACTAGGCCTTAGCGGGAGGGCGCTGACCAAAGATGGCGGTGCCGATTCGAACCAAGGTGCTACCCTCGGCAATCGCCGCCTCGAGGTCATCCGACATGCCCATCGATAGGGTATCAAAATAGGCATAACCTCGATCATCTAGGCGGGATTGCTGAATTTGTCCAAACAGCGCTTTCATTTTGGCGCATGCTGCGCGTTGTTCTACGGGGTCAGTGCTGGGAGCAGGAATGGCCATCAGCCCACGTAAGGTCAGCCCGGGTAGTTGTGCAACCGCATCGCATAGCGCTACCGCCTCCTCAATCAAGACACCACTTTTGCTTTCTTCATTGCTGACATTGACTTGTACACAGACTTGCAGGGGCAGACTCTCGGCTAGCTCTAGGCGCTGGGCTGACAAACGCTCTGCAATTTTTAAGCGATCAATACTTTCAACCCAGTCAAAATGGTGGGCTACTTCCTTGGTTTTGTTGCTTTGCAGTGGCCCAATAAAATGCCATTCAAGCCAAGGGCGTAATTTGGCGAGTTTCTGTATCTTCTCAACACCTTCTTGAACGTAGTTTTCGCCAAAACACGTTTGGCCGGCATGCATTGCCTCTTCGACTGCGCTCGCAGGGAACAGCTTGCTGACTGCCATCAATTGAATTTCTTCAGGCTCGCGTTTAGCGGCGAGAGCAGCTAATTCAATACGGTCTCTGACCTGAATTAAATTGACAGCGATTCCCCTCATGCGACCTCGGGCTCTGCAACTTGTGCGGCGTCTACTAGGAGCTGATCCACAATTTCAACCCAATGCAGGACCGGCATTTTTTCCTGTTGCAAATGCGTGATGCAACCAATGTTGCCAGAAACAATGGCGGTAGCATTACTGTCTTCATAGGCTCGCTGCAAATGATCTAATTTCTGCTGACGCAGTTGACCTGAAAGTGCTGGCTGTAAAACCGAATAGGTGCCAGCAGAACCGCAGCACAAATGGCTATCAGCGCACAAGCGAGCAGGTACGCCAATGCTCTCCAATAGGCCTTCTACTTTGCCCCGAATTTTCTGACCATGCTGCAAGGTACATGGGGGATGGTAGACCACGCCTGATTTTGGATTGCTGCCTAGCAATGCAACCAAGTCATTGGTATAGCTCGGTAATATTTCTGCTAAATCTTTGGTCAGCTCAGAGATGCGCTTGGCTTTTGCCGCATAGTGCGGATCCTGTGCAAGTAAATGACCATAATCTTTCACCATGACACCGCAACCCGAGGCTGTCATCACAATAGCGCTGACTGGATTGCTGCCATCAACATAAGGCCACCATGCATCAATATTGCGCCGCGCCGCTTCGAGTCCGCCATCCTGATCATTCAGGTGATAGCGCAGTGCCCCGCAACAGCCTGCCTTAGGAGCGCTAATCAGGTCCACGCCGAGACGCGCTAAAACACGCTGGGTCGCTTGATTAATATTGGGCAACATGCCGGGCTGTACGCAGCCCTCTAAGATGAGCATCGTAGCCCGTGATGCCTGCTTTACTGGCGCTACGGCTACTGTGTTGTTGGTCTTGATTTGATTGGTGTAAACGCCGTTGATAGGCACCTTGCGCTTGAGTTCATTTGGCAGCAGTGGGCGCACCAATCTGCCCAAAGCCATCGCAGAGTTAAAGAGCGCGGGGCGCGTTAAGCCTTCCTTTAAAAGCCAGCGTGTGAGGCGCTCACTGGATTTACGTGGGGCTGTACTTTGTTCGGCCCATTTGCGCCCAATATCAATCAACTGACCGTATTGAACCCCGCTGGGGCAGGTGGTTTCGCAATTGCGGCACGTTAAGCAGCGATCTAGGTGCAAGCGAGTTTTTTCAGTAACCGCTTGACCCTCCGCCATTTGTTTGATGAGGTAGATGCGCCCGCGCGGACCATCTAGCTCATCACCCAATATCTGATAGGTCGGGCAAGTGGCGGTGCAAAAACCGCAATGAACGCACTTTCCTAAAATGCGTGCAGCCTCGTTACCTTCGTGGGTATTAATGAACTGGGGGGCTAATTGGGTTTGCATATCAATGGGTAGATTAAGGAAGGCGACCGGTTGCAAAAACTCCGGATGGATCAAATGCCTTACGCAGTTGGGCTTGGACAGCAGTGAGTGCTGCACTATGGGCTTGATCGCTCAGCAAGGTGAAGCGCTGCGCTACACCATTGTTACCGACGCGAAAGCAGCTGGCGTGACCGCCGTGCTCAATCGCTTTTGCTTTCACTTTCGCCTGGGTATTTGCATCGGCTGGGCCATACCACCAGCGTTGTTGGCCGTGCCATTCGAGAACGCGGTGCTGCGCACCATTTGGGGCGAGCGTAGAAAAATCGATTGGGGGACATGCTGCAGGTAGGGCGAGGCGATAGAGGGCAGCATCGGCGCCCACCTCATGAAAACAATCCAATTTGTGTTCGCGTAGATCGCGCCAAAATGCAGCGGCAATGGCAGGGTCAAGTTCGGTTGCGCCAAGCGTGGATCTCATGAGAACGGTAGCAGACTGCACTGCGGCAACTGCGCCCGCAAGGCGAATGGTGAGCTCCCCATCAGCATTGGCATCGCCCGAACCGATCCAGCTACTCGCCGACAAGGGCAGGGGTTGGCCTGCCCACTCATTCAGTACCTTTAGGGCGCGTGCCTCAGAAATAAAGCAGCGCAAGGATGCAGTGCTGGCAGGCTTTGGTAAGACCTTGACGGAGGCCTCGAGTATGAGGGCGAAGGTACCTAAAGAGCCTGGCAATAAACGCGAAACATCATAGCCAGCCACGTTTTTCATGACCTTACCGCCAAACGATAAATCGTGCCCTTGTCCATCCATCAGGCGCGTACCCAATACGTAGTCGCGCAAATTGCCGGCGCTGATGCGTCCTGGGCCAGCAAGACCAGCGCCAATCGCGCCACCAAATGTTGCTTGCGCTCCAAAATGGGGAGGCTCAAATGCCAGCATCTGATTTTTTTCGGCGAGTGCTGCCTCAATGGTGGCCAATGGCGTTCCAGCACGCGCTGTAATAACGAGCTCTTCAGGCTGATAGTCTACGATCCCATGATGCCCAGTAGTCAGTAAAGGGGCATGGGCATTGGGGTTGCCGTACCAGCTCTTTGAGCCACCCCCTTGAATCGATAGCGCCGTCTTTGATGCGGCCGCAGCTTGAATTTGCTCTCGGAACTGCTGAATCTGCACATCACTCATTAAAAACGCTCCAACTCAGGATGCGGTAATTTACCGCCGCTGATGCGCATACGACCGTACTCGGCGCAGCGGCTAAGGCTGGGAATGGCTTTATCGGGGTTGAGCAATTGGGCCGGGTCAAAAGCGCGTTTCACGCCCCAGAACAATTCCCGCTCGTGCTCACCAAACTGCACGCACATCGAGTTGATCTTTTCGATCCCAACGCCATGCTCGCCAGTAATCGTTCCGCCGAGCTCAACGCAGGCCTCAAGAATGTCAGTACCAAAGTCTTCTGCGCGGTGCCACTCATCCATGTCGGCACCATTAAATAAAATCAGCGGATGCATATTGCCATCGCCCGCATGAAATACATTTAAGCAGCCGAGTCGATACTTCTTTTCCATTTCCTGGATGCGGCGCAGGAGCGTAGCAATATGACGCCGAGGAATCGTCCCATCCATGCAGTAGTAGTCAGCTGCAATGCGGCCTGCTGCTGGAAAGGCATTTTTACGGCCGCTCCAAAAGGTCAGGCGCTCACTTTCATTTTTGGAGATACGAATGCCGCTAGCACCCGCTTTTTCTAACACTGCAGTCATGCGCCCAATTTCTTCTGCCACTTCTTCTGGCGTGCCGTCGGATTCACACAGCAAAATGGCAGCGGCGTCTAAGTCGTAGCCAGCATGCACAAACTCTTCGACCGCCCGCGTTGTTGCCTTATCCATCATCTCAAGGCCGGCCGGAATAATGCCAGCAGCAATAATGGCTGCAACCGCATTGCCGCCTTTTTCGATGTCATCAAAGCTAGCCATAATGACCTGGGCTAATTTAGGTTTTGGCACGAGCTTGACGGTTACTTCTGTAACGGCTGCCAACATACCTTCGCTACCCATCACGATGGCGAGTAAATCCAGTCCGGGGGCATCGGGTGCTAGGCTGCCAAATTCGACAATTTCGCCGTTCATTAAAACGCCGCGGACACGCAACACATTGTGCAGTGTTAATCCATACTTTAGGCAGTGAACCCCGCCCGAGTTTTCGTTGACGTTGCCACCAATCGAGCAAGCAATTTGCGATGATGGATCGGGCGCGTAGTACAGACCCAAATGGGCAACTGCTTCAGAAATTGCCAGATTGCGCACGCCCGGTTGCACAACCGCAGTGCGTGTAAATAGATTGATGTCCAGAATCTTTTTGAGTTTGGCAAGGGAAAGAACCAGGCCTTGGGCGATGGGCATCGCGCCGCCCGATAAGCCAGTGCCAGCACCGCGGGGCACTACAGGCACATTCATGGCGTGGCAGACTTGCAAAATACGCGACACTTGCGCTTCGTTTTCAGGCAGGGCGACGGCTAAAGGCATGCGCCGATAGGCTGCTAAACCATCACATTCATAGGGGATTGTGTCCTCAGGTTCCCACAAAAGGCCGTCTTCCGCCAAGATAGGCCGGAGCGCCGAGACTAATTTAGCCTGTAAAGCCTGAATTTCTAGGAGATCGGGTGGAGGGGCGACAGTATTCATCGCTCCATTTTAGCCATTTACCTATAATCGGTTGATGGGAAATCGACTTTCAAAAATTGCAACGCGAACCGGCGACGCCGGTATGACCGGTTTGGGCGACGGCAGCCGAGTTGAAAAGGACCATTTACGCATTTGTGCGATGGGCGACGTCGACGAGCTTAACTCCGAAATCGGTGTTTTGATGACCGAAGCCATCCCGGAGGCCATTGCCGGTGAGATGCAGGCACTCTTTTTGCGGGTGCAGCATGATTTGTTTGATTTGGGTGGGGAGCTGTGTATTCCGAATTACACCTTACTCAAAGAAGAGCAAGTGGCGCAGTTGGATGCGTGGCTCAAGCACTATAACGATGCGCTGCCCCCGTTAACTGAATTCATTCTGCCTGGCGGGACACGTGCTGCTGCGCAAGCCCATGTGTGTCGAACGGTTTGTCGGCGCGCTGAGCGTTCCATCGTTAAGCTCGGTTGGCACGATACCTTGCACGACTCGCCACGTCAGTACGTCAATCGCTTATCGGATTTGCTGTTTGTTTTGGCGCGGGTCTTAAATCGCGCTGCAGGCGGTCAAGACATTCTCTGGAAGAATCAGAATAAATCCGATTAATCCAGAGTAACCACTGCTGGTTTAGCCGCGCCGACGTTTCTTAACGGCTTGCGCTAGGCGCTCTAAGACCTTGACTGAGTCATCCCAATTAATGCACGCATCGGTAATGCTCTTGCCATATTCCAGGGCGCTAGCATCATCTTTGCCTGGGGTGAATTTTTGGGCGCCACCGTTGAGGTGACTTTCAATCATCACGCCAAAGATGTGGCGTGAGCCGGATTCAATTTGTGTTGCGATGTCATCGGCTACGGTGATTTGACGCTCGTGTTGTTTGCTCGAGTTAGCGTGCGATAAATCAACCATGAGGCTGGCTGGCAGTTTTGCTGCTTCGAGCTCCTGGCACGCTGCGGTGACAAATTTTTCTTCGTAGTTAGGCTCTTTGCCGCCGCGCAGAATGACGTGGCAGTCTTTATTACCATTGGTTTCAACAATGGCAACTTGACCATTTTTATGAACCGATAAAAAGTGATGCTCTCTACGCGCTGCCTGGATGGCATCGGTGGCAATGCGGATGTTGCCATCCGTGCCATTTTTAAATCCAATCGGAGCCGACAAGCCAGAGGCGAGCTCGCGGTGCACTTGGCTCTCGGTGGTGCGGGCGCCAATGGCTCCCCAAGAAATTAAATCAGCAATGTATTGTGGGGAAATCACATCTAAGAATTCGCTACCGGCAGGCATACCCATGCGATTGATTTCCATGAGTACTTGACGCGCAATTCGCAGACCTTCTTCGATGCGGAAACTCTCATCCAGATACGGGTCATTGATTAAACCCTTCCAGCCAACCGTTGTGCGGGGTTTTTCAAAATAGACCCGCATAACAATTTCCAGCTCACCCGAAAAGCGCTTGCGTTCGGCCAAGAGGCGCTGGCAATACTCGAGGGCTGCTCTCGGATCATGAATGGAGCAGGGGCCAATGATGACCAAGAGGCGATCGTCTTTGCCATGAATTAAATTACGAATTTTGCTGCGCGTTTGGCTGATTAATTTTTCAATCGCTGTTCCAGCAATCGGAAAAAAACGAATCAGGTGCTCCGGCGGTGGCAATACCGTAATGTTATGAATGCGCTGGTCGTCGGTATCCGAGGTTTTATCCACGCTGGCATACCAGTTTTCGGGGGTGATGTTGGTTCGAGTGCTCATATCTGTATTTTAAGCTGATTAGGCTGTGCCCCCTACCGTCATGCCATCGATCCTGAGGGTTGGCTGGCCAACGCCTACCGGCACGCTTTGGCCCTCCTTGCCGCAAACCCCAACCCCGCTGTCCAGTTTGAGGTCATTGCCAATCATCGAGACCTGTTTTAAGGACTCTGGACCGTTGCCAATAATGGTGGCGCCCTTAACGGGATATTGAATTTTGCCGTTTTCGACCCAGTAGGCCTCGGATGCAGAAAAGACAAATTTGCCGCTGGTAATGTCCACTTGTCCGCCACCAAAGTTAACTGCATACAGGCCGCGTTTGATGCTGGCGACGATTTCTTGGGGATCTTCTTTGCCGGCCAGCATATAGGTATTAGTCATACGTGGCATGGGTAAGGAAGCAAAACTCTCGCGCCGACCATTGCCGGTCTGCGGCATTTTCATGAGCCGGGCATTCAAGGTATCTTGAATGTAGCCTTTCAGAATGCCATCCTCAATCAAGGTGGTGCATTGGGTTGGCGTGCCTTCGTCGTCGATATTCAGGGAGCCACGTCGCCCGCTGAGGGTGCCATCGTCGACCACCGTGACTCCCTTAGCGGCCACCCGCTGGCCGATGCGGCCTGCAAAAGCGGAGGATCCCTTGCGATTAAAGTCGCCCTCCAGGCCGTGACCAATGGCTTCGTGCAGCAACACGCCCGGCCATCCTGGGCCCATGACAACGGTCATCGGACCGGCAGGAGCAGGGCGTGACTCTAAATTGAGGAGCGCGCTATCCACCGCTTCATCTACCCAATGATTCACTAGGTCGGGCGTGAAATAGCCGTAGTCATGGCGAGCGCCACCGCCAGCCGAACCGGATTCGCGACGCCCATTTTGTTCAGCAATCACATGAACCGAAACGCGGACGAGTGGCCGTATATCTGCGGCAAGCAAGCCGTTGGCACGCATTACCAGCACCACATCAAATTCCCCAGCTAAGCTAGCCATCACTTGAATGATTCGGGGATCCCGCGCTTTGGCGCGCCGCTCAATTGCTTCCAGCAAGGCGATCTTCTCCGTTGGACCTAAAGAGTCCAGTGGATTTAAGCCGGAATACAAAGTATTGGCGACTGGTGTCGATGTAGTTCTCGCAAGAGCCTGCTTGCCACCCGATGGGCCAATTACACGAGTTGCTTTGGCGGACTTGAGTAGGGCGGGTAGATTGATTTCATCGGAATAGGCAAACGCGGTTTTATCACCGTAAATTGCGCGCACGCCAACGCCCTGGTCAATGCTAAAGCTTCCCGACTTAACGATGCCTTCTTCCAGGCTCCAGCTTTCATTGCGGGTATGCTGAAAGTACACATCGGCATCATCCAGGCGATGAGCGTACATTACCCCAAACGTATCATGCAAATCGGATTCAGTGAGACCGCTGGGCTCAAGCAATATTGACTTGGCGATTTGCAGTAAGTCGTCCTGTTGTTTGGGTTTAGTCCAATCAGTCGGCATGTGAACATCATTCATAAATGCAGTGTCTTTCAAAAAATCACATTGTGCGGTGGTGTAGTGCAGGTAATTTAGAGCGTACCGCGTTTAACCGTTCTTTGCTCA
>JAIXPY010000162.1 GCA_027486025.1 Burkholderiaceae bacterium
AAGGTGATTGAGTCGGTTGCCATGGCGATGCATGCATCGATTGCGGCAAGCGATACGCGCTTGGCGATCGTGCCATGGCTGTACAGCATCGATCAGATGCCCCATTCGCATTGCCAAACACGTATTTTGACGGAAGCTTTAGGTACCGCTGCAATCACCGCAAGTGAAATGAAACTGGAGCTACGCAATATGTCGGAAACGATTGCGGTGTTAGCGGACCCCCGTTTTATTATTGCGGCTATTGCTGCTCCTAGTGGCTCACCGTTGTTTCGTTGGCAGGCGGAACCGCCGGTGAGGCAAGAGCGTGGCGTTAGTTTGATCGAGTGGCAAACCGCCATGCAAGAGCCGATTTCTAGTCTACTGCCTGGATGTGAATTCGAGTTGCTGTTACCCGAAGCCTACTTTACAAACTGTCGCCTGGCGGACAAACAAGTGCGCCCCTTAAGTATTCGGGCCGCCGTTAATTTTCTGGAGACTGCAGTTGGCGCCCAGCCCAATGGCTTATCTTGCGTTGTCGGTGCCTTTGGTGAAGAGCAGGCAGATGAGTACCGTATTGCATTTAGCCTAAAGGGTTCGCCTGATGTGATGTACGGTGTCATTTGGCCGATGTACGATCGTGAGACGGTGTCGAACGATGCGCTCAATGACATTAATGATGACGAGAGCCCAATTAAAAAGATTTGTGATGCCTTAAAAGAAGCGGGAGTAGAGGACGTTTTCCGCCACGCTGTTTTGTTTAGTCCTGAGCTCTGCGACGATTGTGGCGCACCATTGTTTCCGGATCGCCATGGTGAAGTGGTGCATGCGGAGATGCCAGAAGATACGCCAACGCAGCAGCCCCTGTTTCATTAATAGCTCACCATTCTGCGCATAAAAAAACCGAGGCGGACCTCGGTTTTTTTACGTCTATCCAACAATAAACATTCCCTACTTACTTACTCTTTCGCAAATAAATGCGGCTCTTTGCCGGTTTTCATATCGGCTGTTTGGCAGTAGTCAGCCAAACGAACGCCGCTACGAATGTTAAATAACATTGCCTTGTTGCCTAAAACGACCAGATCCAAGCCAGTGTCGTGATTCTTGTAACGTAAGCTACCTGGCAATGAGACTTCTCTTTTCATTTCGTAGGTTTTGGCATTCCAAACAAGGCCAATGTTTGCGCCACCATCCCCAATGGTTTTTAACTGATGGTTATTGTTGCAGCTCCAGGCATGAGTCTCTTTAGGATCTTTCGCATGCACAGCAGAGTGGGACGCGATCAAGACAGTACTAATCAACAGCGTTTTAAAGGGGATATGCATTTGCTTTCCTTATGATAGTAAGTGCTTTACGCCGGCTTGTTCCTCGAGTAGTTCATTCAAGGTGTGGGTCATGCGTTCACGCGAGAAGGCATCAATTTCGAGGCCCTCAATCATTTTGTATTCGCCATTTTCACAGACAACCGGGAATCCGTAAATGACTTCAGCAGGAATTTCGTATTCGCCGCGAGAAGGAATACCCATGGTGACCCATTTACCGTTGGTGCCAAGCACCCAGTCGCGCATGTGATCGATGGCGGCATTGGCGGCTGATGCTGCAGAAGAAAGACCGCGCGCCTCAATAATCGCTGCGCCGCGCTTACCGACGGTCGGAATAAACACATCCTTATTCCAGGCAGCATCATTAATCATGTCCTTAACCGATTGGCCACCAATCGTGGCAAAACGGTAGTCGGGGTACATGGTGGGGCTATGGTTGCCCCAGACTACTAATTTTTCAATGTCGGCAACGGGTTTATTAAGCTTGGCAGCGATTTGCGAAAGAGCGCGGTTGTGATCTAGGCGCAACATGGCCGTAAAGTTCTTTGCCGGCAAGCTTGGGGCCGATTTCATGGCAATGTAGGCATTGGTATTGGCAGGATTGCCTACAACCAAGACCTTAACGGTGCGTTTTGCAACGGCATCCAAGGCTTTCCCTTGGGCGGTGAAGATTTGGGCATTGGCAGAGAGCAAGTCTTTACGCTCCATGCCTGGGCCGCGAGGACGGGCACCCACCAGCAGGGCAATATCAATATCCTTAAACGCGGTCATCGGATCTTGGTGGGCCGACATTCCGGCCAACAGTGGGAATGCGCAGTCGTCGAGCTCCATCATCACGCCTTTTAAGGCTTTTTGCGCTTTTTCATCAGGAATTTCAAGGAGTTGCAAAATAACAGGCTGGTCTTTGCCCAGTAAATCGCCGTTGGCGATACGAAACAGGAGGGAATATCCGATTTGACCGGCTGCGCCAGTAACCGCGACGCGCATAGGGGTTTTTGCCATTACAAGTAACTCCAAAGGAAGGTTGAAAGGTGTTGCTTCTGTGTTGTGATGCAGATTATCCCTGCAAGTTTATGAAGTTTACATTTACACTGTCAATAATGTCTTCTATAAGACAGCAGACTAGTCAGCCTAGATACCCTTTTTGGAACTACTTTGCCTGAAACAACCACTCCATCGGCTACCTTTAGCCCCTTGTACCAGCAGATTAAGGCGCTGTTGCTGGGCAGCCTTCAATCGGGCGAATGGCGACCTGGCGCCCCGATTCCTAGTGAAATGGAGTTGGCAGCCCGTTACGAGGTCAGTCAAGGCACTGTCCGTAAGGCGGTGGATGAGCTAGCCACGGAAAACCTGTTAATTCGGCATCAGGGCAAAGGTACCTTTGTTGCCAGTCACCACAGTGAGGCCTGGCAGTACCGCTTTTTCAGTTTGATGCCGGATTCCGGCAAAAAAGCCCCCCTAAAAAGCCACTTTTTAGCCTGTAAGCCGATCAAGTCGCCAGCGAAAATAGCGCAATTGCTGAAAACGCCGGCAAGCGAGCAGGTATTCCAAATTGACCGCGTTCAAAGTTTGGGCGGTCACGTTGCGGTCTTTGAGCAAATCTGGCTTCCCAAGGAGCGTTTTAGCGGCATGACCCTTGATCGATTGGAGTCCTGGCCTGGCCCTTTGTATGCATTCTATGAAAGTGAGTTTGCGACCCACATGGTTCGGGCAGAAGAGAAAATCAAGGCCATTGCAGCGGAGGCAACAATTGCCAACCATTTGAAGCTGGAGCCCGGCTCTCCGCTGCTCTTGGTGGAGCGGGTTTCTTACACCTATGGGAATAAGCCAGTCGAGGTTCGACGGGCCCATTACGACACCCGCGAGCAGCATTATGAAAATAAGTTGAACTAAGTCATGTGTAAAGAAAAAAATGCATTCCAATGTTTTCCAATAGAATATGTTGCACAACAGCATTACTCCTTATTTAACCTTTACCTCACGAATGAGACCCTCTATGGTTGATGCCCATCAGGATGTAAAAAAGGCCAAGCCGGTTTACCGCAACATTGGTCTTGCCCAGTTAATTAAATACCGCTTGCCTTGGGCTGGAAAGGTGTCGATCCTGCACCGCATTAGCGGCGCTGCCTTGTTTTTGCTGCTCCCCTTCATTTTGTATTTGTTTGATCAAAGCTTGGCATCTGAGCTCAGCTTCATGCAATTTCAGGCTTTCACTGATCACATTTTGGTCAAACTCATTTGCCTTGGCTTGATTTGGAGTTTTCTCCATCACTTCTGTGCCGGTATTCGCTACCTGCTGCTGGATCTCGAAATTGGGGTTGAGAAAATCGCAGCGCAAAAATCAGCAATCATTGTGTTGGCCGTTAGCCTCGCTTTAACTGCCGTGGTAGGCGCTAAATTGTTTGGCTTGTTTTAATCCCTATTACATAAAGAGAACTTCATGTCGACAAATAATATTGGCCCCAAGCGTCTCGTGGTAGGAGCGCATTACGGCCTCAAAGAATGGATCATTCAGCGTATCACCGCGGTAGTGATGGTAGTTTTCACGGTCGTTTTGTTGGTTGCTTATCTGATTTCTGGTGGCGCAAGCTATGAAGCATGGGCCGGGTTATTTAGTAATCAGTTGATGAAGTTGCTGACCTTTTTAACCTTCCTCAGCCTTTTTTACCATGCGTGGATTGGCATTCGTGACATCTGGATGGATTACATCAAGCCGACAGGGATTCGCCTCACCCTGCAAGCCTTGACTGTGTTGTGGCTGGTTGCCTGTGCGGCCTATGCTGCTGAAATTTTGTGGAAAGTGTAAGACGATGACTGCGATTAAAAAAGCATTACCCCGCCGTCGCTTTGACGCGGTGATTGTAGGTGCCGGTGGTTCTGGTATGCGTGCCTCATTGCAGCTGTCGGAAGCCGGCCTCAATGTAGCAGTTCTGACTAAAGTGTTTCCAACGCGCTCGCATACCGTTGCTGCCCAGGGTGGTATTGGTGCCTCGCTTGGCAATATGAGCGAGGACAACTGGCACTACCATTTTTACGACACCATCAAAGGCTCTGATTGGCTGGGTGATCAAGACGTGATTGAGTTTATGTGCCGCGAAGCACCAAAAGTAGTCTATGAGCTTGAGCACTACGGTATGCCATTTGATCGCAACCCCGACGGCACAATTTATCAGCGCCCATTTGGTGGCCACACGGCAAATTATGGCGAGAAGCCGGTTCAGCGCGCATGTGCCGCAGCGGACCGTACTGGCCACGCTATGTTGCATACCCTATATCAACGCAACGTCCAAGCCAAGACCAACTTTTTTGTTGAGTGGCTGGCCTTGGATTTAATTCGTGATGACGATGGTGACGTTGTCGGCGTTACTGCGCTGGAAATGGAAACCGGCGAGCTTTATATCTTGGAAGCGAAGATTGTCCTCATGGCAACCGGCGGTGCTGGTCGCATTTGGTCTGCCTCAACGAATGCCTACATCAATACCGGCGATGGCATGGGTATGGCTGCACGCGCCAATATTCCGCTCGAAGACATGGAGTTTTGGCAGTTTCATCCGACCGGCGTTGCGGGTGCGGGTGTATTGCTAACCGAAGGATGTCGCGGTGAAGGTGCTATCTTGCGCAACAAAGACGGCGAGCGTTTTATGGAGCGTTACGCCCCTACGCTAAAAGATTTAGCTCCGCGTGATTTTATTTCGCGCTGCATGGATCAAGAGATCAAAGAGGGCCGCGGCTGTGGTCCCAATGGTGATTATGTGGTGCTCGACTTAACCCACATCGGCGCTGAGACCATCATGAAGCGTCTGCCCTCGGTTTACGAGATTGGCATTAACTTTGCCAACGTCGATGTAACCAAAGAGCCTATTCCGGTTGTACCAACGATTCATTACCAAATGGGCGGTATTCCAACCAACATTAATGGTCAGGTCGTAGTGCCTAAAGACGGCAATCCAAATCACATCGTGAATGGCTTGTACGCCATTGGTGAGTGCTCCTGTGTATCGGTTCACGGCGCCAATCGTTTAGGCACCAACTCCTTGCTCGATTTGTTGGTGTTCGGCCGCGCTGCCGGTAATCACATCGTCAATATGGATCTGAAAAAGCGCGAGCACAAGCCTTTACCAGCGAATGCCGGCGAACAAACACTCGCGCGGATTGCGGAGCTCGATAACTCCACTTCAGGCGAGTATGCGCAGGATGTAGCCAATGACATTCGTAAAACCATGCAGAC
>JAIXPY010000175.1 GCA_027486025.1 Burkholderiaceae bacterium
ATCACGAGGCTAGCAGATGCCCGAAGATCGGTTGCCATGACCGTCGCGCCCGATAAAGCTTCAACGCCCTGGGCGATGGCGGTATTGCCCTCAATCGCAATATCTGCGCCCAAGCGGTTGAGCTCTTGCACGTGCATAAAGCGGTTCTCAAAAATGGTTTCAGTAATGGTCGAGCTACCTTGTGCAATTGCATTCACGCTCATCAGCTGCGCCTGCATATCGGTTGGGAAGGCGGGATACTCCGACGTACGAAAGCTCACCGCCTTTGGGCGTCCCTGCATCTTGGCCCGAATCCAATCGGCCCCAGTCTCTACTTGCAAGCCCACTTCACGCAACTTGACCAAAACCGCATCCAAGGTATCTGGACGGCAGTGCTTTATCAGCACATCACCCCCGGCTGCAGCCACAGCGCACAAGAAGGTGCCGGCCTCAATGCGGTCTGGGATAACGCTATGTTCTGCGCCATGCAGCACATCTACGCCATTGATGATGAGCTTATCGCTGCCAATGCCGGTAATCTTGGCGCCCATTTTGACCAGCAGTTCAGCCAAATCACTCACCTCGGGTTCACGCGCAGCATTCTCTAAAGTAGTTGTCCCCTTGGCCAATGTTGCTGCCATTAAGAGGTTTTCTGTACCAGTGACGGTAATCATGTCCGTCAAAATCGATGCGCCCTGCAAACGCTCTGCTTTGGCTTCAATATTGCCGCCCTTGATTTTCATGGCAGCGCCCATCGCCTTTAAACCTTTGATGTGTTGATCAACTGGCCTAGCACCAATTGCACACCCACCCGGCAAAGAAACCGTTGCCTTACCGAGGCGCGCCAACAGGGGGCCCAAAACCAAGATCGATGCACGCATGGCCTTCACGATGTCGTACGTCGCCTCAAAGCTCGTGATGTTTGCTGCATTTAAGATAAGGTGTGTGCGATTGTCCGGATTAGGGAAATCCACTTGTACGCCCATGTTTTTAAGCAACTTGAGCATGGTGCGCACATCCTGCAGATCAGGCACATTGCGCAGCTCGATCGGCTCTTTACTTAAAAGGCATGCGCACAGAATTGGCAGGGCTGCATTTTTTGCTCCCGCGATCAGCACTTCACCTTGCAGCGGCGTTCCGCCAATCATTTTTAACTTATCCATTACGCTTTATTTTCTTTTTTTACTTTGTACTTGATGCTGCTTGCGGCTAACTTATTGGCCTGCTTTTTCTGCAAACTCAGCTGGAGTAAATGCCTTAATCGATAAGGCATGCACTTCCGCTTTCATGCGATCACCCAGTGCGGCATACACCAATTGATGGCGCTGGATCAGGCGCTTGCCTTCAAACTCAGCGCTGACTACCGTTGCATAAAAATGCTGGCCATCGCCCTCCACTGCAAGGTGACTACAAGTAATGCCTTGCTGAATATAGGACTGTATTTGTTCTGGGGTTGGGAACATCGGTTACTCCGTAAAGTACAGCAATTGAATTTAATTCTGCTTAATGCCGTAATTTATACCCAGTTTTAAGCATACGCAATGCGGCCAACGAGACTGCTATGAAAAATCCCCCAACGATGGCAAAGCTCATCCACGGGGAAACGTCCGATACTCCAAAAAAGCCATACCGAAATCCGTCAATCATATAAAAGAAGGGATTGAAATGGGATATGGTTTGCCACACGGGCGGCAAAGTATGAATCGAGTAGAAGACGCCCGATAACATCGTAGCCGGCATGATTAAGAAGTTCTGAAACGCAGCCAGTTGATCAAACTTATCGGCCCAGATGCCAGCCACCAAACCCATGCTACCCAAAATCGCCGCGCCTAGAAAAGCAAAAACGATAATCCAAATTGGGTATTCAAAACTGGGCTGTACAAACCAAGCCGTAATCAAGAAAACACCCAAGCCAACCACCACACCCCGCACCACCGCAGCCAGCACATAGGCCGCATAAAACTCCAGATTACTCAAGGGGGCCAATAGAACAAAAACCAAATTGCCGGTGATCTTAGACTGAATTAATGAAGACGAGGTATTTGCAAATGCATTTTGTAATAGGCTCATCATCACGAGGCCTGGTATCAAAAAGGCGGTATAGCTGAGGTGGCCATACATTTCCACTTTGCCTTCTAGTACATGGCCGAAGATCAAAAGGTACAGCACTGCGGTCAGCACCGGCGCTGCCACCGTCTGAAACGCGACCTTATAAAAGCGCTTTACCTCTTTACGCAGCAGCGTCGGAAAGCCACTGCCATAATCAAATGGGGCATGCTTCATACGGGATTTCCAGACATGATGTGAACAAAGACATCCTCTAAATCAACTGCCTCACCATTTTGCTTTTTTGCGCCGCCAAAGCGAGACAGCAAATTCGCAGTGGTATCTAAAGCTACTACCTTTCCTTGCTTTAGCATCGCAATACGCTGACACAAGGCCTCAGCCTCTTCCAAATAATGGGTGGTCAATACGATGGTGTGCCCATCGTGATTGAGTCGGCTAATAAATTGCCACAGGGATTGGCGCAACTCCACATCCACTCCGGCCGTTGGCTCATCCAGAACGATCACTGGCGGACGGTGTACTAGCGCTTGCGCAACCAATACACGGCGTTTCATGCCGCCTGAGAGGGAGCGCATATTACTATCGGCTTTTCCAGTCAAGTCTAAGTTAGCCATGATCTCATCAATCCACGCGTCGTTATTAAGAATGCCAAAGTATCCTGACTGAAAGCGTAAGGTTTCGCGTACCGTAAAGAAGGGGTCAAAGACTAATTCTTGTGGCACCACACCTAGCATGCGACGCGCTTCGCGGTGGGTCGACTGCACATCAATGCCCATGATTGAAGCGCTGCCCTGATCGGGCTTACATAGCCCGGCCAAAATGGAGATGAGGGTTGTTTTGCCAGCGCCGTTGGGGCCGAGAAGACCAAAGAACTCGCCTTCATGGATCTGAAGGGAAACGTCGTCTAAGGCTTGCAAGACGCCGTACTGCTTTGATATTCCTTTAATCGATATTGCTGATGTCATGCTGCTGGCGTGCCCAACAGCTCAGCAACGCCATAAACCTGGGCTAACACGCACAATTTCGGTGGAGGGCTTACCAAGATCAGTTCACGCTGAGCCTGCCGTAATTTTTTTTGCCATGCGATCAGAACGGCAAGCGCGCTCGAATCAAAATCGCTCAGTGCGGCGCAATCCACACTCTCCAGCTGGGCTAGGTCACGCAATCCATCAGCCTCGACTGCTAAAGCATTTTGCTGGGTTAAGGTAGATGGCAGGCTGTACGGCATAGCTCGTTCGTTAATTACTTGGCCGAGCAGAGGCAAGCATCTTATTACGCTCTTTCAAAAATGCGATTAGGCCATCAATGCCATTTTGATTAATTTGGTTTGTAAATTGGTTACGGTAGTTCTCTACTAGCCAAACGCCCAAAACGTTGATGTCATAGACTTTCCATCCATTTGGCGTTTTCTCCAAACGGTAATCGAGTGGAATGGGATCACCGCGGCCCAGCACCACCGTACGCACAATCACCTCAGTGTCGGTGGGTGCTGCACGCAAGGCTTTGTATTGAACGGTTTGATCGCGCACCTGACTTAATGCACCCGAGTAGGTACGGATCAATAGAGTTTTAAATTCAGCGATGAGTTGCGTTTGTTGCTCTGGTGTTGCCTTTCGCCAATTGGGGCCCATCGACATCTCGGTGGTACGCCGCATATCGGTATACGGCACAATTTTCTTCTCTACCAGATCGACTACGCGCGCAATATTGCCCTTCTGAATTTCTGGATCCGCCTTAATGGAGGCCATGACATCGCTCACAATGCTGCGAATTAATCCGTTCGGAGTCGACTCGTCGATGGGGGCATTTTGCGCACTAGCCGAATTGACAAACCAGATTACGGTCAGTGCAGTAAAAATAGAAATGGCGTGGCGGATTTTCATGTTCTGCATGGGCTCGTGTTTAGTGCTACTTTGAATCAATACAGCCTATTTTAGCCCCCTCTGGGGCCCACAGCAATCTGGCTTTGAGGCAAATAAATTACTCGTATGGATTTTGGAAGGGGCGAGTAGTATCTTCATCGTCATCGCCCGCCTTACTTTGCTCAATTTGGTACTGCCGACGCTGAATATACCCATCCCGAACAAAGGAGTACTTATCAATCGCCGCACCCTCCAGGAGATCGCCAGCCTGGTAGTAATTATTTCGGGCATTCACGATACGTAAGCCAGTCAGGCTATTTCGCAAGGCAACATCAGGCAACAGTCGAAGCAAGTAGTCGGTCTCAATATCGGCCGCCGTTCCAAAGGTATCGCGTACCGAGCTGGGGCCAAAAAACGGCAAGACCACATAAGGTCCCGATGGAATTCCCCACACGCCAAAGGTTTGCCCAAAATCGGCTTTGTGTTTTGGTAGGCCGCCAGGAGTGGCCATATCAATTAAGCCGCCCAATCCAAAAACAGTGTTCACGACTACGCGCATCAAACCCTTGGCTGCTAAACCTGGATTGCCTTGCAGCAATTGATTCAGAGCACTGTAAATATCGTTGTAATTACCAAAAAAATTGTTGATGCCATCGCGCGCAACTGAGGGCACTACATAGCGGTAACCGGTAGTTACCGGCTTGAGAACGTAAGTGTCTAAGCCTTCATTGAAACTAAAGACAGAACGGTTAAATGACTCCCATGGATCTTGCGCCGACGGCTGCGTGCCCGCCGGAATAGTGGCGCACCCAATCATGCTGACGCTCAGCAATGCGAGCAAAGCGTGCCTGATGAACTGCTTCATACTCGATTGGTGGGAGAAGATCACTTCTTCGCACCCTCATCTTTGCCGCCATCGGCTGCCTTGTTATACAAAAATTGACTGATGAGGTTTTCGAGAACAACGGCCGATTGGGTTTGCGTAATCATATTGCCCTGCGCCAACATTTGATCCGAGCCGCCAGCCTCAAGCCCGACGTATTGCTCGCCCAGTAAGCCCGAGGTCAAAATCTTCGCGGCCGAGTCTTTTGGAAACTGGTAGCTGCGCTCCAGCGTCATCGTCACGGTTGCTTGGTAAGTTGTGTCATCAAAACGAATGTCTGCAATGCGGCCAACAACTACACCGGCGCTTTTCACTGGTGCCCGTGGCTTTAGGCCGCTAATATTGTCAAATGGAGCAGTGATCGTATAGGGAGGCTGAAACGATACGGCATTCATATTGCCGACTTTAAAGGACAAAAAGAGAGCCGCCAATAAGCCAATGGCAACAAATATTCCGACCCAGACATCAATGGCACTTTTTCTCATATGAACCTCAGTTTAATCCTTCTGCATTTCATCATTAATTTGAGAACATCAAGGCAGTCAGCAAGAAATCCAATGCCAATACCGCCAAGGATGAGATCACGACCGTACGGGTAGTCGCTTGGGACACTCCTTCTGGCGTTGGTTTAGCCTCAAAGCCTTGATAGAGGGCGATAAAGGTCACTACCACACCAAATACAACGCTCTTAATTAAACCGTTACCAATATCGGAGAAGAGATCAACGCCACCCTGCATTTGTGACCAAAACGCACCCGAGTCAACGCCAATTAATGGCACGCCCACAAAGTAACCGCCAACCACGCCAACTGCAGTGAAGATGGTTGCCAAGATCGGCATGGAAATAATGCCAGCCCAAAGGCGTGGCGCCACCACTCGGCTTAAAGGATCGACGGCCATCATCTCCATGGCACTCAATTGTTCACCGGCCTTCATTAGGCCAATTTCTGCGGTCAGCGAAGTACCTGCCCTGCCCGCAAAAAGGAGGGCAGTAATTACGGGGCCCAGTTCAC
>JAIXPY010000193.1 GCA_027486025.1 Burkholderiaceae bacterium
GCTCGGAGGATAATGGAAAAAACCACTACAAATGACTTCCCTATGCAAATTCAATTTAGCACGAAAACATTGCCCCAAGCCGACTTTGATTCTGCAAAGCAGGTAAAGCCGGCGATTGCCAATCTCGTGGCCCTCGCCACCGATTGCCTTATTTTGGGCTACAGCAAAGCCGATCTAAACAAAAAAACGCCAGGTAGCCTTCTGCTTGAATTGGATGCCGTTTTGGGTGGCTCGGTTGCGCGGGCGAAGCTCGCCGGTGATCTGAGTGGAAAAGAGGCCAGTCAATGCTTATTGAGGGCAGAGCCGGGATGGTTAAAGGCAGGCGTAAAGGCCAAGCGGGTCTTGCTTGTTGGCTTAGGTGATCTGAGTGCAAAAGAGAGTTTGTCCTTGCAGTCCTATGCCAAGTTAGCCAAGGCCACCCTCAAGACATTAAGTGGTGGCGCCATTGATTCAGCATCGTGGTTTGTGCCGAGTTTTGGGTCTAATGCGGATGCTGATACGGCCCTAAAGCAAGTTCGCTTAACGGCACAACTGGCGGGTGAGCAAACCTATCGATTTGGTGTTCGTCAGCCTGCCATGAAGTTTAAGGCAGTGGAGTATGTTGATCCGTTTCAAGAACTTCGTTTTGTGGTTTGCAAGGATGGTGCTAAGGCGGTCCAAACCGCAGTTCACCAGGGCGAGGCTTTGGTAGAGGGCATGAACCTTGCCAAGGATTTGGGTAATTTGCCACCCAATATCTGCACTCCAACCTACCTTGCAAAAACAGCGCAGGGCTTGATGAAGAAAACCAAGCTCAAGGTTGAGTTGTTGACTAAAAAGCAAATGGAAGCATTGGGCATGGGCTCCTTTCTTTCTGTGGCACAGGGTTCAGAGACTCCGCCGCAATTCATCATCATGCGTCACAACGGTGGCAAAGCGAATGAGGCCCCAACGGTATTGGTAGGCAAGGGCATCACCTTTGATACTGGCGGTATCTCCCTGAAGCCCGGCGAGGCAATGGATGAGATGAAGTACGACATGTGCGGCGCCGCATCCGTTGTCGGCACGATGCTCTCAACGGCATTGCTAGGTCTAAAGCAGAATGTGATCGGAGTCATTCCGACCTGCGAAAACATGCCCTCAGGCAAAGCTACCCGACCAGGTGACATTGTGAAAAGCATGTCAGGTCAGACCATTGAGATCTTAAATACCGATGCCGAAGGCCGTCTGATTCTATGTGATGCACTTACCTATGTAGAGCGCTTCAAGCCTAAGGCCGTGATTGATATTGCGACCTTAACGGGCGCCTGTGTGATTGCACTGGGCGCGGTCCATAGCGGCATGTTCTCGGACGATAATCACTTGCTGGCGGATTTAACCCAAGCCGGACATGACTCGCTTGATACCGTCTGGCGCATGCCGCTCGATGCAGCCTATCAAGAGCAACTTAAATCAAACTTTGCTGATATGGCGAATATCGGCGGACGTCCTGCTGGTAGCGTGACAGCCGCCTGCTTCTTAAAGCGCTTTACTGAAAAGTACCCTTGGGCACATTTGGATATTGCCGGTACTGCATGGAAGGGTGGCGCAGCAAAAGGTTCTACTGGCAGGCCAGTTCCCCTCTTGGTGAACTACTTGATTGCTCAGTCCTAAGTTGGCATGGCACGCATCGACTTTCACAGCAACGTTAGTGACAAGCTGGAATATGCCTGCAGGCTGACGCGCAAGATTTGGAGCGCTACGGCCGAAGGCGAGCCTGTTCGCAACATTGTGATGGTGGCAGAAAAAGCCGACCTTAAGCGCCTTGATGACTTGCTGTGGACCTTCAGTAAGACCGATTTTTTACCTCACTGCTATGGCGACCATGAGGCGGCGTTTGAAACGCCGATTGTTCTCTTGGACGATACCGCAGCGCCAGACCTGGCAAACTTGCCGCATGCCGATGTGTTGATTCATTTGAGTATGCGGATGCCAAGCGACGTCGCGGCCTTGGTTGGCCGATTTCCGCGAATTGTTGAGGTGGTTACGGTGAATGAGGTGGAGCGCCTTGCAGGACGTGAGCGTTACAAAGCCTACCGCGACCTGGGCCATGAGCTCCATAATTTTGATCAAGCAAAAAACTAAACCGCCATGCTGATTCACCCGCAAATTGATCCAGTAGCCATTCAGATTGGGTCATTTGGAGTCCACTGGTATGGACTAATGTACTTACTGGCCTTTGTCCAATTTATTGTCTTGGGTCGTCTCTGCATCAAGCGACCCTACTACCAAGCCCTGGGGTGGACCACTAAAGATTTAGAGGATCTGCTCTTTGCGGGCGTACTCGGCGTGGTACTCGGTGGACGGATTGGCTATTCGCTGTTTTACATGCCTGAATTCTATTTGGCTAATCCGCTCAGCATTCTGAAAGTATGGGAAGGCGGGATGTCTTTTCATGGTGGGTTGCTCGGAGTCATTCTGGCGATGGTTTGGTTTGCGCGGCGCAAGAAGGCATCCTTTTGGACGGTTAGTGATTTGGTCGCGCCTTTGGTGCCCTTTGGTTTAGCTTTTGGGCGTCTAGGCAACTTTATCAATGGGGAATTGTGGGGCAGACCAACCGATCTGCCTTGGGCTATGGTTTTTCCGCTGGTCGATGCCATACCGCGTCATCCATCGCAAATTTATCAATTGCTCTTCGAGGGCATCCTGCTTGGATCGGTCTTATGGGTCTATGCCCAAAAACCGCGTCGCCTGGGTCAGATTTCAGGCCTATTTTTGCTGGGCTACGGTATTTGCCGTTTCTTGGTTGAGTTTGCGCGTGAGCCCGATGCCTTCTTAGGCCTACTCGGACTAGGCCTATCAATGGGCCAATGGCTATCTATCCCTATGATTTTATTCGGTATTTACTTGTTAAAGCGTAAATAAGCCGATCATTTTCATTAACTGCATCTAAAAATATCTTTTTTTAGATCATTTGTTGCTAAGATCCTAGAAAGTTGCTTATTTCGCATAATTATCAGCTGCCGCAGTATAAATCCCTGTTGTTTAGGCGAATTGATGTGAAAAATCCATTTTTTGACCGTTTACAAGCTAAGGACGCTTCATGCTGGAGTTAATTACTAAAACCCGCCATTTATCGAAGGCACTGAGTGCAGTGCAGCGTTTAACGTCTGAGCGCGGCGAGTCGAATGCGGTGAGCATGGCTAACGATGTGATTGACA
>JAIXPY010000014.1 GCA_027486025.1 Burkholderiaceae bacterium
CCACTGTGCGCGTCAATCGCATGGGAAGGTCAAGTTCTTAAATTTGCCAGCCCGGATACCGGCCAAAACAGGTGGAATTTTGCGGACGGGGATCCTTCGCGCGCCGATAGAAGCGTTCGCATGGATTTCATGCGCCCGCACATATTGACGTTCTGGAATCACGCCCATGAAGTTCTGTTCGACTCGGCTAACGGGGAAGTTGGCTAGGTAATTCGACGGCAGAAGGTTCATCATGAAACAGCGGTTCAGCAATAAACAGTGCACATCTGCACTGGTAGCAGCGCTTTTATCGAGCGTCATTCCATTTCAAAACGCAGTAGCCCAAACACCAAACTCCGGACCAACACTCATTGTTTCGGGATCGCGATTTGAAGAAAACCTCAATGAGGTACCTGCGAATGTAAAAGTAATTACGCGGGATGAAATCGCTAACTCGAGCTCAAACAATATCCCAGAAGTCTTATCTCAAATTGGCGGTCTCAATGTTAGAGGTAGCAGCTTAGGTCAACTCAGCCTCGATGCTACCGTTGATATGGGAGGATATGGAGTCACCGCAAATAGCAATACTTTGATTTTGATTGATGGGCAAAGACTTAATCCAATTGATTCGCTTGGAGTTAACTGGCAGTCAATTCCGATTGATTCAATTGAGCGCATTGAGATTGTTCAGGGCGGCGCAAGCGTTCAGTATGGTAACGGCGCGGTCGGTGGAGTGATTAATATCATCACGAATGGCGGCAAAACAAACTTAAATCAAGCATCGGTTAGTTATGGCAGCTTCAATACACTGATAAACAATGCAATACTGCGCAATACAGTTGATAAAACAACAATTCAGCTGACCGCCAATACCTCCAATACTGGAGGCTGGAGACAGAACTCTGCTGCAAATGCGTATTCATTCGATGGAAAAATAACCCAGGATCTCGGCGGTATCAATAAGGTCTATGCAGATGCGTACTACAGCTACACAAATGCACAGTCGCCCGGTGGTGTTCTTGGTCAAGTGGGGCAAGGCAATACACAGGCTGCAAAATTTAATAACATCGGCTCTCAAAATACCAACACCACATCAGGTATTCGTGGTGGGGCTATTTACGGCATTAATACTAACTGGACCTTTGAGGCAGACGCATCGTATGGAAATCGGTCGCTTGCATACAGCGCGCCCTATTACAACTCTGCTGATTCTTTAATTCATTCTTTCGGTAGCACCTATGCGGGCGGCCCAACCAATACCAATGCGGAAAGCTGGGATATGACCTTTACCCCACGAGCAAGAGGTAACTTTGGTGATTGGGGAACGACAGTAGTGGGCTATGACTTTAATCAGGCCCGCCAAAATGGTAGCAATGCATATGGAGCGCTTTCACAGCAAGCCATCCTGGCACTACAAAACCAGCCATATGGCTATTACGGCGATCTATTAAACAATTCCCAATCAGCCAAAATCATTAATCAATCACTTTATATTGTGTCCCGCATACCCATCACTTCTTCTGTCGAGGCCAGTGGCGGCTTTAGACGCCAAGTGCAAAATGCATCCACTACCGATACCAATATAGCGTCTCCGAACGGCACCGTAAATGCCAGTCAATCCTATAGCGCAAACGCTGGTGATATCGCCTTAAACTACAGTTCTTCAAAAAGGCAAAAGCTCTATGTGAAATGGAATCAATCGTTTCGCTTCCCTAATATAGATGAATTTTGGGGCTTTGATCCCAACACAAATAATCGTATTTTTTCGGGAATTCTACAACCTCAAACCTCCCAAACCTATCAGATTGGAGGGGAATGGTCACTGAATAAATTTAAGGTATCAACTTCGCTATTTCAGTCGCTAACCATGAATGAAATTCGATACAACCCTGCAACCTACTACAACACAAATGATCCAAACAATATCAGTCGCAAGGGAGTTATATTAGATAGCACTTCAACACTCTTTGGTAAGCTTACTTTGTCGGCGGGCGGCACTTATCAAAATACTGCCTACACAAATGGGCCCTATAGCGGCAGTGGAATTGGCCTTGCACCAAACCTCTTACTTAATGCAAGGGCAAATTATTGGCTCAACAATCAATGGTCATTTGGTGGTGTTGTCAATTACGTAAGTGAGCAACGTTATGATGCAAGTCCAACTGTGAGTAACTCACTATCAATGATGCCTGCATACACGGTCGCAGATGTATTTACTAGCTATCGCACCGGTAAGTGGGAAACGCGCCTAACTATTAAGAATGTGGGTAATGCAAGTTACTCTACCTATGGTGGCTATGGATTTGTTTCTCTGCCAGGCGGAACAGGTAGAAGTAGCTACTATTACTTCCCGAGCGATCCAAGGGCGTACTATTTAACCGCCAAGTACTCATTCTAAGATGGTAATGATTTTTCTTGCTCGTCAAGTGATATTCATAGCAGGTTTATTTCTCTGTGGGTTATTGCATGCTGCGGTTGTACTAAAAGACGATCGCGGCACCCAGCTTCACTTAAGTGCACCTGCCCAGCGCGTAGTTAGTATGCTGCCCTCAATTACGGAGTCTGTTTGCGCTTTGGGCAAGTGTTCTGTTTTGGTTGGGGTTGATCGATTTTCTAATTGGCCGAAGTCGGTTGATGCTTTGCCGCGCTTGGGCGGCATTGCTGATGCCAATATTGAGGGGATTGTTCGCCTAAAGCCAGACTTAGTTTTGGTTGAAAAATCGTCTCCTCTTATTGCGCGCTTACAGTCATTGGGTATTCCGGTGATGGCGTTTGATGTTCAGTCCATGGCCGATGTGCAACGTACATTACGCCAGCTGGATAGAGTCTTAGGCTCTACTGAGTCAGGAGCGGTATGGGATCGCATTCAGCTTGAGATTGCGCGGGCTAATCGCGCGCTATCGCCATCGCAAAAAGCGGCTCGGGTGTATTTCGAGGTGAATGCTGCCCCTTTTGCAGCAGGTAAAACATCATTCATTGGTGAATTACTCGATCGATTAAGTATGCAAAACATTGCTACGGAAAAGATGGGCGCCTTTCCGAAGATTAATCCAGAGTTCGTCGTGCAATCCAAGCCGGATTTGATCATGAGTACTGAAGCATCGCCAAAACAATTGGCACAGCGCCCTGGTTGGAAATCCATTCCGGCGATTCAGGCTGATCGCATCTGCTTTTTTTCGGCAGCGCAAAGTGATGTGCTGGTTCGCCCTGGCCCGCGCATGGGTGAAGCAGCCAGCCTGATCGCCGATTGCGCAATGAAGTCATTGCCCAAATGATAGTCTCCGGTATGCGCCCTACTTTATTGCCCCGCGTTCTTGCTCTGCTCCTGATCAGCATTGCATTGCTATGCTTGGGCGCCTTGTTGGGTAGCGGCGGAATTGCTTGGAGCCCTGATGCTGCAATCGTATTTGATATTCGCCTACCGCGCTCTGCAGGAGCCTGGCTGGCTGGCGCTTTGCTAGGCTTAGCCGGCGCAATTGCGCAAGGCGTATTTCGCAATCCATTGGCTGATCCCTATTTGCTTGGCAGTGCATCCGGCGCCTTAATGGGTGTTGCGTTTGTTTTGGGTTTTTCTCAGGCAATGACGGATTCAGGGTTTGACTTAATTGGACTGAACAGCGGTGCTTTTATTGGCGCACTTGTGGGCGTTATTGCGGCGCTGATTCTGGCTGGTAGTTATCGCAGTTCCTTGCGACTTTTACTATCAGGTGTCGTAATTAGCGTCATCCTTGGCGCGGGTAACGCGCTCTTTACCTTTGTTCGCCCTGATCTCTATCAGCGCTTTCAGGCATTCATGCTTGGTAATACCAGTCTGCTGGATTGGTATGGTGTCTCGCTCATGCTCTTAGTTTGGCTCGCGTGTATCGCAATCGCACTGCTCTTAAGTACAGCCTTAAATGCCTTGAGCCTTGGGGAAAGCACCGCGAAAACGCTTGGCCTTCCAATTGATCAAATGCGCCTGGGTTTGATTGCCGTTCTCGCGCTGGCTACAGGCGCAGCCGTCGCGCAAACTGGGCTGATTGCATTCATTGGCCTTGCAGCGCCGCATCTGGTTCGCTGCTTTGCGAGCGGATCCCAACGCATGCATCTACTGATGTCTAGCCTAGCAGGCGGCATTCTATTACTGGCCTCCGATTTACTGGCGCGTACAGTCTTAGCGCCTCTGGAACTTCCCGTTGGAATTATTACCGCAGTCCTTGGTGGCTCTTATTTACTGCTCTTGCTACGGCGTCAGACCTTAGGGGTAAATACATGAGCCAAATAGAGCTGCGCAATGTGTCTTTATCACGAAATAGCACTGTTATTTTGCGAAATATTGATCTGATCATTCCTGGAGGTGAATGGACTAGCGTTATTGGTCCAAATGGCGCAGGAAAATCCACTCTCGTTCAAGCCCTTGCTGGACTCTTGCCATATGAAGGCTCGATTCAGATTGGAGGAGTAGAGATGCATTCGATAGCAAGCAAGGCACGCGCGCAACAGATTGCATGGCTTGAGCAAGCAACGGCGACGCCCGATAGCCTTGATTTTGGACTGCGGGTATACGACATTGCAATGTTAGGTCGATTGCCCCATCAAAATTGGCTCTCTATTCCAAGTGCCGAAGATCGCCTTGTAGTGGAACAAGCGATGCGTCAAACGGCCGTGTGGGACTTGGGCGAGCGCTTTTTTAGTCAACTGTCGGGGGGCGAGCGCCAGCGGGTTTTACTGGCAAGGCTCTTTGCGACTCAAGCAGCCATACTCCTCATGGATGAGCCGATTGCCAATCTAGATCCGCCGCATCAGGCTGATTGGCTGCTATGGCAAACTGCCCTGTCTGGCCAGGGCAAAACCAGCGTCACCGTTTTGCATGAAATTCAGTTTGCCTTGCAGGCCGAAAACCTGATTCTTTTGGGCCATCAAGGGGTCTATCACCAAGGCAAAAGTGATGATCCACTAACCCATCAGGCCCTCATTGATCTATTTGACGGCCGCATTGAGCTAAGCAAGCTGGGCAATCGCTGGGTCGCCCTAGCTCGCTAGTCAACCTGGCATTTGAGCAATGCGCACGGCCAAATTCAGAGGCTACAATGGAGCAATGAGCGATGCATTACAACCCACCGAGTCTTCCTTAGGCAATCTAAACCAGGCAATAGCTCGGCTAAAAGATAAACTCACTTTGGCTACAAAAGCCATCGAAGAGGCTCGCCAAGATCGCGCGCGGCTCGAAACCAAGATAGCGGATGCGCAAAATCGCATTCAACACATTTTGAGCCGACTGCCCGAGCAAAACGATACGCGGCAACTGAACTTGCTGGCTACGGACGAACCTAACCCCACTATTTCAGGCGACGATCATGAGCCAACAACGCATTGAAGTCACGCTCGCCGGTCAAAAAATCACGCTGGCTACCACTGCTGAACATGAGCCTCTTTTGCGCGAGGCCTGCGGCCTGGTTGACGAACAAATTCAACTCGCCATTGCAGGGGGCAACCGCAGCATCGAGCGCGCCACCATGATGGCCGCCCTGAAGCTTGCTGGCGATCTGATATCAAATAAACGCTTGGCTGCAGAAACTGCTGCACAGCTATCAACGCAGTCTGCTGCAATCCACCCAGATGAGGTAGCTCGGCTCGAAGCGGAAATCAAAGGCCTCGAGTTACAAGTGGATGCATTGCTGCAAACCCTTTCCCTGCCTGGCTCGCCAAGGCCAATAGATCTTTGAACCGATGC
>JAIXPY010000069.1 GCA_027486025.1 Burkholderiaceae bacterium
CTGGGATTTGGTCCAAACGCAAATGACTTTTATGCGCCCGAGAATTCCTATCTGCACCACGTAATGGAAAGTCGTCGCGGCATTCCAATCTCGCTTGCGATTCTGATGATGGAGCTGGGTCAGCAAATTGGCTTGAAGATTCGCGGGGTCTCGTTTCCAAACCACTTCATGATGCGTGTCTCCTTGCCTCAAGGTGAAATCATCATGGATCCGCTCAATGGTGCCACCTACTCTAAAGATGAGTTACAAGCCATGCTCGATCCCTACCTGGATGCAAAAGGTTATCGGGGCGAGACCGCACTGCCTTTGAGCATTTTCTTGCGCGCATCCAGCAGCCGAGAAATCCTCTCGCGCTTTTTGCGTAACCTCAAGTTAATTTACACCGAGCATGAACGCTGGGAACGTTTGCTTGGTATTCAAGAGCGCTTGGTGATCTTGTTGCCCGACTCCATCGAGGAAGTGCGTGATCGCGGCCTTATCTTTGCCCAGTTGGAATACCTCCGTCCAGCACTCAAGGACATGCAACAGTACATCAGCGAAGTGCCCGAGGCGAGCGATGCGGAAGAGATTCGTAACCACATTGCTACCCTCGAAAGCCAAGCTCGCTCACATTAAAACCATTGCGATCAACTCGCCATGCCGACTGAATCGCATCCACAGCCCCTATTGTCGATAGCGGGTCCTACTGGATCCGGAAAGACCCACCTAGCCATGCTGCTCGCAGAAGCGGCACAGGCGCACAACATCACGGTTGAACTCATCAGCATGGACTCTGCGCTGGTCTATCGGGGCATGGACATTGGTAGCGCCAAACCGACTCTAGCTGAGCGCGCAGCAGTGAAGCATCACCTTATCGACATACTCGACCCAACCGAAGCCTACTCTGCGGCTCGCTTTGCAAGCGATACCACACGGCTCGTCACGGAAATTCGGGAACGGGGCAATGTGCCCGTCATCGTCGGCGGTACCATGCTCTATTGGCGTGCATTTGCTTATGGCTTATCTAGCCTTCCGCCTGCAGATCCGGCCATTCGGGCGCGCCTCGATACCCAAGGTAAGGCGCTTGGCTGGCCAGCCATGCATGCGGAGTTAATGGCGCTTGATCCCATTACAGCAGCGCGCTTAGAGCCCAATGATTCGCAGCGCATTCAGCGCGCATTAGAAGTCGTGCAGTCTACCGGCAAACCAATGTCGGCCTGGCTTGCAGAATCACCCAGTGAGGACGGTCGTGCAGGCTCATTAATTCCCAGCTGGCTTCGCCTGGTTTCTTTAGAGCCCGGCGAGCGGGCGCAGCTGCATCAGAATTTAGAGAGTCGCTTTGATGGCATGCTCAAAGCCGGATTCATTGATGAGGTACGTCTGCTTCGCGCCCATCCAGGTATCCATGCCGACCTGCCTGCCATGCGCGCCGTCGGCTACCGCCAAGTCTGGGAGTTTTTAGAAGGGCAAATCAGTCTAGATCAAATGCGTTACAAGGCATTAGCAGCAACGCGGCAACTGGGTAAACGTCAACTGACCTGGCTCAGGGCAATTGAGGGCCGAACTGTATTTAATCCGTTTGATGCAAATGGCTTACCGGCAGCGCTGCAATACTGCTTAAAAGATCTGAGCTCGATTAAATAACTATCGTTTGCGCTGCATTCGGTGCGCGCACAACCACCTCACCCACAACCCAGGCTTTTAGGCCTTGTGCCTGAAGTGAAGCGAGGGCTTTATCCGCTTCGCCTTTGGTCAGAACAACGACCATACCAATACCGCAATTGAAGACGCGAACCATCTCTGCATCAACCACGCCGCCTTTCATTTGCAGCCAACGGAATAAGTCGGGCATAACCCAACTGTCGCGATGTAAAACAGCCTGAGTATGTTCTGGCAAAACCCGAGGCACGTTATCTACTAAGCCGCCGCCTGTAATGTGAGCCATACCCTTCACATCAACTTCGCCAATTAACTTCAATAATGGCTTGACGTAGATTTCAGTAGGCGCCATCACCACATCAATTAAGGGACGTCCACCCAGGTCGTCGCTTGGCTTGGCGCCAGCCCGCTCGATGATCTTTCGTACTAAGGAATAGCCATTGGAGTGAGCGCCACTGGAGCCTAAAGCCAAGATGACATCGCCCGGCACAATCCGGCTGCCATTAATGATCTTGGATTTTTCAACTGCGCCAACAGCAAAACCGGCTAAATCGTATTCACCATCGGGGTACATGCCAGGCATTTCAGCGGTCTCGCCACCAATCAGGGCACAGCCAGCCAATTCACAGCCGGTTGCAATGCCGCCAACCACCGTTGCTGCGGTATCCACTGTCAGCTTGCCGCAGGCAAAGTAATCCAGAAAAAAGAGGGGTTCTGCACCCTGGACCAAAATGTCATTCACGCTCATTGCAACCAAATCTTGCCCAATGGTGTCATGGCGATTCCATTCGAATGCCAATTTGAGTTTGGTGCCCACGCCGTCGGTACCCGATACCAATACCGGCTCCTGGTAGCGCTTGGGCACCTCAAACAGGGCGCCAAAGCCGCCAATGCCCGCCAGAACACCTTCGCGCATGGTTTTCTTGGCCAACGGCTTAATGCGGTCGACCAAGGCATCGCCAGCGTCTATATCAACGCCAGCATCGCGGTACGAGAGGCTTTGGGCTTGGGAATTAGGGGATGAACTCATGGGGGGCCGTTTGGAAATAAGGTGAAAGCGTGCGTTGATCGGTAGAATCATTGAATTCTAGAGGATCAATGCCCCATGGCA
>JAIXPY010000043.1 GCA_027486025.1 Burkholderiaceae bacterium
GTATCCGTCATGGATACGCCCATTTTGACAAAAGCAGCAATGGCGCGGTGCTCTAACGAAACCATCTTATCCGTTTGACCCAATTGCTTCGCTTTACTGAAATCCGTACCACGCGGATCAGTAATGGTGGGGATTCGGACCACGCGGTCTTTGGATGCATTTTTGGCTAAGGCCTCAAGCCATTCAACGCCAGTCTCGCCCAAGCTCTCGGTGTCGGCCATGATGTGGGCTTGCGATACTTCGACAAAGTCTTTAGCGCCAAAAAAATCACCAACTTTGATTTGATGTTCAATTGCCATTTTTCGCACAGGACCAAATTCCCCGGCGAGCATGGCTTTTTCTTCTGCATTCAGATTCATTTTTACTTTTCGTTATCAGTTAATCAATTAGTCAACGGTTGCACCGGAGTCGCGAACGGTACGAGCCCATTTCGCAATCTCTTTTGTCTGAAAATCAGCCAAACTTTCTTTAAAGTCGGTGTTGGGTAGGACGCCTAAGTTGCCAAGGCGCTCTTTAAAGGCAGCCGATGCGGCAACTTTTTCAGTTTCAGTACGCAATTTATCGGTGATGGCTGCAGGCAATTTAGCAGGCGCAAAAACAGCCCACCAAGCGGTTGATTCAAATTGGGGGTAGCCGAGTTCAGCAACCGTAGGTACGTTTGGAAGCAGAGGCGAGCGACTTTTGCTGGTTACAGCCAGAGGGCGGACTCGGCCCGAGTTGATGTGGGTAATAGCCGATTGAATGGGGTCAAACATCACGGGTATTTGGCCGCCAATTAAATCAGTCATTGCGGGAGCGCTACCCTTGTATGGGATGTGCTTAAGCTTAATTTTTGCCGTGGTTTCAAACAAAGCGCCGGTGAGGTGGCCAGGTGTGCCATTACCTGCGCTACCAAAGCCGATGAAATCGGGTTTTGCTTTGGCTTCGCGCACCAAGTCTGCCAGGGTATTGATGTTGGTAGCAGGGTTGACCACGATAACAACGGGCGCGCTGGCAACCAGCGCTATCGGTGTGAAATCTTTAATCGTGTCATACGCGAGTTGCTTGTAAAGACTGCCATTAATGGCATTGGTACCTACTGTACCCATCAAGAGGGTATAGCCATCTGGGGCTGATTTAGCCACTAAGTCTGCGCCAATCGATCCGCCAGCGCCGCCGCGATTATCAATCACGATTTGTTGTTTAAGATTTTCACCCAAGAGAATGGCCAACGGCCTTGCCACGATATCCGTTGGACCACCCGCTGGAAAGGGCACCACTAGCCGGATGGGCTTGGATGGATAGCTTTGCGCGGCGCTGACTCCGGGTAGCAGAAGTGCGCCCAAAAGGGCAAACCATAGCGGAAGGGAGCGGGACGGTAAGAAGTTCATAGGAGCGGCCTCTTTAGTGCGAAAAGGACACGCTAATCCATTAAACATATAATGTAAATTAATATTTAATTAACTAATATATAAGCATTAATTATGAATATTCAGCGCATTGACTATCGCTTACTGAGAAGTTTTTTAGTTGTTGCCCGCATTGAAAACTTTGTTCGGGCAGCAGAGGCATTGAATATTACCCAGTCGGCACTGTCCCAACAAATGAAGGAGCTTGCAAGCCATTTCAATTCGGCTTTATTTGAACGCAAAGGCCGCAGATCCGTCTTGAGTGAGTTTGGCAGAGACTTGCTAAATAAACTCGAGCCACTGATGGGCCAAGTGGATGAGGCATTACTCCAAAGCATGCATGACGATAAGCAGGTGGTGGGCGCTCTCCGGATTGGGGCAACGCATACCTATTCAAAGGCAATAACACTGCCAGCGAGCCTGCGACTCTTAAAAACCTACCCGGATTTAAGAATCGACTTACGCGAATTATCAGCGCAGCGATTAATAGCCGACTTAATGCAAGGCGATATCGATATCGCTGTATTACCAGAAGACTATCAACTGGTGGAGTTTTACCAACAACCCTTACTTACGGAGCAATTTGCCCTCATCGGCAAACCCAAAAGCATGGTGCATTTACCCAAAAAACTATCGATCAAATCATTTAAAAATACTGAGCTTGCCTTGCTCAATCGCCAGTTCCTCATGCGGCAGCAAATTGAAATGGAGGCGCGCAGGGAAAACATACAACTCAATGTTCGCCTAGAGGTATCCACGATGGGTGACTTGCTCGAGGTTGCACGAACAGGAAGCCTAGCAGTCATTGGAAGTCCAATTGCATGCAGGCGCGATGCAGACTTAATATCAAGACCCGTATCAGGTGAATTTTTAAAGAGAACGGCAGCCCTCTGCTGGCGAAAAGGCAGATTCGTAACTGGCGCCATGAAAGCATTCCAAGAAACTGCCATGGAAATCAGTAAAGAGTTAAAAAATAATTAATACGCCACTTGCCATCTGAAATACTCTAAGGCTCTAGCTCAGGCATTTCCTACACCTAAATAATCCTTTTCCCCTGTTTTTATGCCTTGCATCTCTCTAAGCTGAGTGCTTTATGACCAAAGGGAGGCAGCGATGTACGTAATGATTGAGTGTGGCCACAAACGATTACGCCTATTTAAGCTCATGCTGGATATACGCACCGTCGCCGTCATCGGGCTATTCATAGTCATTTATATAGGCTATCGCTATCTGATATCCCTCAACTGGTAGCTAAGGGGAGCTGAAAGCTAAAAAAGGGGCTGCTAGCAGGGGGGGGTAGAGCTAAGGGAGAGGTGGACGCGCCAAACCCCCGGCATTGGCAGTACTTGGGTTTGGCTGCCTCGTTCCCCGCCTGACTGGGTGAAATTCACTCTACACGGAGATAAATGAAGATTATGTGGGCTATCGAACTTAATGACGATATTCACGCAAAAATATTTTTATCAGGAGGCAGTAATCAGTTTCATACTGTAGTACTGCATTCTTTAATATTTTCACCTGACCCTAGGAGGTCATCATGAGACGTCAATATGTTGATAGCAATATTTATATTAGGCTTTCAGAGCAAACCCCCCGAGATTTTCTTGTAAGCCTCTTGGAAGATGAGGGCGATATTCTGGGTTGGGAAGAAGAGTCATTAATCTACGAAGCTGCAATGCGCATTGATGAATTACCAGATGTGGCTATCCGGATGGCAAGATTCGCGCTTGCTGGCTTGCTACGGGATGGTGTGGTTCTGAGAGAAGGCGGCTTGATTAGCCTCAAAGACTAATCGTTGTCAGTCTTTGTGACATGTAGGCTGCGCACAAATTGGGCACATAACCCTTTACAGCTTAAGCATACCTATTTTTTTGTTTAGCATGACTAACCAAGTTGGGTCGGCTTTTCCGGTTCCAGCCAAAATTATTTTGTCATGTAATTTAAGTATTTGAGTTAGCGCCAATTCTTGACTGGGATATAGGTCGACATAAAAGACATGAAGGCCATCCTTTAAAACTTTTTTAAATTTTCCAAAAAGAGCATTTTTCCTTTGAATACCAATAAAACCGCCCTCCCAAATACAAAACCAAAACAAGATTAGCGCAAGAAATATAAATGGCGCCCAGCCAGCGCCAGTTTTATACCAATCTAAATAGTATGTAAGCATGAGTATGGTTGAAAAAACACAGGTACCCACTGCAGCGCCAATGAGTCCAGAGCGAACTATGTCTAGCTTCATGAATGATCCAACGCCATAAAGGTGAGGGCGCTGAATGACCCCTTGGGCATCTTTGCTTAGTACGTGAATCTGTATAGGAGA
>JAIXPY010000156.1 GCA_027486025.1 Burkholderiaceae bacterium
AAGAAGGCGGGCATCCCCCTTTTTGCCTACGGCAACTTCATTACGATCTCGATTAACTTCATTTTGCTGGCCTTTGTGATCTTTCAAATGGTCAAAGTGGTCAATCGCATCCGCTCAGCAGAGGCGCCTCCCCCAGCAGTCACACCAGAAGACATCGTCCTCTTGCGTGAAATCCGTGACAGCTTGCAGAATAAAAAAGGTGGCTGATCCCAATATAATTATCTAAATTAATCATATAAATCAATTACTTAGATATAATAATGAACCGCCTTTGGCTCCTCTTTTGCCAAGCCATCACCATTTTGCTGGCAGCATGGTTCGTACTCACTACCCTTAAGCCGGGGTGGGTCTCCAGCCCCCAGGTGAGCTCCCTGGTAGGTCAAGTTACCCTGCAGGAGGCTCCTGTCAGCATCAGCCAGAATCCAGGCTCTCTGGCCGAAGCGGCCAAAATATCCAGCCCAGCGGTGGTCAATATTTTTACGAGCAAGGCCAATAAGCCAAAGCCAGGTAAAAGAGGGGCTCCCCATCAGGGTGAGCCCTGGTTTCGCTTCTTTTTTGGTGATCAAGCACCTAATGAAGAGCCCAGCTCGAGCCTTGGATCTGGGGTCATCGTCAGCCCCCAAGGCATTATCTTGACCAATCACCACGTGATTGAGGGGGCAGACGAGATTGAAGTGGCTTTTGCGGATGGCCGTAAGCGCAACGCCAAACTCATCGGCAGCGATCCTGAAACCGATATTGCCGTCCTCAAGATCGATGCAACCGATCTGCCAAACCCCATTACTCTGGGGAAAATGGAATCGGTCCACGTAGGCGATGTTGTTCTGGCCATTGGTAACCCCTTTGGTGTGGGGCAAACGGTGACCTCGGGAATTGTCTCGGCTCTGGGCCGCAATCAACTCGGCATCAATACCTTTGAGAACTTCATTCAGACCGATGCGGCGATTAATCCAGGAAACTCCGGCGGCGCCTTGGTTGACACCAAAGGCAATTTAATCGGCATCAATACGGCCATCTACTCACGAAGCGGCGGCAATATGGGCATTGGCTTTGCTATACCCATCAACACCGCCAAACAAGTGATGGAATCGATCCTGACCAACGGCTCTGTCACCAGAGGTTGGATTGGCGTCGAGCCTCAAAATCTCTCAAAAGAACTGGCTGAGTCACTGAATCTCCCCAAAGACACTACTGGCGTACTCATCTCTGGAGTGCTGGAGGGCGGCCCCGCAGATAAGGCCGGCATGAAACCGGGCGATGTCTTATTGGAAGTGAATGGCCAAAGAGTAGGCGATGTCGTTGCTTTACTCAATCGCATTGCACAAACCAGCCCAGGTGATGAGGCCAAGATCAATCTACTGCGCAAAGGTAAACCAATGATGCTGAAGGTGCAGGTCGGAAAGCGGCCTAAATCAAAGGCAAAGAGTTAAAAAAATCACTATGGAAAGGTTATTAAGTCAAAGCCGCAACTACGTCGCCGTTTTGCTCGCCGCAGCCCTAATGCACTGCCCCAATTTGGTGATGTAATCAATCTCTTTGGGTGTAAGTTCGAGGTATTTTTTTGACCATCGGGATCGCTGCCATAACGAATGAAATTTACTTCTGCCAGTTTAGATAGTCGGCGAATTTAACTACGCAGTGCAACTTTACTTATTGAAAGTTCAGCTTTTTTAACTGCAGAACCCCAATCTCCAGAGGCATCCTGTCTACACAAAATTGTATTTTGGTACCAGACAGTACTCTCGTTTTTTTCTTGCCATCTCCACTCGGCTACCCACGGTAACAAAAGTAGTGTTTTGATATTTAATGCTCCACTTAGGTGAGCCAATGACGTATCAACACTTATAACCATATCCATCGACTTTAAAATGGCAGCCGTATCTTGAAAATTTTCAACCAGTTCTCCACAAAATACAATTTCACTTCGGGTATTTAAATAGGTTTTATCTACCGCGTTTAACTCTTTTTGTAATAAATAAAATCTTCCCATAGGTAAGATAGTTTCTATATCGCTAAGTCTGATTGTTCGCTTAGAATTTTTTGCGTGTAGTGCACTTCCACTTACGGCAAGGCCAATATTGACTTGATTTTTGTCGACGTTTAATTTATCTACCCACTGCGCCACAATCATTGGATCAACATTTAGGTATGGCGTAATCATTTCACATGCAGTTGGATCAATACTTAGTAGCTTTGGCAGACTCATTAGTGGAAGCTGATAATCAAAAGCATCACTTTCATTGATTTCAGACCGTACTTCACATCCCCCTAAACTGGACATAATGCTCAACAGTATTGGTGGCACTAATAAAGTTACCTGGCAATTCAAATTACCTAATTTCTTTATAAATCGACTGAACTGTATCGTATCTCCATAGCCCTGTTCATGCCAAACAAGAATTTTCTTACCTATAAGATCATTTATATTTTTTGCTTTTGGTATTAAGGGGTACTTTTCTAAATTGCTATGCAGTCCATATGCTCGATATTCATATCCATCCCAACCTCGTTCAAAGTTACCGAGTGTCAAGTCAATTTGCGCCCTATTCCAACGTGCTATTTCTGAATTTGGGTTAATTTTTAATGCCTGGTCATAAGCTTTAAGCGCATCTTCCATTTGATGCATTTCATGTAGTGTTGTGCCCATATTCAACCAAGCATCATGAAAATTAGCATCTATGTCCAGCGCCGCTTTATATGCGTCCAAAGCATCCTGAAATTTGCCTAACTGATGCAGGGCCAGCCCCAAATTAACCCGGGCTTTGTTGAATGATGGATCAAGGTCAATGGAAGCTTTATAGTAATTACATGCCTCAAGAAATCTGTCCATAGCGTCGTATGCCCTGCCAAGGTTGTAATGTACCTCAGCTGAGAGTGGATTTAATTCCCTCGCAACCATAAATTGCTGCACCGCTTGCTGGTATTGCTTTTTTCCTGCCAATGCTAATGCGAAATAAAAATGAGCCTCAAATGACTCCTTGAATTTTTCTATGGCCTTTTCGAAGCAATACAACGCTTCATCTAATTCTTCTTTTTTTAAGAATAATAGGCCTAAATCACAATAACTCTCCAAGGAAATATCTGGGCTGTTACTTACGGCCTTTAGCAATTCCAGAGCGCCATCACTATCTCCTTCGACCACATAGATCGAGGCAAGCAGTTCTGTTAATTTAGTATTTCGTGGATAGGTCTGTAAATTTTCTAAAAGTACTTTCTTGGCACGTAGTAATTTCCCGCTCCTTAAAAGCATATCTACCAGCTTGAGCACTTTATCGATATTTGTTGCCATTCATTTTTTCTTTTCATGCTCTAACAAAAAAAACCCACTGTGTTGCCACAGTGGGTTAATTTGATGCCAAACTAATTCGTAACTAGCCTAAGCTAGCGTTAAATTAGAAAGTGTGACGTAAGCCAGCTGCGTAGTTGTTTGCACCAACGCTTGGCTGTGAGGCAACGTTAGCACTTGACTGCTGTGTTGAGCCAAAAATTGTGTACAAGTTTGTACGCTTGCTCAGCCAATAGTTAGCACC
>JAIXPY010000136.1 GCA_027486025.1 Burkholderiaceae bacterium
ATTACCTTGCATGTGGGTGCCGGCACCTTCACTCCCGTTCACTCCGAAGATTTAAGTCAGCACCAAATGCATTACGAGTGGTACAGCATCCCCGCAAAAACCATCGAGGCGATTGCGCAAACCAAGCAAAGGGGCGGACGCGTGATTGCCGTTGGCACTACCAGCTTGCGCACGCTCGAGAGCTATGCCCTAAATCAAGAGCTCACTGGGGATACCAATTTATTTATTACCCCTGGTTTTGAATTTAAGATGGTGGATGCCTTGGTAACGAACTTTCACTTACCCAAGTCCACTTTGCTGATGTTAGTTAGCGCTTTTGCCGGCATGGATACCATTCGGGAGGCCTATCGGCATGCGATTGCGGAGCGCTACCGCTTTTTCAGTTATGGTGATGCCATGTTCCTGAATCGATCCGCTTAAACTAGTCCAATGACGTCACCCATTCAATTTGAGTTAATCAAGCGCGATTCGCAAAGCTTGGCACGACTCGGCAGACTTGATCTACCCCACGGCAGCGTGCAAACGCCCATCTTTATGCCGGTGGGAACCTACGGTACTGTGAAGGCAATGACCCCGCGCGATCTTGAAGAGGCTAAGGCGCAAATTATTTTGGGCAATACCTTTCATTTGTGGTTGCGGCCTGGGCTCGATGTCATCGCAAAACACGGCGGATTGCATCGCTTTATGGCATGGGATAAACCCATCTTGACGGACTCAGGAGGCTTTCAGGTTTTTAGCCTCGGCGCACTGCGAAAAATTTCAGAGGATGGCGTGACCTTTGCTTCACCCATTAATGGCGATAAATTATTCATGTCTCCCGAAGTTTCGATGGAGATTCAGGCGGTGCTTAATAGTGACATTGCCATGCAATTCGATGAGTGCACTCCCTATGAGACTCACGGCCAGGCCACTACCGAAAAAGCAGCGCGGCAATCTCTTGAGCTATCGCTCCGCTGGGGCGCCCGCTCACTGAAGCGCTTTCGGGAACTCGAAACTGGCAATGGCCTCTTTGGCATTGTGCAAGGCGGGATGTTTGAGTCCTTGCGTGAAGCTTCCTTAGCCGAAGTAAGTCAGCAGGGATTTGATGGGATCGCAATCGGCGGCCTTTCGGTAGGGGAGCCAAAACCCGAGTTTGAGCGGATTTTGGCCTTTACTGCCCCCAAGCTTCCAGAAAAAGCCCCTCACTATTTAATGGGTGTTGGTACCCCTGAAGACCTGATGCTCGGGGTTAGTAATGGCATTGACATGTTTGATTGCGTCATGCCCACCCGAAATGCCCGAAATGGCTGGTTGTTCACCCGCTTTGGCGATCTAAAGCTCCGCAACAGCGGCTACAAAGATGATGACCGCCCAGTAGACCCAACATGCACCTGCTATACCTGCCAGCGCTTTACCCGGTCCTATCTCAACCACCTGCAAAAAGCCAATGAAATTCTGGGTGCGCAGCTCAATACCATCCACAATTTGTCCTACTACTTAGGGCTAATGACTGAAATCCGGGAAGCCCTGGCGAAGGATCGGTTTAGCGCCTACCGTGAGCAGTTTTATGCCGATCGGCAACGTGGCGTCGAGCCAGGCCAGGATTAGGCTTCAAATCCCCCAAGCGGTTTAGAATTGCACCTTAGTCGATCTTTCTGGCTTATTAATTAGGGTTCTATATGGAGGCTTTGAATATGTGGATTAGTAATGCATTTGCTCAAACTGGCACAGGCTCGGATAGCGGCGGCCTGATGGGTTTCTTACCCATCCTTTTGATGTTTGTGGTGCTGTACTTCATCATGATTCGCCCACAAATGAAGCGTCAAAAAGAAACACGTGCCATGCTCGAAGCATTAGCAGTTGGCGATGAAGTCATTACCATCGGCGGAATTCTTGGCAAAGTCACCGGAATGAAAGATCAAAACGTGACTATTGAAATTGCAGTGGGTACCGAAGTGATCATGCAAAAAGGTGCGGTCACCATGGTTTTACCTAAGGGCAGCCTCAAAGCTGCTTAAGCACATTTTTAGCATTAGCGCCATCGAGAGACTATGAACCGTTACCCGCTCTGGAAGTACCTTGTAATTGGTGTTGCGCTCCTGATTGGCGCGCTCTACTCCTTACCTAATATTTTTGGAGAGGCTCCAGCGGTTCAAGTCTCAGCCGCAAAACCAACCGTCAAGGTTGAGTTAGCAACGCAAGCGCGTGTTGAAAAAATATTAGCCGATGCCTCAATTCCAAGTACGGGAATGTTTTATGAGCGCACCGGCAATGTGGGGTCAGTAAAAGTTCGTTTTGATAGCACCGACATCCAGTTGCGTGCCAAGGATTTATTGCAGCAAAAACTGAATTCCGATCCAAATGATCCGAGCTTTACCGTTGCTTTAAATTTACTGTCCAACACACCCCATTGGCTAAGTTCCATCAATGCACTGCCAATGCCGCTGGGTCTTGATCTGCGGGGTGGCGTGTACTTCCTGCTACAAGTGGATATGCAAGGCGCAGTACAGAAAAAAGTGCTGGCCATTGCGGGCGACATTCGCAGTCAATTGCGTGAGAAGAATATTCGCCATCAAGGCATTGAGCGTGGCAATGAATCCGTCACCATTCAGTTTGGTAGCACTGAGGAAGCGGAAAAAGCCAAGACACTGCTGACCGCTTCGCAAACCGACATGATTTGGCAACTGAGCGCACAAGCCGGTGGCGCCCGACTTATGGGTCAGTTTAAGCCAGCCTCGCTTAAAGAAGTACAAGACAATGCGGTAAAGCAAAACATCACCACCCTCAATAAGCGCGTGAATGAACTAGCCGTAAAAGAGCCGGTGATCCAGCAGCAAGGTGCTGATCGCATCATCGTTCAATTGCCGGGCGTACAAGACACTGCTCGTGCTAAAGACATTATTGGCCGCACCGCTACCCTCGAATCCCGCCTCGCTGATCCGCTGGTGTCCACCATTGCGGTTGGCGATCCCGTTCCTCCTGGTATGGATGTATTCCGTTTTGGCGAAGGCCGACTGGGCGTATTTAAGAAGTCGATTATTTTTAGTGGCGACCGCATTACCGATGCGAGCGCTGGCTTTGATCAAAATCAACGCCCCTCGGTCAATATCTCACTCGATGCGGCCGGCGGCCGCGTGATGCAAGAAGTCACCCGTGAAAATATTGGCAAACCCATGGGTATGATTTTGTTTGAAAAAGGCAAAGGCGAGGTACTGACTATTGCCACCATTCAAAGTGAATTTGGTTCTAAGTTTCAGATTACGGGCCAGCCTACCACCGAGAGTGCGAACGACCTTGCACTGCTATTGCGCGCAGGCTCGCTTGCAGCCCCAATGGAAATCATTGAGGAGCGTACCATTGGCCCTAGCCTAGGTGCTGAGAACATTGAGAAAGGCTTTAAATCCCTGATCTTTGGCTTTATTGCAATCGCGATTTTCATGATCGTGTACTACATGCTGTTTGGATTCTTCTCCGTGATTGCGCTGGCTGTCAATTTAGTTCTATTGATTTCCGTGCTATCCATGTTGCAAGCTACCTTGAGCTTGCCAGGCATTGCGGCGATGGCCCTAACGCTCGGCATGGCGATTGACTCAAACGTTTTGATTAACGAGCGCATTCGGGAAGAGCTGCGTAATGGCGTTGCCCCTAGCACCGCGATTGCGATTGGTTTTGATAAAGCCTGGGCAACTATTCTGGACTCCAATATCACGACCCTGATTGCGGGCTTGGCACTCCTGGTTTTTGGCTCCGGACCCATCCGCGGGTTTGCGGTAGTCCATTGCTTGGGTATTTTGACCTCGATGTTCTCGGCAGTGTTTTTCTCGCGCGGAGTGGTAAATCTCTGGTACGGCAAACAGAGAAAGTTGCAGAAGATTTCGATTGGCCAAATTTGGCGCGCAAAGGAGAAATAAGCCATGGAATTTTTCCGTATCAAAAAAGACATTCCCTTTATGCGCCATGCATTGATACTCAATGCATTCTCACTCATCACTTTCTTTGCTTCGGTATTTTTCCTTTGGCAAAACGGCCTACACCTCTCGATTGAGTTTACGGGCGGTACTGTGATGGAAGTGAGTTACCAGCAAACAGCACCCCTTGATTCGATTCGTAAGAAAGTAGAAAAGCTCGGCTACACAGATACCCAAATCCAGAACTTCGGCAGCTCACGCGATGTCATGATCCGCCTGCCATTGCAAAAGGATGCGGAAGGAAAGAATATCTCTTCAGCAGATCAAAGCTTAGTCGTCATGAAAGCCCTACTCGAGGACGGCACAGAAGCTAAGTTGCAACGCGTCGAGTTTGTGGGGCCTCAGGTGGGCAAAGAGTTAGCAATTGATGGCTTGAAGGCCCTTACCTTCGTGGTCATTGGCATCATGATTTACCTCTCGTTTCGCTTTGAGTGGAAGTTTGCGGTTGCCGGCATCATCGCCAACTTACATGATGTGATTATTATCTTGGGCTTTTTTGCTTTCTTCCAATGGGAATTCTCACTCTCGGTTTTGGCTGCAGTCTTGGCGGTTCTGGGCTACTCTGTCAATGAGTCGGTGGTTATTTTTGACCGGGTACGCGAGAACTTCCGCAAGTACCGAAAGATGAACACCACCGAAGTAATTGATAACGCAATTACCAGCACCATCAGCCGCACGGTGATCACGCACGGAAGTACGCAAATGATGGTCCTCGCGATGCTGCTATTTGGTGGGCCTACCCTCTTTTACTTTGCATTGGCCCTCACCATTGGTATTTTGTTTGGTATCTACTCGTCGGTATTCGTGGCTGCTGCCATTGCGATGTGGCTTGGCATTAAGCGCGAAGATCTTATCAAGAACGATAAAAAGCCAGACGACCCGACACGCAAAGAAGATCCTAACTACGGCGCTACGGTTTAACGCGTTCGGTTTTGGAGTGCGGCCATGATTCTCCTTGTCGCCCCCCGATAATTACTGGCATAGCGCAAAGCCGCTTCCCTCATAGCTTGGCGCCGTCCCTTATCTTGCAGGATCCGACTTAACGCAGCTGCCAAATCACTGGCTAGCGATCCATTACCCTCAACTCGAATTGCGGCACCACAATCAACAGCGTCTTGACTTGCCTGCTGAAAGTTAAAGGTGTGCTCTCCTAAGATGACAGGGCAACCGGCAGCGCAGGCTTCAATCAAGTTTTGGCCGCCCAGTGGCATGAGGCTTCCGCCCATCACTACGAGATCGGATGCGCTGTAATACAAAGGCATCTCGCCCATCGAATCGCCGAGCACCACTGCCGCTGCAGGATCAGCCAACTTATATAAACCTGCAGCGTCTAGGTTGATTTCAGAGCGGCGCAATACAGTCAGCCCAAAAGCGCGAATGAGCTCGGCCGCCTCAGTAAAGCGCTCCGGGTGGCGTGGCACGATGCACAGCAAAGGCTGTGGCGTTGATCCTGATCCTGATGCTGATTCTTGAGCATGCATTTGAAGTACTGCTTGCCACGCCTCCAGAATGATTGCTTCTTCGCCTTCACGGGTGCTGGCAGCGCAAACCATCAGGCGATTGTTTTTCTCTAGATGCGCACGCCATGCGAGGCCATGTTCGACTAAGGCGGGGTTATGTACCACATCAAACTTCAGGTTACCAACGACCTCACAATGCTTCACACCAAGCGCACGATAACGCCCTGCATCGAGTTCGGTCTGCGCCAAAATACTAGCGAATGCCTGAAACAAAGATCGGCCTACATTGCCAAAATGAGCAACGCGGCGAGCACTGCGCTCGGATAAGCGGGCATTGATTAAATAGATCGGTAAATTAATTTCAGCAGCACGAAACACAATGGTTGGCCATGCTTCGGTTTCCATAAACAAACCTAGCGTGGGCTTTGCTGCTTTTAAAAACCGCTCCACCGACCAGCAGAGGTCATACGGCAAATACACTTGCTGCAAACGGCCCTGCACTATGGCTTCTGCAAAAATGGTAGCGCCAGTGCGTCTGCCGTTGGGCGTCATGCACGTTAGCAAAATGGATTTGCCCTGCTGTAAATAGGCTTCGATCAGGGGCTGGGCCGCTCTGGTTTCGCCGACGGATACCGCATGTATCCAAATGGCTCCCGCCCGAATATGCAGGCCAAAACCAAATCGTTCCGCAATCGATTGGCGGTAGCCAGGGTCTTTGTGCCCGCGCCACCACAGCCGCAGTAGCACGATTGGTAGCAAAACATGCCACCCGAGTTGGTAGCAGGCAAACCAGAACCAAGGACGATCCACTGTCGCTTGCGGCAATGCAGGCTCTGGGCTAGCTGGCGTCACTTTTTAAGGCGCTGAGTCAACTCGACTGCTTTACCTAAATAGCTGGATGGCGTCATTTCCAATAAACGCGCTTTTGCATCGTCTGGAATTGCCAAGCCACGAATGAAGACCTGCAGATCCGCTTGATTGATTCCCTTGCCACGGGTTAATTCTTTTAACTGCTCGTAGGGATTTTCGATGCCATAACGGCGCATCACGGTTTGCACTGGCTCCGCCAAGACTTCCCAGCAAGCATCGAGATCGGCTGCAATCGCTGCCGCATTGACCTCAAGCTTACCAATGCCGCGCATGGCGCTGTCGTAAGCCAAAACGCTGTGCCCAAATGCAGGACCCAAGTTACGTAATACAGTGGAGTCGGTTAAATCGCGCTGCCAGCGCGAGAGCGGTAACTTTTCAGCGAGGTGGCGCAACAAAGCATTAGCAACACCTAGATTGCCCTCAGAGTTTTCAAAATCAATTGGGTTCACTTTATGCGGCATGGTGGACGAACCAATTTCACCGGCCTTGGTCCGCTGCTTGAAGTAACCCAAAGAGATATAGGCCCAAAAGTCGCGATCCATGTCGAGCAAGATGGTGTTGGCACGTGCAATCGCATCAAACAATTCAGCCATGCCATCGTGCGGCTCAATCTGAATCGTATACGGATTGAACTGCAAGCCAAGGCGCTGCTCCACCACTTCGCGTGCAAACCGCTCCCAATCAAAATCGGGGTAAGCCGAGAGGTGTGCGTTGTAGTTACCGACCGCGCCATTCATTTTGCCGAGCAAGGGTACTGCTGCGATTGCAACAATCGCGCGCTCCAATCGCTTGGCAATATTGGCAATCTCTTTGCCCAGGGTGGTAGGGGATGCGGGCTGGCCGTGCGTGCGCGAGAGCATCGGCACGCTAGCATTGGCCAGAGCTAACTCCGTTAAAGCATCGTGGATTTTGCGCAACTGAGGCAGCAATACGGTATCGCGTGCACCCCGCAGCATCAAGCCATGCGCCGTATTGTTAATGTCTTCCGAAGTGCAGGCAAAGTGGATGAACTCGCTTGCTTTAAGCAAGTCAGGACGGCCCGATACTTTTTCTTTTAAGAAATATTCCACC
>JAIXPY010000195.1 GCA_027486025.1 Burkholderiaceae bacterium
ACTTGGTAAGGCAATCTCATTCCTTTAAATAAATCGGTACGATAGTAGGTATGCCATCGTCACATCATGCTCTAGCAGCCCCATTTCAGCGCCCCCGCGTTTTAATCGTGGGCTGCGGCAATATCGGTATGCGGGTACTGGAACAGCTCACTCGTTTTCAGGCATACCGCGTTTTTGCATTGACCTCACAAAGCAGCCGTTTTCCAGAAATCAGGGCAATGGGCGCTACTCCGATGCTGGGCAACTTAGACCAGATAGACACACTATGGCGTCTGCGTGGTTTAGCGAACACGGTGATCCATTTAGCTCCGCCACAAACGACTGGCGCAAACGACCTGCGCACCCAAAACCTGTTACGGATTTTATCGCAAGGCGGAGTCGCTGTCAGGCGGCTGGTCTATGTCAGTACCACCGGGGTATATGGTGACTGTGGCGGTGGTGATGCGATTGAAACAAGCACAGTAAAGCCGCAAAGTGAGCGGGCTAAGCGGCGCTGGGATGCTGAATGGCAATTGCGCCAATGGGCCCTACTGCACCACGTGCGACTCACCATATTAAGGGTGCCTGGGATTTACGATGCCAATCGATTGCCGACGGAGCGGATAAAAGCCGGTACACCCGCTTTATTGCCCGAGGTAGACGCCTATTCGAACCACATTCAAGCCGACGATTTGGCACGGATTATTTGCGCTGCCATTTATCACGGCAAACCACAGCGTGTGGTGAATGCCTGCGATGGCGCACAAATCAAAATGGGTGATTACTTTGACCAAGTTGCGGATGCATTCGGCTTAGAGCGTCCACCGCGTTTGTCAGCAGACGAGGTTCAGCAGTTGGTGAGTCCGATGCTGTGGTCTTTTATGCGTGAATCCCGGCGCGTGGGTAATGACCGCTTAAGGGAATTAAAAGTACAACTACGCTACGCCAGTACGCAGGATTTTCTGAGCGAACTTACTTCCAGGAATCCTTCAGACCAACTGCGCGATTGAAGATGGGCTTGCTGGGCTTCGAGTCCACTGCATCCACTACAAAGTAGCCATGCCGCTCAAACTGAAAGCGGGACTCTGCCAGCGCATCCACCATCGACGGCTCTAGGTAGGCAGTGATCACTTTTTTGGAGTGGGGGTTGAGGTAGTCTAAGAAATTCTTTTCGCCACTGTCGGGATGAGGGTCGGAGAAGAGGTGCTCATACAAGCGCACTTCCGCTGTCAGCGCATGCTGCGCGCTAACCCAATGAATATTCCCTTTGACTTTGTAATTATCAGAGCCGGGCGTACCACTCTTGCTATCCGGAAAATAACGCGCATGCACTTGCTTCACTTCGCCGCTCGCATCCAGCTCAAAGCCAGTGCATTCAATCACAAAGCCATAACGCAGGCGTACGCGACTACCCTGCTGATCGCCAATCGGCGGATAAAGCCGGAAAAAGCCTTTGACCGGCTCGATCATAAAATCGTCCGCTTCAATCCAGAGTTCGCGCGTAAATGGAAATTCACGGCGTCCCCAGTCGGGGTGATGCGGGTGGCGCGGCGCTGAGCAGATTTCGCTGGCGCCCGGATCCATGTTTTCAATGATCAATTTGAGGGGCTTCAAGACTGCAATCGCACGCGGTGCTTTTGCATCTAAGTCATCCCGCAGCGCTCCTTCCAGCGTACTCATATCAATCCAGCTATCAGCCTTGGCTACGCCAATGCGCTCGCAAAACAAACGAATGCTTTCGGGGGTGTAGCCCCGGCGACGAATGCCCACAATCGTTGGCATGCGCGGGTCATCCCAGCCATCCACTTTCTTTTCTTCGACTAATTGCAAGAGCTTGCGCTTGCTGGTCAGGGTATGCGTTAGATTAAGGCGGGCGAATTCATGCTGGTGAGGCAGGGGCTCCGTGAAGACGCCGAGCTCTTTAAGCGCATTCAGAATCCAGTCATAGAGGGGGCGGTTGTTTTCAAACTCCAGCGTACAGATCGAGTGCGATACATTTTCAAGTGCGTCGGAGATACAGTGCGTGAAATCGTAAAGGGGATAGATACACCAGGTATTGCCGGTACGGTGATGCTCCACATGCCGAATCCGGTAAATCACCGGATCACGCATCACGATATTGGGGTGGGCCATATCAATCTTGAGGCGCAGCACATGAGTGCCATCGGCAAACTTCCCATCCCGCATATCGCGAAAGAGTTGCAGGTTTTCTGCTGGACTGCGATCGCGAAATGGGCTGGGTGTGCCGGCTTGATTGAAGTTACCGCGATTGGCATGAATAGCATCTGCACTTTGGCTGTCAACATACGCTTTGCCGCTCTCGATTAAGAGTTCGGCAAATTCATAGAGACGATCAAAATAATCGCTGGCGTGATACAGGTGCTCCTCACCTTGCGCGTTCCAGTTAAAGCCAAGCCATTGCACCGCATCCAAAATACTATCGGCATATTCCACATCTTCTTTGGTGGGATTGGTGTCATCAAGGCGCATATTGCAGCGCGCACCACCGGGTAGGAGGCTGTAATCAGCGGCTAAACCAAAATTAAGGCAGATGCTTTTCGCATGACCGATGTGCAGGTAGCCATTGGGCTCGGGTGGAAATCGCGTAATGATGGCAGGCACGCTGGCGCCAGCCCGATTAGTTCGGCCTTGATAACGACCGCTCGCCAAATCAGAATCAATGATTTGACGCAGAAAATTAGACGGCTCTGTGGGTGGCGTCGTCGCTTTAGGGGGTTTGCTATCAATAGCCATGCCTCTATTGTAGAGAAGAAAATGCGCCTCCCCAGAAAGACAAAGCCCGCAGGGTGAGTGCGGGCCTTGTCAGTCGATGCGGTAGCGAGGTTTACTCTTCGACAAAAACCTCTTCGCGGCTCTTCTTCACGGCGGGCAGCATAACCACAATCACCAGCAATGCTGCTGCAATCAATAAGCCAAGTGACAGTGGGCGGGTCACAAAGGTCGTGAAATCGCCGCGCGACAGCAGCAGGGCACGACGGAAATTTTCTTCCATCATCGGCCCCAGTACGAATCCTAAAAGCAGGGGCGCGGGCTCGCATCCCAGCTTAAAGAATAAGTAGCCAATAATGCCAAACGAGGCTGTGATGTAAACGTCAAAGATAGAGTTGTTGACGGTATACACACCGATACAGCAGAACACCAAAATCGCGGGATACAGATAGCGATATGGAATTTGCAATAACTTCACCCAAATACCAATCAGCGGTAAGTTCAGCAAAATGAGCATCACATTACCAATCCACATCGATGCAATCAAGCCCCAGAACAAGGTTGGATTGCTGGTCATTACTTGAGGACCAGGCTGAATGTTATGAATGGTCATTGCACCGACCATCAGCGCCATCACCGCATTGGGTGGAATACCTAGGGTCAAGAGGGGAATGAATGAGGTTTGTGCCGCTGCGTTGTTGGCAGCCTCGGGGCCTGCAACGCCTTCAATTGCGCCTTTGCCGAATTCTTCACTGTACTTAGAGGATTTTTTCTCAACAGAATAGGCGCCAAAGGCTGCAAGCGCAGCGCCGCCGCCAGGCAGAATGCCCAAAATGGAGCCAATCGTAGTGCCCCGTAGAATTGATGGGGTCATACGCTTGATGTCAGTCCACGTTGGAATCAGGGTGGTGACTTTATTCAAGAATGACTCGCCAGCCCCTTTCTTTTCCAAATTCTGCATGATCTCGGCAAAACCAAAGACACCCATAGCGACGGAAACAAAGCCAATGCCATCACTGAGTTGGGGTATGTCAAATGAGTAACGTGCCACACCGGAATTCACGTCGGTACCAATCAGCCCCATTAAGAGACCCAAAATGATCATGCCGATCGCCTTCAGTAGTGAGCCCGATGCCAGCACAACCGCACCAATCAAACCAAGAACCATTAAGGAAAAATATTCCGCCGGACCGAATTTGAAGGCTACTTCCGCTAAAGGCGCAGCAAAGCCGGCCAGAATCAGCGTGGCTACGCAGCCTGCAAAAAATGAACCCATACCTGCAGTAAAGAGGGCCACACCACCGCGACCGCGGCGTGCCATCTGGTAGCCATCAATAGCAGTAACCACCGAAGCGGTTTCGCCGGGGATGTTGAGCAGAATCGCCGTAGTTGAGCCGCCGTACTGTGAGCCGTAATAAATACCGGCCAGCATGATGAGAGCAGCAATCGGAGGCAATGCATAGGTTGCAGGCAAGAGCATCGCAATCGTAGCCACTGGACCTAAGCCTGGCAATACTCCAATCAAGGTGCCGAGTACACAACCAATAAAGCAATACATCAAATTCTGCAGAGTAAATGCGGTGTCAAAACCAAGTGACAGGTTAGCTAATAATTCCATTTTTATTGTCTCGTCAACTTAGTTCATGAAGAAAGGCAAAAGCGGGAAGGAAAGCCCCAGTCCTTTTACAAATGCCAAATAGGTAAATACAACTAGGAAGGCTGCATTGAGTGCGGTACCCTTCCAGCCAAACTCATGACTGGCTGAAGCGGAAACAAATACCAGTGCAAAAATCGCAAAGATAAAACCCATGGTGGGTAACAAAATGCCATAGAGCACAACCGACCCAGTGATCCAAAGCATGATTTTAAAATCCCACTTGGGCATTTTTTCTTCAATGGATTTTTTGGAAATCGAACTATATAAAACAATCAGTCCGATTACGGCCATTAAGACGCCCAGCCAAAATGGAAAATAGCCTGGACCCATCTTGGCGGCGGTGCCCATACGGTACTGGGTGGCAATAACAGCGAAAAAGATACCAACAACAATAAACATGATGCCGGCACCAAAGTCTCTTTGGTTACGAATCTTCAAAACACGCTCCTTTGGGCTACTTAATAGCCACTTTAATTTTTTTAATGTTGTGCGATTGTAAGGCACAGAATCGCACGCATACAAAGGGTTTACCCTAGTATTCGGTCAGTGCCATAATTGAGGGTATGAAAGTTACCGAAATTCGCCAAGCCTACCTTGATTTTTTTGCCGCCAAAGGGCATCAAATTGTGCCCTCGAGCCCCGTTGTTCCGGGGGACGACCCTACATTGTTGTTCACCAATGCGGGTATGAATCAATTTAAGGATGTCTTTCTAGGCTTTGATAAGCGCCCATATCAGCGCGCAACCTCCGCCCAAAAGTGCATTCGTGCTGGCGGCAAACACAATGACCTGGATAACGTGGGTTACACCGCCAGGCACCATACTTTTTTTGAGATGCTGGGTAATTTTTCATTTGGCGATTACTTCAAAAAAGATGCCATTGCATTTGCATGGGAATTGCTCACCGAAGTATTGAAGCTGCCCAAAGAAAAGTTGTTGGTCACGGTATATGCCGAAGATGATGAGGCCTATGATATTTGGAACAAAGTGATTGGTGTTCCGGCGGACCGCATTATCCGAATTGGCGACAACAAAGGCGCTCGGTACGCATCCGATAACTTTTGGATGATGGGCGATACCGGGCCTTGCGGGCCATGCACTGAGATTTTCTATGATCACGGCCCAGAAATAGCAGGCGGCCCTCCCGGTAGCCCCGATGAAGATGGCGACCGTTACATCGAAATTTGGAATAACGTATTTATGCAGTACAACCGCGATGAAGCGGGCGTGATGCATCCATTACCTAAGCCGAGCGTGGATACCGGCATGGGTCTTGAGCGCATTGCTGCAGTACTACAGCATGTGCATTCCAATTATGAGATTGATTTATTTGTGCATTTATTAGCAGCTGCTAAAACAGCTGTAGATAATGCCGGCGGTGGCAATTGCGATGCAACTAGCCCATCCTTAAAGGTGATTGCAGACCACATTCGTGCATGTAGTTTTGTGATTGTGGATGGTGTAATTCCAGGTAATGCGGGTCGTGGTTATGTGCTGCGTCGCATTGCCCGCAGAGCAATTCGCCATGGTTATAAATTGGGCGCGCGCAAACCATTTTTCTTCCAGTTGGTTCCCGCCTTGGTGGCGCAGATGGGCGACGCCTACCCCGAGTTGCGCCAAGCTCAAGAAAAAGTGGCTGCTGTAATACAGCAAGAAGAGGAACGCTTTTTCCAAACGATTGCCAATGGCATGGAAATTCTAGAAAGTGCTTTGGCCGGCGGCGGCAAAACGCTCGATGGCGAAACCGCATTTCGGTTACATGACACCTTTGGCTTTCCACTCGATTTAACGGCGGATGTATGCCGCGAACGGAATGTCACTGTCGATGCAGCTGGTTTTGAAGCGGCGATGCAACAACAGCGTGATCAGGCCCGCGCTGCAGGAAAATTCAAAGTAGCGCAAGGATTGGAATACAAGGGTGCTCCGACGCAATTTCATGGCTATGAGGGATTGCGCCATGAGAAAGCAAAGGTACTTGCCTTGTACCTTGATGGCGCTGCGGTGCAATCCATTCAGGCGGGTGATGCCGCTGTCGTTGTTTTGGACAACACTCCGTTTTATGCCGAGTCGGGTGGACAAGTAGGTGATCAAGGCGAGTTACGCAATGATGCGGCCCGCTTTGAGGTTGCCGATACATTTAAAATTCAGGCCGATGTTTTTGGTCACCAAGGTGAATTACTCGAGGGCAAGTTGAGCATTGGCGATTACTTGGATGCCGTTGTGGATACGCAGCAACGCTTTGACACTATGCGTAATCACAGCGCCACCCACATCATGCACAAAGCCTTGCGCGAGGTATTGGGGGATCATGTGCAGCAAAAAGGGTCATTGGTGGACGCCAACAAAACCCGATTTGACTTTACCCACAATGCGCCGGTAAGCCAAGAGCAAATTCGCCGAATTGAAGCCATTGTCAATGACGAAATTTTGCATAACCAGGCGACATCCGCCCAGGTAATGGCCTTGGAAGATGCGCAAAAAACCGGCGCCATGATGCTCTTTGGCGAGAAGTATGGCGATTCCGTGCGCGTTTTAGAAATTGGCACATCCAAAGAATTGTGTGGCGGCACCCATGTCTCGCGTACGGGCGACATTGGTAGTCTAAAGATTGTGTCGGAGAGCGGTGTCGCTGCCGGCATTAGGCGTGTCGAGGCAGTCACTGGCCGCCATGCACTCCACTTTTTGCAATCCTTAGAAGATCGCATCAATATGACCGCTGCGGTTTTAAAAACCAATCCCCATGAGTTAACTCAGCGCGTTACGCAGTTGCAAGACAGTTTGCGCCAAGCAGAGCGTGAGCTGGAAAAACTCAATTCCAAATTGGCCGCTAGCCAGGGCGATGAGTTGGCAGCGCAGGCAATCGATGTAGGTGGCTTGATGGTATTAGCGGCCCGTATGGATGGCGCTGATGCGCAGGTTCTCCGCGAGACCATGGATGCACTTAAGGGAAAATTAAAAACGGCAGCGATTGTGCTCGCCTCAGTACAGGGCGATAAAGTTAGTTTGATTGCTGGGGTTACTGCGGATGCAACTGCCCGCGTCAAAGCGGGTGACTTGGTTAATTTTGTGGCACAACAAGTCGGCGGCAAAGGTGGCGGCAAGCCGGAAATGGCAATGGCCGGCGGTACCAATCCTTCCGCTTTGCCTGCTGCATTGGCGGGCGTAAAAGACTGGGTTATTCAGTCAAGCAAGGCCTAAGAAAGAGGAGCAGGACATGAGTGAAGTCATCATCCCCGAAGTCAATCGTGAAATTGATGCGATTGGCATGAATTGCCCCTTACCAATTTTGCGCACTAAAAAAGCCTTAGCGGATATGGAGTCAGGTCAAATTTTGATGGTGAAGGCAACTGACGCCGGAGCTGCTCATGATTTTCCGGTCTTTGCGAAGCAGACTGGTAACGAACTCATCGCCACCGCAAGCGAAGGCGATACGCTGATCTTTTATCTCAAGCGCCGATAAGCACTTCAGTCTACGATCTGTTTTTAAGGAAGGCAGCGAAATCAGAGCCCAGCTCTGAGTGGCGTAAGGCAAACTCAACCGAGGCTTTCATATAGCCGAGCTTGCTGCCGCAGTCATAGCGCACGCCATCATATTCATAAGCGAACACGGGCTCTTGCTTGAGGAGTGAGGCAATTGCATCAGTCAACTGAATTTCGCCGCCAGCACCAGGCTTGAGATTTCGAATGTGCGCAAAGATCGAGGAGGATAAAACATAGCGTCCAACTACCGCCAAATTCGATGGTGCATCTTTGGGCTGTGGCTTCTCCACAATCCCGTTTAAGCGATAGATGCCTTTAGATACCTCGGCGCCAGCAACAATACCGTAGGAACTGCTTTTGGCAGGATCAATTTTTTCAACCGCAATCACGGAGCCTTGTTGAGCCTCATGTACCTTGAGCATTTGCGTTAGTACGGGTGGCTGGCCATCCAATAAGTCGTCGGCCAAAATGATGGCAAAGGGCTCATCGCGTACTAGCTTTTCAGCGCAGAGCACTGCATGACCCAGCCCCAAGGCCTCCGGTTGACGTACATAGACGCAATCGACGTGGCTGGGTTTAATGCTGCGGACGATTTCCAATAAGGCATGCTTATTTTTTGCCTCGAGCTCGGCTTCCAGTTCATATGCTTTATCAAAATGATCTTCAATCGCGCGCTTGCTACGACCGGTTACAAAAATCATTTCAGTAATGCCTGCCGCAATCGCCTCTTCTACCGCATACTGAATCAAGGGCTTGTCTACGACATTGAGCATTTCCTTAGGACTGGCTTTGGTCGCAGGCAAAAAGCGGGTGCCCAAGCCAGCAACAGGAAATACGGCTTTACTTACTGGCTTAGAAAAAGGGGCGGTCATTGCAAATCCAATCAAACAAAAAGAATGAGCTGATTCTAGCGGAGATCAAGCATACCAACTAGGCTTTGCCAAGGCGATCTAGCTGAGCAAGCAATTTTTCGTGGTTTTGCTCAAATCCAGCTAAACGCAGCTTTTCTTGTGCGACCACCTCAACAGGGGCGCGCGCAACAAAACTCTCATTATCTAATTTGCTGCGGGCTTTAGTGATTTCATTAGCAAGCCGGTCAATTTCTTTGCGCAGTCGTATGCGTTCAGCGTCTACATCGACTTCAATCTTCAGCAGTAATTTGAGGTCGCCTACCAAAGCAATTGGCGCTCCAGGGGCATCGCGCTCAAGCAAGGCTTCATCGCTGTAAATCTTAACTTCCGATAGTTTTGCCAGTGCTTGTAAATAGGGGCTCGCCTTTTCTAAGAAAGCGGCGGGCCCATAAATCCATAGCGGTACTTTTTGCGCTGGAGAAATTTGCATCTCTCCTCGCAGGTTGCGGCAAGCATCGACAATCGCCTTGACTTGATTGACCCACGCTTCGCTTTGCTCATCGAGCTTTGAGGGTTGTGCCACTGGGTAGGGCTGCAGGGCAATCGACTGCGCCGCTTGTTCAGCGAGAACCTTGCCTGTCTTGGGCCCAACCGTTTGCCATAGGGTCTCGGTAATAAATGGAATCAATGGATGAGCCATGCGCAAAATTGTTTCGAGTACACGCAAAAGAGTACGGCGGGTTGCGCGTTGTTGCGCTGGTGTACCCGTTTGTAGTTGTACTTTAGCGAGCTCTAAATACCAATCGCAGTATTCGTCCCAGACAAACTGATAAATACCGCTTGCGATATTGTCAAAGCGGTATTGCGCGAAGCCTTTCTCAATTTCAAGTTCGGTGCGCTGCAAGGCCGACACAATCCAGCGATCGGCTGCTGAAAAATCGAGATGGCCATCGGGGCCGCATTGCTCGTTGCATGGAGCAAAGCCATTGTCTTCATCCGATCCAGGGCAATTCATTAAGACGAAGCGGGTTGCGTTCCAGAGTTTGTTGCAAAAGTTCCGGTAACCTTCGCAGCGCTTCTGATCAAAATTAATGTTGCGACCCAATGAAGCAAGTGAGGCAAAGGTAAACCGCAATGCATCGGTACCAAATGCGGGTATGCCTTCTGGAAACTCTCTCCGTGTTTTTTTGCCAATGCTATCGGCCTGCTTTGGATTCATTAGGCCAGTGGTGCGCTTCGCAAGCAATTCTTCCGTCGAGATACCATCAATCAGATCGATCGGATCCAAGGTATTGCCCTTGGATTTACTCATCTTCTGACCTTCCGCATCGCGTACTAATCCATGGACATAGACGGTATGAAACGGCACCTTGCCCGTGAAATGGCAGGTCATCATGACCATGCGGGCTACCCAAAAGAAAATGATGTCAAAGCCAGTAACCAAAACCGAGGAAGGCAAGAAATGCTTGAGTTCCGGGGTTTCCTTAGGCCAGCCCAGCGCGCTAAACGGTACCAGGGCGGAGCTAAACCAGGTATCGAGTACATCTGGGTCGCGCGTGAGTATTCCGCTATAGCCAGCAGCTAGTGCCTTTGCTTTTGCCTCGGCTTCGGATCGTGCTACGAAAATCTGCCCAGCATCGCCATACCATGCTGGAATCTGATGACCCCACCACAATTGGCGCGAAATACACCAATCCTGAATGTTCTCTAGCCACTGGTTGTAAGTGCTGTTCCAGTTTTCGGGAACTAATTTGATGTCGCCACTGGTGACCGCATGCAATGCTGCTTCTGCAATGGATGCGCCCGGTTTGTAGGCATTGTCTTGCGATGGCTTAGAAACCGCCACAAACCATTGGTCGGTCAGCATCGGCTCAATGATCACTTGTGTGCGGTCGCCGCGCGGTACCATCAGTTTATGGGGCTGTACCTTATCTAAAAAACCGCCAGCCTCTAAGTCGGCAACCACGCGCTTGCGAGCCTCAAAGCGATCAAGGCCTTGGTATGCGCTCGGTGCATTCTCATTGATCTTGGCATCGAGCGTCAGAATATTGATGGGAGGGAGCTGATGGCGCTGACCAACGGCATAGTCATTAAAGTCATGCGCTGGAGTTACCTTCACAACGCCCGTTCCAAACTCAAGGTCAACGTAATCGTCGGCGATGATGGGGATGGTGCGATCGCACAGTGGCAGGCTGACCGATTGACCAATCAGATGGCGATAGCGCTCATCATTGGGATTGACCATGACGGCAACGTCCCCCAAGAGGGTTTCTGGGCGGGTCGTTGCTACCACCAGCGAGCCAGAACCATCGCTTAAGGGGTAGCGGATATGCCACATACTACCGTCTTCCTCTTCGCTCACTACCTCAAGATCAGAAACGGCTGTACCCAACTGTGGATCCCAGTTCACCAAGCGCTTACCGCGGTAAATTAAACCTTGCTCATGCAGGCGAACGAATACTTCCACAACCGAGGCCGACATTGTGTCGTCCATCGTGAAATACTCCCGGCCCCAATCAATCGAGGCACCTAAGCGTCGAATTTGCCGAGTAATGGTTGAGCCAGAGCTTTCTTTCCACTCCCATACTTTTTCTAAAAAAGCATCGCGTCCTAAATCATGGCGGGATACTTTTTGCGCATCGAGCTGGCGCTCAACCACGATTTGCGTCGCAATGCCAGCATGGTCGGTTCCGGGAACCCACAAGGTATTTTTACCAGACATGCGGGCATGACGGATCAAGCCATCCATGATGGTTTGATTAAATGCATGACCCATGTGCAAAGTACCCGTGACATTGGGCGGCGGTAGCTGAATGCTGAAGTCCGCCTTATCGTCGTCGAGGGTGGCACTTGCGATGCCACGCTTTTCCCATTCCGGACCCCAAAATGCTTCGATTGGGGCGGGTTCATATGATTTGGCTAGCTCCACTCCAGCAGGCGATTCTGCTGTGGACTGGGCTGGGCTTGATTCAGGGGTATTCGGGGAGATTGGCATAAGAGTCAAATTATAATTGGCGTAATGTATTCAGACCTACTCGCGAACCTAAACCCAGAACAACGCGAGGCGGTGACCCTTCCTCCAGTTGCCGAAAATGGCCATGCCCAGTCTGCCCTGATCTTGGCTGGCGCTGGTAGCGGTAAGACGCGGGTACTCACCACCCGCATCGCTTGGCTCATCCAAACTGGCCAGGTTTCGCCAATCGGGGTCTTGGCGGTGACATTCACCAATAAAGCGGCCAAAGAGATGATGATGCGGCTGAGCTCGATGCTGCCGATCAATACCCGCGGGATGTGGATTGGCACGTTCCATGGCCTCTGTAATCGCCTACTGCGAGCGCACCACCGCGATGCTGGGTTACCTTCCACCTTTCAAATATTAGACACCCAAGACCAGTTGTCGGCAATCAAACGCCTGCTCAAAGGCCTCAAGGTCGATGATGAAAAATATCCACCCAAGCAGCTGCAGTATTTCATTGCGCACGCAAAGGAGCGCGGTATGCGGGCACGCGATTTGGAAAGCGGCGATGATTTTCAGGCGCGCATGGCGCAGCTCTACGATGCCTACGATCAGCAGTGCCAACGCGAGGGCGTCGTTGATTTTGCCGAGCTCCTGCTGCGCAGCTATGAACTCTTAAAGCACAGCGAAGCCATTCGTAACCATTACCAAGAGCGCTTTAGGCACATCTTGATCGATGAGTTCCAAGACACCAATGCACTGCAATACGCCTGGCTAAAGCTCCTATCTGGTCACGACGGTGGTCGCGCCAAAGCGGATGCGAGCGCTGTCTTTGCGGTGGGCGATGACGATCAGAGTATTTATGCTTTCCGCGGCGCAGATGTTGCCAACATGCGCCTTTATGAAAATCAATTTCAGCCGATCATGGTCAAGCTAGAGCAGAACTATCGCTCGCATGGCCATATTTTGGATTCGGCAAATCACTTGATTGCCAATAACACGGGCCGCCTCGGAAAGAATCTACGCACCGATGCTGGCCATGGCGAGCCGGTTCGCATCTATGAAGCAGCAAGCGACGGGATGGAGGCGAGTTGGTTGATTGATGAGATTAAAGCGCTCGTCAATAGCGGCTTACGGCGCAGTGATATTGCGCTTCTCTATCGCAGTAATGCCCAGTCGCGCATTATTGAGCACGGCCTATTTTCGTCAGGGATTCCATACCGCGTGTATGGCGGTCTACGCTTTTTTGAGCGCGCTGAAATTAAACATGCCCTCGCTTACTTGCGCTTATTGGAAAACCCCAATGACGACACCTCATTTTCTCGGGTGGTTAATTTTCCAACGCGCGGCATTGGTGCGCGCTCGATCGAGGCATTGCAAGACGCAGCACGGCAGCAGCAATGCTCACTGTATTTGGCCGCCTCCAGTTTAGAAGGAAAGGCTGGTGCGGCCTTGGGTGGTTTTGTGCGCTTAGTGGACCACATGCGCGAGGCAACCCGCAGCAATACCCTGCCAGAAACGGTTGAGTTTGTGATTCAGCATAGCGGTTTAATCCAGCACTATTTGACCGAGCGCGAAGGTCAAGATCGCGTTGAAAACTTACAAGAACTCGTGAATGCGGCTACGGCGTTTATCGCCGAAGAGGGCTATGGGCAAAATGCCGAAGCCGCATTGTTGCCCGGAGAAAACGATCCAGGTACGCTTGAGGCGTCGCCACTGGCTGGCTTTTTATCCCATGCCTCGCTTGAGGCGGGTGATAACCAAGCCCAAGCCGGTCAGGATGCGATTCAGTTGATGACGGTGCACTCTGCCAAAGGTCTTGAGTTCACCGCTGTCTTTATTACGGGTTTGGAAGAAGGTTTATTTCCGCATGAGAACAGTGTCAACGAAGCCAATGGTTTAGAGGAAGAGCGCCGTTTAATGTATGTGGCGATTACCCGTGCAAAAGAGCGCCTTTACCTATCGCATACGCAATCTCGCATGTTGCATGGCCAAGTGCGCTACAACATGCCCTCGCGTTTCTTGGAAGAGCTTCCATCCGATTCCCTGAAGTGGCTGACACCCAAGGCAAAGGATGCGCGCTGGGGCGGCAGTCGAAATACGGGCTCCAGTTGGCAAGGTGGCGGCTATACCCGTCAGCGCGATAACGATGGTGCGGATACCTTTGATATGGATACGCCGCGCTTGGGCAGTCGCATCAAAGCGACTGAGACCGTCAAGCGGATGGCTGCACCACCGCGTTCAGGCTATCCATTTACGATTGGCCAGCAGGTATTCCATACGAAGTTTGGCGAAGGCCGTGTTGTCGGCTTAGAAGGCCTCGACCTTGAGGCACGTGCCCAAGTGAACTTCAAGCGCCATGGGCTGAAGTGGTTGCAACTCAGCATTGCCAAACTCACAGCGATTGACGCCTAAGTCGACCTACCCTTCGGTCGACAACTGCTCAATATTGTTGTCAGTGAAGCAACCTTTCCAGGTAGCAAAGAAAGAGCAATACATAATCGTCAGCCCAGCCATCGAGATGGGTGCAACCACGTAGGAAGCAATGCTCCCCAAATCGAGCGCATCAAGCAGGCCACCAATCATCATGGGCAATGCCACCAGAATGATGCCCCAAATCACCAGGTAATAAGCAAAGGCGGCGCGATTGGACCAGCATGCCATCCAGCTAGAAAAGATGGCTTGTGTCACGGGCATTTCAGCCCAGGCTACCAAGAGGGGGGCGAACCACATCAGCATTGCAACTGGAACGTAGAGTAAGCCGCCAATAAACACTAATTTGTACAACTGTTGCATCGCCTCCGCACTAGGAGCTTGGTCGCTAGTCAAGAGCGGCAAAAGTGCTTCAAAGTCGACGATGAGGCTAGCCAAAAAACTCAAGATTAAGATGCAGGCGGTGTAAATCAGGCCGAGTTGCAAAATGCGCTTACGTGCCACAGCGGATGGCAAGCGAAATGCAGCCAAATACGCCGTTGGCAGAATCCGTTCTTTTTGAATCGCTTGCCGGCACGCCGTCATAAACCCGACTGAAAGGGCGGGGGTTACCAACAGCACAGCAAAGACGCCAATCACTGGAATCAAGATTGAAAGTTGTGCAAAGAAAATATACATAAAGACCAGCATTAAAAACCCCAGCGGGTTTTGCTTAAAAAGCCAAAAGCCCTGGCGGATCCAGGTGATGGCCTCTTTGTAGTTGACATGATTGAGTTTCATCGTGGCACTTTATGGGATCGATTTTAAAAAACAGAGCCTGTAGCGGATTGGCGGCGACTACGCAATATCCGCTCGAAGTGGCTTGGGTCATGGGGTGTCAACATCTGGGCATCACGGGGCAAATAAAAATCCCACAAACGCGAGATCCAAAAACGCAGGGCAGCTGCCCGCAGCATGGCTGTAATACTGGCTAACTCATCTGGGCTGAGTGGCCGCACGGATTGGTAGGCATCAACTAGGGCTTGCATGCGACCGGAATCCAGCGCTCCTCCTTCTAGGAGGCACCAATCATTGATGGTGACCGCTAGATCAAATAACCATTTATCGGTACCGGCAAAATAGAAATCAAAAAACCCACCCAGGCGCATTGCTGAGCCTTGACCTTCAAAGAGGACGTTGTCGCGAAAGAGATCGCAGTGACTGGCACCCTCTGGCAGTGCACGGTATGCGGCCGATGCAAAAAATGCTTCTTGAAAAGCCATCTCATCAACCAGCAAGGCACTTTGATCTGTATTTAGGTGCGGCAATATCGCTGGTACTGTTTCGCGCCACCAGCCAAGGCTGCGCAGATTGGGTTGATGCTGGGCAAAGTCAGCGCCAGCCAAATGCATTTTTGCCAGCATGCTTCCCACCATAGCGCAGTGTGCTGGCGAGGGTTGCATGCACGATGCACCTGCGAGCTTACTGACGATTGCAGCCGGCTTGCCTTTGAGGACAAACAAAATAGCGCCTGCGTGATTTGCAATCGGCTTAGGAACAGGAATACCCTTGTCGGCCAAGTGGCGCATGAGCTCGAGGTAATACGGAAGTTGTGCCGCAGATAAGCGTTCAAAAATGGTGAGAACGTATTCATCTGGGCCGCGCTCGTTATTTGTATCGAGAAAAAAATTGGAGTTCTCGATCCCGCCCTGAATGCCGCGAACAGCCGACGCTACCCCAATATCAAAGTCTGTTGCAATCCATTCGGAGATATCGCTTAATTCGACGGGAGTAAATACGGCCATACGAAGCGTGACTTAAAATGGAATGCTAATGCTGGGAACGCTGAGCAAATTGTCATTGGCTTTGTTACTCGGTCCAGGCAAAACGGACGTGGGGGGTGACATTTCATACGTCCCCAAGGGGCCTTTGACTTGAACTTCCGTTGGCGCATTGGCATCACGAAATTCCTTGACTTGAGTGCCGCCTGGATCGGTGTACTCAAAAGTGGGTTTACGCGCATCCGCATTCCCTAATGCGCCAGGGTTGCCAACGGGGGCGGCAATCGGTTGATTATTGATCCGATTGAGCTCAGCTGGGCTCAGGGCCTGGGAATTTCCCCCTTGGGCTTGGGCAGAGGCGCAAATGGCCATGAAGCTTGAAATCAGCGAAGTTGCAAGCAGGTGCAGGGTTGGGCGCATAAAGTGTCTTGGTTTTTGGTTAGCTCAAGCTAGCCCCTCAGCCGAGATGGCAAGGAATTAGCAACAAGTAAGTAACTAGATTGTACGATTGCGGTATGACGAAACATAGACTCTTGTTGGTAGACGGCTCCAGTTACCTGTATCGGGCCTTTCATGGCATGCCAGACCTTCGAAATGCGGCTGGGGAGCCTACCGGGGCGGTCTATGGCATGGTCAATATGATGCGGCGGGCTAGGGCCGAGATCCAGGCAGACCACTTGGCCTGCGTTTTTGATGCCAAAGGGAAGACCTTCCGGGATGAAATGTACCCCGAATACAAGGCAAACCGCAGTTCCATGCCAGAAGACCTGGTGGCACAAATTGAGCCGATTCATGAGCTGGTCAGGGCCTTGGGCTGGCCCGTTTTAGTCGTTTCAGGGGTGGAAGCGGACGATGTCATTGGTACGCTGGCAAGGCAAGCTACTGAGGCGGGCTGGGACACCATCATCTCCACTGGGGATAAGGATTTGGCGCAACTGGTCAATCCCTCGGTATCGCTGATTAATACCATGACCGATGAGAGGCTCGATGTCGATGGCGTAATGCAAAAGTTTGGCGTACCACCCGAGCGCATTGTGGATTACCTCACCATCGTTGGCGATGCCGTGGATAACGTACCTGGAGTGCCTAAGGCTGGACCGAAGACGGCAAATAAATGGCTGGCGGAATACGGCGACTTAGATCAATTGATGGCTCGTGCCGATGAAATCAAAGGCGTGGTGGGCGACAACCTCCGTGCCAGCCTGCCATGGCTATTGCGCGCGCGTGAACTGCTCACCGTCAAGCTGGACTGCGATCTTAATGAGCATATTCCGGGCCTCGATGATTTGCATGCGAAGCCAGAGAATTTACCGGTATTAAAAGAGTTCTTCGAGCGCTTTGCATTTAAAACCTGGTTGCGTGATGTGGAAAAGCGCTTGAGTGAGGGCGGTGCTACTGCGGTAAGCGCTGCCACGCAAGGCGATACTCCGGCATTTGATTTGGTGGGCGACTCAGGCTCATCGCCGAACGCAGTCCCATCAAAAACAATCCATGCGCCAGCGCTCACACCAACGATTCCCGCAAAAGATGCGGCGGAGCAAAATGCGATCAAGCGTCAATACGAATGCGTCGTTGATCAGACAAGACTCGATGTATGGCTCGCCAAAATAGCCGCTGCTGATTTGGTGTGCATTGATACGGAAACTACAGGGCTTGACGCATTGGTAGCTGAGCTCGTCGGAATTTCACTCAGCGCAGAAGAGGGGGTTGCTTGTTACATCCCGCTGGCCCACCGCACTAGTGAGGATCAGCTCGATCGCCAGGCAGTCTTGGATCAGATGCGTCCCTGGTTAGAGGACCCCAAGCGCCACAAGCTTGGGCAGAACCTCAAGTACGACACTCATATTTTTGCGAACTACGGCATTACCTTGCGTGGGATACAGCACGACACCTTATTGGAGTCCTATGTACTGGAATCGCATTTGGCCCACAATATGGATAGCTTGGCGGAGCGCCACTTAGGCGTGAAGACCATTCGCTACGAAGAAGTGTGCGGCAAGGGCGCACATCAAATTGGCTTTGATCAAGTTGATCTGGCAACGGCAACTAACTATGCCGCAGAAGATGCCGATATTACTTTGCGCCTGCATCATTTCCTCTGGCCGCAGATCGAAACGAGCCCTGGCTTGCGCTACGTATACGAGCAGATCGAAATGCCAGCGATGCGCGTGCTAGGAGTGATGGAGCGCAATGGCATTCGAATTGACTCGGCGCGTTTAGGGGCCCAAGGGCTCGAAGTGGGCAAGCGACTCTTGGCCTTAGAGGGCGAGATTCATGCGCTTGCAGGCCAGCCATTTAATATTCAGTCCCCCAAACAAATTGCCGAGATTCTGTTTGGGCAATTGCAGCTGCCGGTGATTAAAAAAACACCATCGGGCGCGCCATCGACCGATGAAGAGGTATTGCAAAAACTGGCGGAGGATTTTCCATTGCCGGCGAGAATTTTGGATTACCGCGGCCTTGCAAAACTGATGTCAACCTACATTGAGAAATTACCACGCATGGTGAACCCCAAAACCGGGCGCGTGCATACCAATTTCTCGCAAGCTGTAGCGGTGACGGGGCGCTTGGCGTCGAGTGAGCCCAATATGCAAAACATTCCGGTTCGTACTGAAGAGGGTAGGCGGATACGCGAAGCCTTTGTGCCAGCGGCGGGCTGCAAATTACTATCTGCCGATTATTCGCAAATCGAACTGCGCATCATGGCGCACATTGCGGAAGATGAAAGTTTGTTAACTGCATTTGCAGCAGGCAAAGATATCCATCAGGCAACTGCGGCAGAAATTTTCGGCATTCCGCTCGAGCAAGTATCGTCAGAGCAGCGCCGCTATGCCAAGGTGATTAACTTCGGTTTAATTTATGGCATGAGCGCATATGGCCTTGCTGGCAATTTAGGTATTGAGCGCGCGGCCGCACAAAAATACATTGCCACTTACTTCGAGCGTTATCCCAGCGTAGCTCACTACATGGAAGAAACCAAGCTGCAAGCGCGGGAGCAAGGCTATGTCGAAACCGTCTTTGGTAGGCGCCTGTGGCTGCCCGAGATTAAGGGTTCCAATGGCCCCCGCCGGCAGGGTGCTGAGCGTGCTGCCATCAATGCGCCGATGCAAGGCACTGCTGCCGATTTAATTAAATTGGCAATGGTTGCGGTCCAGAATTGGCTCGAGGCCGAAAACCTGAAAACACGTATGTTGCTGCAAGTACACGATGAATTGGTCTTTGATGTGCCTTTGGATGAGCTGGATTACGTGCAAAAGGCGCTGCCGGGTCTGATGTGCTCGGTCGCAACACTCAAGGTACCTTTGCTGGTGAGTATCGGTGTCGGTGATAATTGGGAAGAAGCGCATTAATCAACTGAAATGAGGAGATGAATATGAGCACTAATCGAAGAGACTTTATGAAGGCATCGGCTGTAACAGCAACTGGTCTGGGCGTCGGTTTTGTTGCGGCATCCCAACCCGTTCTAGCGCAGGCAATTAAAACCGACTTCGCCGGCATCAAAGCGGGCGAACTATCGATTCCATCGGGCAGCATTCAGATGCCCGCTTACGTATCACGTCCTGAAAAAGCCAAGGGACCGTTGCCAATCGTGATTGTGTGCAGCGAAATTTTTGGTGTCCATGAATACATTGCCGATGTCACCCGCCGTTTTGCGAAGTTGGGCTACCTCGCCATTGCCCCTGAATTTTTTGTGCGTGCGGGCGATCCCAATACCTACGGAACCGTCGCTGAAATTTTTAGCAATATTGTTTCGAAAACCCCCGATGCGCAAGTTCTGGGCGACCTGCGCGCAGCGATTGCATGGGCTGGTGCTAATGGTGGCGATGTCAAGCGTGTCGGCGTAACCGGTTTTTGCTGGGGCGGCCGCATTACGTGGCTCTCCGCCACGATGCCTGAAGTGCGCGCAGGTGTTGCTTGGTATGGTCGTTTGGTTGGTGAAAAAACAGCCGGCAATCCGCTTCATCCAGTCGATATTGCGGCAGATCTGAAGGCCCCTGTACTCGGTTTATATGGCTCAGCCGATACCGGCATTCCGCTGGAAAGCGTAGATAAGATGCGCCAAGCATTGGCCGCGGCAGGATCAAAAAATCTCGCAGCCAAAGCATCGCGTTTTGAGATTTACCTCGATGCACCCCACGCGTTTCATGCCGATTATCGTGAGACCTATCGTGCCGGCCCTGCGGCCGATGGTTGGGTGAAGTGCTTGGATTGGTTTAAGCGGAACGGAGTGGCATGACCGCTCTGCAGCTCATCGTTTTAGTAACAGCAGGCGCGGGTCTCTCGAGTGTTCTGATTGCGGCTAGCTTATCGCTGGGTGTTTTGGCGAAGCTAGTTGATCGCATGGTGAGCATTTCAGTTGGTATTTTGCTCGCCACTGCATTACTGCATTCCTTGCCAGAGGCGTTTGAGATGCCTGGGGTGGATGCCCATGTGCTCTTTGGCGTGCTCTTGGCAGGATTGCTGGGTTTCTTTTTGCTTGAGAAAGTTGCGCTACTGCGCCATAGCCACCATCACGAAGGCGATGGCCACGATCACCACCACGGGCATGATGCAGAAGAGGCCGGTCAAAGCGGTTGGATGATTTTGATTGGCGATGGCCTGCATAACTTCGTGGATGGTGTGTTGATTGCTGCCGCATTCATGGTGGATTTTGAAGTGGGCATGTTTACCGCAATTGCAATCGTGGCGCACGAGATTCCACAAGAGATTGGTGATTTCATTGTGCTCATCAATGCCGGGTTCTCCCGCGCGCGTGCACTGCTCTATAACGTAGTGAGTGGCGCGCTCTCCGTATTGGGCGGAGTGCTTGGCTACTACTTTTTGGAAAAAGCCAATGCGGCAATGCCGTACTTACTCGTGATTGCCTCGAGTGGATTTATTTATATTGCCGTCAGCGATTTAATTCCGCAAATGCACCGTAGATCGCATTGGCGCGAGTCTTTACGCCAAATTGCGCTGATTGGCTGTGGCGTTGGCCTAGTTGTATTGCTCTCGCGCGGACACTAGCACGCCCTTCAAGAACGAGCGATCTAGGTGGTAGCAATCGGCCGTTTTGGATCGGTGCACCACTCGCTCCAGCTACCAACGTATAAACGGGATCCCGATAAGCCGGCCACTTCCATTGCTAAGAGATTATGGCAAGCACTCACACCAGAACCACACTGATTGATCACCTTGTTTGCAGGGATGCTACCCAGTAGGGCTTTAAATTCAGCGCGCAAGACCTCAGGCGATTTAAATTGCCCTGCGCTGAGATTCTGTTTAAAGAAGCGATTCAGCGCTCCCGGAATATGGCCACCAATCGCATCTAAAGTTTCATTTTCCCCGCGAAAGCGATCTTCAGCGCGCGCATCGATCATGCAATGGCCCAGTAAATTAGGATCTGCAATGCATTCTTCGATGGCGTCTACGGCGATTGTGCCCGCCCACTCCTGCGGAGCTGGAGTTACTTTTAAAGGCTCAATCACTGGTGGAATAGTACCAATCGAGCCATTCCATGCCGAGAGGCCACCATCCAATACTTGGACATGTGCATGCCCGCTGGCTTTAAGCATCCACCACAAGCGGCTTGCATAGACTGAGCCGTGATTGTCGTAGGCAATAACGGTTGTCTTTGCATCAATGCCAAGGCGCTGTCTTGTATCTGCCCACGCTTGGGGGCTTGGAAGTGGATGACGCCCATTGCTCCCTGTTTTTGCAGCAGAGAGATCGTGATCCAGATCGACGTAAATGGCGCCCAAGATATGGCCTACGTTATAGGCTTCACGACCCGCTTGCGGATTGGTTAAATCAAAGCGGCAGTCGCAGATCAGAATGTCTGCGCCCGTATTAACGAGCTCTTCTAATTGATTGGGTGTGATGAGTGGATGCATAGCGCAAGCTCCTTAGGGGTCGTCGGCAAGAAAAAACAGTCTACCGTGAATGCATCTGCCAGCCTAGTTAAAGCTGCATTTCTCGGCGATACCATTCATGGAAATGCTGCATCCCATCTTCCATTGGGCTTTGGTAGGGGCCAACTTCATTGACGCCTCTAGCAAGGAGTGCGGCGCGACCTGCATCCATGCGCTCCGCAATCTCATCATCTTCGATGCAGGTTTCCATGTATGCGGCGCGCTCAGCCTGCACGAATTCCCGTTCAAACAGGGCGATTTCTTCGGGGTAGTAAAACTCCACAATATTGCGGGTTTTATTGGGCCCCATGGGATGCAGTGTGGAAATGCACAGCACACCTGGATACCATTCGACCATCACATTGGGGTAGTAGGTCAGCCAAATAGCACCATGCCGCGGAGGCTTGTTGCCATGGTGGCGCAGCACCGCCTCATGCCATTGGCGATAGACCGGAGAGCCCGGATTGGCCAAATTTTTATGAATACCTACCGTTTGTACGCTGTGCCAATCGCCAAATTCCCAATGCAAATCTTCACACGAAACAAATTGACCAAGCCCCGGATGAAAGGGCACCACATGGTAGTCCTCGAGGTAAACCTCAATGAAGGTTTTCCAGTTGTAATTGCACTCATGCACTTCAACGTGATCGAGCATGTAGCCCGTAAAATCCAAATCGTCGGCAACACCCAGTTTGCCCAAGTCTTTTACAACATCACGCGGACCTTCAAACAGCATGCCTTGCCAGTTTTGCAAGGGGGATTTGCCTAAGTGCAAGCAGGGCTTATCTCCAAAATGCGGCGCTCCGAGTAGTTGCCCCTCTAAGTCATAGGTCCAGCGGTGCAATGGGCAAACGATGGTATCGACTTGGCCTGAGCCATTGAGCATGAGGGCTTGCCGATGGCGGCATACATTGGAGAGGAGCTCAACGCCTGCGCTATTTCGAACCAGCAGGCGTCCTTCGTTCTCCGCAGCAAGGGTGCGGTAAGAGCCTTGATCTGGAACCATGAGTTGATGACCAACATAGCCGGGCCCCTGCTTGAAAAGCAGAGCCATTTCGCGTTGATATAGATCAACGTCAAAGTAGGCCGAGACCGGCAACTGCAGATTGGACGGCGCAAGTTGCTGCGCGGTAGCCAGATTAGTCATTCTCCCCACCCCCGAAAAAGTCAGCCGAAGCTAAGCGGAAC